>NZ_JAUBPP010000011.1:0-204570 GCF_036700765.1 Microcoleus sp. S1D4
ATTTTAAATCACCCTAACCTCTCGTCAGTCCTATCCTATGGTACTCTTGCTGCTTAAAAACTGTCCGAAGTATTGATCAATATGCACTTTGTTTTTATCCCGAAACGCCGTCAAGCCGTCCTGGTAGGCAAAATCGCGGAACGGCTGCAAGAAATTATTTTTGAGGTAGTGACTGAAAACAGATGGAAGATTATTGCTTTGGAGATTATGCCAGGTCGCGTACATTTATTGGTTAACGTTAAGCCGACTGATTCTGCTAGCTTTGTCATGCAGAGAGTCAAAGGCAGGGCTTCGAGTTACTTGAGGAAAGAGTTTCCTGAATTGTTGAAATTGCCTACTTTGTGGACTCCCACTTATTTTGTCGGTAGTGTTGGCAACGTTTCAACCGAAACTGTGAGAAAATATATCGAAGAACAGAGAAATAAATAATTTGCAACACTCGCAGCCTAAAGGCTACAACTGCGTTTCATCCCCGGCTTATTGACCGGGGTTCTCACGCGATACCCTATAGATGATGCAGCAGTCATATTTTACAAGGTCGCGAGTGTCAGTTAAGCCCGCCCCAGTCACGCGCACAATCGCGATCGATCTTTTGGCGCGCGATCGGCTTTAAGAATAAATAACCACACTTACCAAAATATTTTTGATTCTATTAATTCTACGTTCTATAGCCGTTGTCAAGCGTGGTGAGGTATGCCCTATGCCCAGCGGCACCTCATCTTTATGAGAAATGCTACACATCCCGCTCCAGTGTGCGTTTCGTTCTGAAAAAACCAAGAAATGGGGGGAATTCAGGCTCTAACAAGGTAATCCAATATGGATTGAGTTCGCACTTTAATCCCTTGTTAGATGACAACTTGTTCGTCTTGTGGGTGAGAACACTGTTCAAGTCCCATCCCGCTGGTGTTGCGGTGAAAGCATCACCCCTACGGTAGCGACTAGCTATCAATCCGTAAAGCGGGGTGAAAAGGCGGCAACTGGAAAACTTATTCTAGAATCCCGCCGAGCAGGAGTTTATGGGTAGCGAAAGCAAAGGTACATCCGAACCATCGTGAGAGAAAACCAGCGAAACAGGTTGATACGCGCTTGAGTCCCAAAAGGGCAAGGATTGGTAATAAAGGGACTTCACCCTCAATTTACCACAGGGTTGGCAATTACTGGCTTGACCAACCAAGCACTCTGTAATAAACCCGGTGGAAAGTACCACCCTAAAAACTCTAAACAAAGACGAACAGGAACGAAATAACCTACCGTTTGCTCTCTGAAAAAGTCGATTTTCAGAGTAGGTGCTAACCGTATGCAACGGCAAGGAGAGATTGGGTCAAAAGCGAAAGCTCCGCTGTAACGAGGGAGATATGCAGACAGACCCACGGTGTCTGGGAAGATAGAGTCTCCAGTAGCAATGTAAAAGTCATGAGCACGGTAAAACCGATGTATGAATGGAACAAGACTCCCTGGCGAAAGCTGGAAAAAGTCGTGTTCAAGTTGCAGAAAAGAATCTATCAAGCCGCCAATCGTGGTGATATGAAGGCACTTCGTAGACTCCAAAAGTTATTGATGAAATCCTGGGCTGCAAAATGCTTAGCGGTTCGTAGGGTTACTCAGGATAACAAAGGAAAAAAGACGGCAGGTGTGGATGGTGTCAAATCACTAACCCCAAAGCAACGCCTTGACCTAATAGGTAATATAAACCTGAGTACAAAGGTCAGCCCGACCAGGCGAGTATGGATTCCCAAGCCTGGTACAGAAGAGAAGCGACCTTTAGGAATCCCGACAATGAAAGACCGGGCATTGCAGGCGCTTGTTAAACTGGCACGCTTAACCAGAATGGGAAGCGCGTTTTGAACCGAACCAATACGGGTTCAGACCTGGACGCTCGTGCCAAGATGCTATCGGGGCAATATTTAATGCGATTAGGTATAAGCACAAATATGTGCTAGATGCCGACATCGCCAAATGCTTCGACAAAATCGACCATGAAGCGCTGCTTAAAAAATTAAATACATTCCCGCTTTTGTGCCGCCAAATCAGGGCATGGCTCCGAGCAGGGGTGATGGACGGACAGCAGTTGTTTCCAACACTTGAGGGTACGCCACAGGGTGGAGTCATTTCTCCACTACTGGCTAATATAGCTCTCCACGGGATGGAACATCGAATTAAGGAATTTGCCAAAACCTTGGACATCAAAAAGCCAAAAGGAAAAGGGCAAATAAGCTGGCAACAGAAATGTAAAAGCATATCCTTAATAAGATACGCCGATGACTTCGTAATTCTCCACGAAGACTTAACTGTTGTTCAAAAGTGTAAAGAGATTATCTCTGAATGGTTAAAAGGCATGGGTTTGGAGCTAAAAATTAGTAAAACAAGGATAGCTCACACAATGAGCAGCCATGAATGGCAGTCTCCAGGATTTGATTTCCTGGGGTTTAAAGTCAGGCAATATCCCTCTGGCAAATACACTAGCGGGAAAAATCCCCAAGGTGAACTACTGGGTTTCAGCACAATCATCACCCCAAGCTCAGCAAAAGTTAAAATACACCTCAAAGAAATCGCAAGAATAATAGACATCCACACAGTTAAGTCTCAATCACATTTAATTAAGAGGTTGAATCCTCTAATCATAGGGTGGGCTCACTATTACCGAACGGTTCCAAGTAGTAAAGTCTTCTATAAATTAGACTCCTTGGTGTATCAAAAACTCAGAGCTTGGGCAAATCATCGCCATCCGAAAAAATCGAAAACATGGGTGTCAAATAAATACTGGCAAACCATAGGCAATGATCACTGGGTATTCGCAACCAGGGAAGAAGGGATTAACCCTCTCCGGTTACGTAAACATGGTCAAATAAAAATCATAGACCATGCCAAAGTTAAAGGCGAATCGTCACCATACGACGGAAACCTGGTGTATTGGAGTACAAGAATGGGAAAACACCCTGAAAGTCCCAAAAGAGTGGCCACACTTCTTAAGATTCAAAAGGGTAAATGTTCTCACTGCGGATTACATTTTCGAGACGAAGATGTCATGGAAGTTGACCACAGAATTCCTAAATCAAAAGGTGGAAAGGATTCTTATGACAACTGGGACTTACTTCACAGACATTGCCACGATACAAAGACTGCAACAGATGGCAGTCTGGGTACAAAATCTAGCTGTAAAAGTGCTAAACCTAAGCCACCCTCACACACAGAATGGTTCTGGAAAGAGGATATGTTGGTAACGCGGTATGAGTGACAATCACCGAGTCATTGAGGAGCCGTGTGAAGAGAAATTTTCACGCACGGTTTTGGAGAGCGGCGGCTCTTGTGAGAGGGTCGCCGACTTTAATTACATCAGAGTGCCTTCAGCCTTCTACATAAATCCCTTCTAGAAGTTATGTTGAAAACCAAGCGCAAATCCAAAAAATCCAAACACAAGCACAGCGAAAAAACAACAGCACTCAGCAAAAAAGAAGTAGCCGCACAAAAACGCAAAACTTCAAAAAAGCGCAATGAATTAGTACAGGCGATCGTCATTTGCTGCCTGGTCAGCGCTGCTGTCAGCATCCCCCTGTTATTCGTAGCGCGCCCTAAGATTGCGATTGCAGGAGGCGTTGCTGTAGCCATTTTGCAGTTTTCCTACAAATACCCCCGTCAAGCTTTGTGGAGTTTTCTAATTTACCTCCCTTTTAGCGGTACAATTACTTACGCAATTGGCGGCGGGAATGCTGCATTTCAAGTAGCCAAAGATGCTTTCTACATACCCGCTCTCATCGGCCTCATTCAAAGCTGCAAAAAGAAACAGTTACCCCTGTTTATTCCGAAAGAAATGCTTTCAACCTTCAGCATCCTGTTGATGATGGCAATGCTGACTTTAATTTTTGTCAACGGGGAAATGCAGCTCAACCCGATGAAGGGCGACAAACCCATTCTGCAAGCAATTCTCGGCTTAAAAGTATTGATAGGTTACATACCGCTGATTGCTTGTACCTATTATCTGATCCGCACTAAAAAGGATTTGGTATTTTTTGGTAGAATGCACGTAGTTTTGGCGATCGCCTGCTGTCTTCTCGGTTTGATTCAATACCTGTTGCTGCAAAGTGGCAAGTGCGCCGGCACCAGAGGAATGACCGGAGAAGAATTATATAAAGCCACGCTGCAAGCTAGATGTTTTGTCGGAGGTTCTCTGGTATTCAGTCCCGAAGTCAAGTTTATCCGCTTACCGGGAACTTTTGTAGCCCCTTGGCAGTGGGCTTGGTTTTTAATTTCTAATGCTTTTTTAACCTTTGCTTCAGCCTTTTGCGATCCTTCATTCTGGTGGCGAGTTATCGGTTTATTTGGCATGGCATTAGTATTTACTAATGCAGTTATTTCTGGTCAAAGAGCAGCTTTAGTTATGGTTCCAGTTACCACCGCTATCCTGCTCGTTCTCACGGGTCAATTTGTTAATTTCAAACGATTTATTCCCATCGGTGCAGGATTGGCAATTCTGCTGTTTTTCGGTGCAGCAACTAATCCGGGAGTTGTCGAACAGCGGTGGGAGAGTTTTGTTGACCGCTGGAATGCTGCACCGCCGCAGCAATTTCTGTTTAATCAGTTCGAGCAGAGCCACAATTTTATCATTGACAAACCTCTCGGTAGAGGTTTGGGACGAGCTACTAATTCAACGCGGATCTTTGGTTTCACGCAGCTAATTGAGACTTTCCAACCTAAATTGATGTACGAACTAGGTTATCCGGGAATGATTGCTTTTCAAATCATGCTTTTACACTTAGCTTTTCTAACTTTTCGAGCTTACCGTGCTGTGAAAGACAAAAATTTGCGGAGTTACGGAGCTAGTTTTTGGGTTTTTGTGGGATTTATTACGATCAATCCTCAATACTATCCGCTGGATGTAGATCCAGTGTCAGTGTATTACTGGGTTTTGGCGGGGGCGATTTTAAAGTTGCCCAAAATTGACAAACAAGTGCAGGATGAAAAACACTTGGAACTTGAGGGACATGAGTTGGAAGTTCACGACCAATTAAAGGAGAAAAAGATTATTGCATCGGCTCCAATTTGAGCAACGTTATATCGGAAACGCTCTAATATCATCTCCAGTCGAACAATTACAATCATTAAGCCAGGTTCCTAGTGCGGGCTTGAAGCAGCAGCATAAAAGCGGAATTCAGTCCGCACTACGAGCCGTTTTTATTGTGTATGCTATTCCAGATCCCAGTTAGAAAGGCAAATTAAAACCCATTTTTTTGATTCAGATACTAATTTTTAAAGCGTTTGTCGATCGATATGTCGCGACAGCATCAAACTCTGTTTAATTCTACCAATAATTAGCTCAAACATTTTTTTTCGAGATGGATTCTTGCTACTCGGTGGCATCCCCAACTCGCAACACATCAAATTCAAGTCAGTTGCACTCATCGCCGACAATTTTTGCCTCACCTCTAATTCATGACCCTTCTTAGCTTGCAAACGCAGTTCTTCATAAACTTCTAAAACATTTCCTGCCGATAAATTAGCAGGCTTATTCACATCAGCAGCCGTAGATAATTGCGAATTTTTAGACCCAGCAGAAAGCACGCCCCGCTTAACTTGAGCCTCAATCCTGGTTAATTTTTTGGAAACCTCCCGCAAGATTTCCTTAAGTTCGCCAATTTCATCAATTAACCCCTCGCTTTCTTGCTCATTAGCACCAAATATTTCTTTTTTAATCATTTCAGATACGCCTCACACTCGCGCCACAGTTGCTCAAACTCTCTAACTAATTCTCGCGGCAGTTCTCCCTCATTAATCGCCCGTTTCAACCCGACGCTTTCCCGAATCGTCGATTCCAAAAATCTCACTTCTATGTTATTGTCTTTTGATATGTCAGCGCAAAGTCTTTTAACTTCTCTCATATAAAACTGAACTTCATTTGTCAGCAATCCTCCATAGGTTTTAGCTTTATTCATAAACACTGCTATCTTGGGAAACGGATAAGGTTCAATCCGTTTCTGGAGCGAGTTTAAAACTAAACTCAATCCCCTAGAACCAAAATAATCTGGATTGACGGGAATTAATATTAAGTCGCAGCAAGAGAGTACGCTATAGGTGAGGAGACTGAAAGAAGGCGAACAGTCAAAAAGCATCAAGTCGTATTTGGGGAGATTGGGAGAGTTGGCGATTTTGCCGCTGAATTGGCGGATGAAGTCTTTAACACTTTTTCCCTCAAATCCATCCAAATCCAACCAATACAGTTCTTCAACTGAAGGGATAAAATGTAATTGTTCGTCAATCTGATAAATCGTGTCGAAACCAACTGGAAATTTAAAGTTTTGTCCGGCTTTTTTAAAGACTTCGAGGGCGTCGTAAATTGTGAGTCTGTGCTTCAGAGATTTTTCGTACCACTTACCAAACTTATCATCTAAATGACCTGTATTTTCGTTAAGCCCGATCGCCTCTGTGAGCGACATTTGTGGATCTAAGTCTAACATCAAGACTTCTAAGTCGGTTCCTTGGGATATAATATTTCCCAGACTCCAAGTGACGGTAGTCTTTCCGACACCGCCTTTGAAGTTGATTACTGCTATTGATTTAGGACTCATGGCTGGCTTTGTTTGGATTTTGCTCAAATATAAATTAAAACATATTGTGGCGGTTAGTCGATCGCGCGATCGTACATTAGGGTCACTAGGTGCAACATTTTCTATAAAAAGGAAAGTTTGATATTATATCATTAACTAAGTAGAACAACTTAAACAAAACAGAAAACCCAGATACTCGATGGCTTTAAGAAATCGGGGATATAACAGAACATCATGTCACATCAACTAACTCATTCTTTACAACTGTAGCCGTTGCAACTCCGTACACGCATAACGGAGAGAAGGCAAAGTAATGCGATCGACTCCCTGAGGACATATTTCTCTAGCCAACTTTTTGGCCGCCCTTTCAGCTAGTTCAATCCTCTCTTTTGCACTCATTTTGTTATCTTTATAATCAGTATTTTCATTACATTCTTGCCCTTCCATATTGTTATTAATGTAATAAAACCACGTTTCAATATTTCGGGCGGGCACAAAAATAGCAACTTTCTCATTAGGCAGTCGCGGATCTTTGTTTAAATTACCTGCTGTTTCGTCTAATGCTATATTTAAAGAACGCATTCGATCGTCCAAGCTATCTTCATCAGCATCAATCATTACTACTACAGCAATATTTCTGTACTTACGGCTTCTATAACTTTTAATCAGCTCTGGATAATGCTTTAGTATCAAAGCATTGTTATTTTTAATTGTTTTCCCTTTAGGATTGCCAAAGTCTTTAATTTTGCGATCGTCCAAGCCCCGGCAGATCAGATATTGTCTGATAAATCGCTCTTGGTCAATATCTTCACAGAGAATAGTTACTTCTGGTAAATCATCTCTACTCGTCGTCATAAATCCATCCAAGTTCTATAAGCTTAGCAACTGATAAACCTTCTTCTTCTGTATCAGTAATTCGCCGCACGCGGACAGCTTCATTATCTCTTCGTTCAAACCAATAACCTGAATTGCTTGCTAAGTAATTAATTAATGAGGGGTGATGAGAAATTAACATTACTTGTGCTTGATTTTCCAGACAATAGTCCATCACCCTACCCCACCAAGGTTTTATTTCCGGTAAAGCCAGGAAATTTTCTGGTTCATCAATACACAAAGTAAAATTATCATCAGGAGAACAATATATTAAGGTGTATAGAGCAATTAAAGCTTTTTGACCGTGCGATAATTCATTAAGCCTATAAGCAGCCTTGCTGGGACGGGTAAAAGATGCTGACAAAATCCTAACATCACCGGATTTAGAATTTTGAAATGAATCAAATCCTGGGATAATCTTTTGTAATTCCAGCGTTAATTTAATGATTTTACCTTGAGATTCTTGAGATAAATAGCTGTACCAAGCTGCATAATTTGACATATCCCAGTTAGGTGAACTTGCCTCCTTAAGGCTTTCTGATTCCATTATATAAGGATTGATCTGTACAATAAAAAAGTTAGAAATCCGTTTTTTGAACCATGTAAGCATTTGATTGTCATGTCTCTCGTAAATAAAACCAATGCCAGAACGCGACCCATCAAAAAACGGTAAGTAAACACTTTCACGATTTGGATCGTCATTATATAGTCTAGCTTGGCCTAAAGACTTACTTTTATCTTCTGCATCTACCCAGAAATCAAACAGAGATTGTCCATCAAAATTCAAGCTTTCCAGACGCATTCTAGGCGGTTTAAACTCTCCTTGATGTTGTATTTCTAGGGTGTATTTATAAATGCCACCATTTCCTTGAATATCTAATTCAAAATTTTGAATGCCGGATTTTTGCCATCTAGTTAAGTCCTTGCGTGCAAACAAATCTGATACCCTATACTCTCGCTGTAAAGCTTGCTCGCCTAAAATAAATTTCTGTAGTTTTCTTAAAACCTCGAAAACGGTAGTTTTGCCCGATCCATTTGAACCCAGAAAGAGATTTAAGCTATCTACTGTCAATTCAAAATTAACCAGGCACCTAAAATTATTTACATAAATTCTCTTCAGCATAAATTTTATTGATAAACGTTAGGATAATGAGCCCTTTAAGAGTGAATGAGAAATACATCCGTTCTCCTACAAGACTTTGTACTTGCAAAGCAAAGTCAATTAGTTATTTTTATGTCTTGAAATGGTTCACCGAAAGGATTATTTAACCAATTATTAGTTAAGTTCAACGGGGGTTTTCATGGTTCCATCTGCTTAATTGCTTATCAAATTTAGATGGTTCTCCTAATTACTCGGTTGTTTACAATTATTAATATTGTCTTTAAATACAGTAGTTTGAAGTTGACAATAAGGGCTGGCAAAATTACCAGCCCTTAATTTGTTTTAGCGTTTGACCAACTTCTTGGACAGCTTCCGCAAGCGAATTGATTTCGGTGTTACTTCCACCAATTCATCCTGACCGATGTATTCCAAAGCGCGCTCCAAACTCATATCGACTGGTGCTTGCAATTGCGCCAATTCTTCACCGCCAGATGCGCGGTGGTTTGTCAACTGCTTCGACTTGCAGATATTGAGCTCCATATCTTCATCTCGGTTGTTTTCTCCGATAATCATCCCTCTGTAAACCTTGGTTCCAGGGGTAATGAAAAATACGCCACGGTCTTCAGCATTTTTCAGTGAATAAGTAGTTGCAGTTCCTTCTTCAAAGGAAATTAATACTCCGTTGCGACGGGCGATAATTTCTCCACCGAGGGGGCGATAGTCGAGGAAGCTGTGGTTCATAATTCCAGCGCCGCGAGTCAAGCGCATGAACTCGCCTCGGAATCCAATCAAACCGCGAGCGGGGACTGAAAATTCGATTTGGGTGCGACCGGTGCTGCTGACGTGCATATCTTGCATTTCTGCTTTCCGCTGACCGAGGCGTTCGATGCAGCCGCCGACTGCTTCTTCGGGTACGTCTAACACCAAACATTCAAAAGGTTCGCAGGGACGACCGCCGACTTCGCGGAAGATTACTTGGGGCTGGGATACTTGGAATTCGTATCCTTCGCGACGCATATTTTCGATTAGGATTCCGAGGTGGAGTTCGCCACGGCCGGATACGAGGAATTTGTCGGGAGATTCGGTTTCTTCGACGCGCAGGGCGACGTTGGTTTGGAGTTCTCGCATTAGCCGATCGCGAATTTGTCGCGATGTTACCAAACTACCTTCTTGACCGCAGAACGGCGAATCGTTCACCGAGAAAGTCATCTGCAAAGTTGGTTCGTCTACTTTGATTAAAGGTAGCGCTTGCGGGTCGTTGGGGCAGGTAATTGTCTCGCCAATATACGCATCAGCAAAACCAGCAACGGCGACAAGATTACCAGCAGAAGATTCTGGGATATCAATCCGCTTCAGGCCTTCAAAGCCCATCAATTTGGTAATTTTTGATTTGACAAGCGCGCCGCTTTCTGTGATTAAGACTGCTTGTTGACCAATTCTAATCGTGCCGTTGTGGATGCGACCGATGACGATGCGACCGACGTATTCTGAGTAATCTAAGGTGGTTACTTGCAGTTGTAGTGGCTTGTTGGGGTCGCCTACGGGGGGTGGTACGTGGTCGAGGATTTCTTCAAACAGGGGCTTCATATCTACCCCTTCGTCTTCGAGGTGTTTTTTGGCGTAACCGCTTAAGCCGGAACCGAAGAGATAGGGAAATTCGCACTGATCGTCGTCAGCACCTAGTTCGAGGAACAGATCCAAAACTTTATCGACGGCTTTGTGGGGGTCGGCTCGCTCGCGATCGATCTTGTTGACAAATACGATCGGGCGCAGTCCTTTTTCTAGGGCTTTTTTGAGTACGAACCGGGTTTGCGGCATCGGGCCTTCGTTGGCATCTACGATCAGCAAACAGCCGTCAACCATGCCGAGAACTCGTTCGACTTCGCCGCCGAAGTCCGCGTGTCCGGGGGTATCGACGATGTTGATCAGGGTTTCTCCGTACCTGACGGAGGTGTTTTTGGAAAGGATGGTAATGCCGCGTTCGCGCTCGATGTCGTTGGAGTCCATGACGCAATCTGGGATTTCTTCCCCTTCGCGGAAGATCCCGGACTGTCTGAGGAGAGCGTCTACAAGGGTGGTTTTGCCGTGATCGACGTGAGCAATGATGGCGACGTTGCGAATGGGAAGACTCATAATGCGTCCGAGACGTTAAACGGATTTAACTAAAGATTTCTTAATAATTGTAGCG
Organism: Microcoleus sp. S1D4; assembly: GCF_036700765.1. NCBI lineage: Bacteria > Bacillati > Cyanobacteriota > Cyanophyceae > Oscillatoriales > Microcoleaceae > Microcoleus > Microcoleus sp. S1D4. Next base: position 10,703 of record NZ_JAUBPP010000011.1, read on the forward strand.
CATTGAGTCAAGGGGCGATCGGGCGCTGCCGAATTGACATTTTGCCTGACCTACAGACGCCAGCATTATTAGGGATCTTTTTTATAATAAACACCAGTAGGGGCGATCGCCCCTGAAGACGCAACCAAAGAGCTGGCAAGCCGATCGATCGAGCATTTACCGACTTGCCTCGAAATAAAATCCCAGCCGTACAGTGTCCGAGAAGTGTTGCGAGCACAGGCTTAATCCAGCGTCTGCACGCCACCGCCGTTGACGAACAGCACCTGTCCGCTGACCCACTGAGATACAGGGGCTGCAAAGTAGAGAACGGCTCCGGCGATGTCTTCAGGCTCGCCCAAGCGTTCAAGCGGAGTATGGGCAAGCATTCGCTTTTCGACCTCTGGAGTCAGAACCGAAGCCAAGGCGGCCGTTCTGACAGCTCCAGGGCCCACGGCATTGACGCGAATTACCGGGCCGTAGTCGAAGGCCAGGTTTGCCGTCATGTGATTGATGGCGGCTTTGGAAGCAGCGTAGGCGCTGATGGCGGGGCTTTTGTTGATGGAACTCATCGACGACATATTGACGATCGAACCGTAGCCCGCTTTTTTCATGTGCGGCGCGCAGAGTTGCGACAGTCGCCACGCGCTGAAAACATTGAGTTGAAAGGGGCGCTCGAACTGCTGCTGCGAAATCTCGAACGGACTTTCTTTGCCGGCACCGCCGCCGCCAGCGTTATTGACCAGAACATGAATGCTTCCACACTCGGCGATGGTGCGTTCCACCAGACCAATTAAATCTTCGTCACGGAGCACGTTGCACTCCACAGCCAAAGCTTTGCCGCCACCGGCACCAATCTCATCGGCAACCTTTTGGGCGTCCGCTACTTTCAAATCGGCAATAACCACGGTGGCACCGAAATCAGCCAGCATCCGGCAACAGGCTGCACCGATGCCGTTGCCGCCGCCGGTGACGATGGCGACTTTGCCGCTCAAATCGAAAAGAGTTGTAGGCTGCATAAACTTAATTTCCTCCGATCAAATACCGGGCGACAGCTTCGTAAGCTGGTAGTGAAGTCGAATCGTTAGCGCTGTTTCCAGCGATGGGATGGGAGGCGAAACGCACGATGACCATTTCGGCTGCGGGGTCAATATAAATCGTTTGTCCGTGCACGCCACGCGCCGCAAAAGCGCCGTGGGCGTTTCCGGTATTCCACCACATATCCCGATAAGACCAGCCTGGTAATTCGGGATGGTCGGATTTGGCGAAAGCGGCTTTGCTGCCGCCGCCGGCGATATCTTCGATCGCGCGGGCGGGCAAAACCTGCGTGCCTTTCCAGCGGCCTTGGTTGCGAATCAACTCGCCAAAGCGTGCCATATCGCGCAAACCGGCGTTGTAGCCGCCACCAGCGAAGGGAGTACCCAGTTCGTCCACCGAATAGTAGCCGTCCTGTTCCATGCCGATTTTGCTCCACACGCGATCGGCCAGAAGTTCGTCCACCGACTTGCCGCTGGCGCGGGCAACCAGCCAGCCCGCGAAGTCAGCGTTGGGGGTTTTATAGCCGAAAGCTTCGCCGTGGATGCCGGCCTTTTTCACCGTTTTTAGCGCGGCGTAGTAGCCCACGGGCCCGCTGTAATCTTGGGGTTTGGGTAACGGGTTGCCGGCGCCGGAATACTCCCAGATTTCGGCTTTGGGGTTAGCGTATTCTTCGCTGAATTGCAGCGCAGTCGTCATGTCCAGCACTTGGCGCAGTTTTGGTCGCCAAAGGCGGAGTCTTTGAGTTCGGGAATGTATTCGGCTACCCGCTTGTTTTCGTCCAGCTTGCCTTCGGCGACCAAAACTGCGCCCAAGGTGCCGGTGAGAGATTTCGTCACCGACATCGCGGCGTGTTTGTTGTCGGCCGCCAGCGCACCAAAGTATTTTTCATAAACGATCGAGCCTCGGTGCAAAACCAGAATGCCGTCTGTGTAGTTTTGCCACAGCGATTCTTCCCATGTCATGTCTTTAGTGGCATTCAGCGGGCGGAATGCGATCGAGTCAATTCGTGGATCGAGACGGTAAGGCAGCGGATCTGGCGCGCCCAGTCCGCGTGAAACGTTGACGGCGGGCATGAACTCGTTCATGTGCGCGACGCTCCAGCGCAGGGCGGGAAACTGGAAAAACGAGCCGTCGGCGAATTTCAACTGCTTGTCTTTGGGCGCTGGGAAACCTTGCATCCAGCCCATTGCGATCGGATCGCTTTCCCGCGCGGAGAGAAATTTGTTTTCGGTTTGAGCCGAACTCGCGAAAGAAAAGACACTCATGCCTAAAAAAACAAATAAACAAACAAATGCAGAAACAGTAAATCCGTAATAAAAAAGTTTATTTTTACTTCGCATCGAAAGAAACCATAAAAAATAATGAGTCAAAGCGAGGCGCATCTTGCTTTCCTCGAAAGAAACGCTGCGCCGGCAACTAAGCCGCGCGCTGCAGCCAAACTTTCTATCATAACTCATATTCCGCAATTTTAACATACTTAAAATCTACATTATTTACCCTACATTGTCACATACCCTAATTGCTAATCAATGTAAATTTTAAACTATAAATTATACCTTTTAAGCAAATTTTTATTCAGTCAATATACAACGCAAAATTGTATTTATGACCTTATTAATTCATATAAAAAGTACAAAATAAATGTGATTTTTTTCTCGTTATTATGCTCTGGCTGATAATGCAGAGCGGGAGGTTCTGCCTCTCTTACCCTAAAATTCGGAAAAAAAGACTTGCACTACATAAGTCACGTCATCGATATCTAAACCGCATATTCAAGCCAGATGCAACATTGATAGATACAGATAATTTCAGATAATTTGTGATTGTTGCAAGAGGTATAGAGAAAAGTGAATTTGGTAATGTTTGGTTTTTTATTGTGAGTTAGGGCGATCGGCAAAACTTGAGATTATGGAAGTGCAACCCAGAGATATTAAGCGTTATATTAGACAAAATGGCACAGTTCCGTTTGCCGAATGGTTTGGCTCCCTGCGAGATGTTAACGCTAAAATCTGGATTGACAAGAGGCTGGAGCGGTTTAGCAGTGGCAATTTGGGAGACAGTCGTTCAGTTGGGGAAGGAGTTTGCGAACTTAAAATCGACTATGGCGCAGGCTACCGAATCTACTTTTGACAAGTGGGATCTGCGATCGTGCTTTTGCTGTGCGGTGGGGATAAAAGCATTCAAGACGAAGACATTAGCAAAGCTAAGGAATATTGGAGAGATTATGAAAGACACTAAAATGCCGGCTAGTGATAGCTATCATTCTTTTAAAATTTCCAATCTCAGAAATCCAAACTATTCTGCTGCTTACCTTTCTCTAATATTTGGAGAAGAGGAAGAAGGTGATTTAGAGATGGGAATAATGCGAAAAGCACTGCGAGATGTATTTGAGGCTTTGGGCGAACCAAAGATGTCTGCAGAGGATGCTAATTTGCATTTGGAAAAGTTAGATAGTTTGTTGTGGCGAGAAGGAAGCGCGACAATTTATGCTTTAGCCCATTGGCTGAAGGCTTTGGGATTGCAGTTAACGGTTGCGGTTGATGAAGGGGAGAAAGGGGAAGAGGAAGATGCTGTTGGTGGTGCTGAGTTAGCAGAAGTTGGTAATATTTGAACGGGCGCTAAATTCCCAAACGTGATTTTTAAAGTTTTTTTTGATTTCAGGGGAACACTATGTCAGAAACCGAACTAGATTTAGGATCTATAGCCGCGAGAGTATTGCAGCTTGAAGAAGAGCAAGTTATTCTGAAAAAATATTTAGCCAAACTTAAGAGGCAGTTAGAGGCACAGAAACAGCGATTTAACGATCGCCCCGAACCGCAAATGCTAGAAAGTTTGACTGCTGAAATTGCGTCCCTGCAACAGCCGTGTGGTTTGGGAAATAGCGATATGTCTGTCATTTCAGAGCAGCCGATCGAACTTGACACCGACACAGAAAAGCCAAAGTCAGACTTTCAGTATCAGTTAGTATGCGATCGTCCCAACAGTCGCGCTGTGTTGGTGGAGGCTCTATCAGTAGCACAAGAGCGGCTGATTATTGTTTGCCCTTGGCTTAATTGTAACAGCATTAATGATGAATTGCTGCAAAAAATTAGAGAATGTTTGAACCGAGGATGTTTGATAGATATTGGCTGGGGTTATCTGGGAGACAGGCAAAAAATCGGCAAAGGATGGCGCTACAATGCTTTAGCAGATTTGCAAGAATTAGAAAGCGAATTTCCCGATCTATTTTGTCTTTATTTATTTGGTACTCACGAAAACTTTTTAGTCTGTGATTCTAGTTTTGCCATGTTGGGCAGTCATAATTTGCTGACTAACAGCGACCAAAGTGCCGAAAAAGAAGTGGGAATTCGCACGAATGACTGCCAAATTGTCAAGCAATTAATTGAGCGATTTGATAGCAGCGAAGTATTAAATGAGGAGGAGATAGAAAGGCGGTTTGTAGCGAGTTCGGATTACTTGGATAGAGCGGATTATTTGGAAGGATTGGCGGATGCTGAAGATATTGCTTTAGAGGATAGCTGTGAGGATGTGGAGGATGAGTCTGAGGAATGTCTGGAACCTGTTGTTAGTGTTGAGGAGTTTGTGGAGCGTTACAGTGAGGGAAAAAGAGATTTTACGGGGATTAATTTAGCCGATGCTAATCTAACCGATAAAAACCTAGCTTCTGATGTCAACCTGAGCAAAGCTAATTTAAAACAAGCTAATTTAAGGGGTGTTAATTGGCAGAGGCTCAACCTCAGCGGGGCAATTTTAAACGGAGCAGATATGAGGAATGGACTTTTCTGTAGCACAAATTTTAGCGAATCTAAATTATGCGGTGTCAATCTTTCTAAGGCAAATTTATCCAGTGCCAATCTGGAGCGGGCAAACTTAGTTGATGCCAACATTGAGCAGGCGGATTTATCCAGTACCAACTTCGATCGGGCAAATTTAATCAATGCCAATCTTTCTCAGACTAATTTATATGCAGCCAATCTTTATCAGGCTAATTTATCAAGAGCTAACCTTGTTCAGGCTAATTTACAATCGGCTAAACTAGAAAAAACCAAATTGAGTAAGGCGAGTTTAAGAGGAGCAAAACTAGAAAATGCAAATTTTAGTGAAGCCGATTTGAACGGTGCCAACCTCAGCGGTGCTAAACTCAGTCAACAAACAAAATTCACAACTGCAAACCTCAGTCAAGCTAACTTAAGCGGGCTATACTTAAGAAAAATAGACTTAAACAATGCTGATTTGACAAATGCAAATCTGAGTAATTCTAACCTTTTAGAAGCCAACCTCGATCGAGCAAATCTCAAGGGTATTCAGCTTGAAGGAGCGATTTATAATGAAGCAACTTTATTTCCTACTGATTTCGATCCTGTGAAAGCTGGCGCTTACTCAATTGCTCCTTATGTATCGCTGCCAAATGTCGATCTAACTGGTAAGGATTTGAGCGGTGTTAACTTAAAAGGAGCAGATTTACAAGGAGCTAATTTAAGTTTAGCGCAATTGAATGATTCCGATTTTAGAGATGCGAATTTGAGTGGGGCAAAGCTTCAGGGAGCAAGGCTAGACAACTGTAATTTTAGTCGAGCTAATTTGAAGCAGGTAAACTTGAATGATGCAAGATTAGTTAGTGCCGATCTAACGACAGCCGACTTAACTGAAGCTGATTTGCGACAAGCTGAATTAAACAGTGCAAAGCTGGGTGGTGCTGACCTAATTTCAGCAGACCTCCGCGCGGCAAAATTACGCTATGCAGACTTATCGGGCGCTAACTTAACAAATGCAAAAATAGGGGGAGCGGACTTTCAAGATGCTACGCTCACTGGTGCAATTATGCCAGACGGATCTACTCACGAATAAAATTAGTTAAGGGGTTTGCTAAACAAACTATATTCAAAAAGTCTCAAATATACTCTGTTTCCAGAGCTAGCGGCCGACAAGGGTTGGACTCTGACAGAGATTACCACTCGATCGGGCGATCGCTACAGCACGCTGAAAAATTATGCCCGATCGCCCGCTAAGGCAATGGCTGACAAATTCGTGCTCTGCTAAAATTGGCGCGGACGTTTGATGTGCCGATCGCACAATTGTGAAATTTTGCCCAAAAGTAGCAAATGACACTTAAAATAAACCAGTACCAACCAGTTAGACCAAAACCGGCGGCATCGGAGCCCAACTAAAACATATTTGAGAGTTGGCGGAGGAGAAATGGCGAAGTCTGGAAGAGATGATATGTACTCAGCGGCAATTGTAGCTGTGCGATCGCCCGTATCGGTCTACAATTTGTAACGTTGAGCCTTATTGAAGTGCAGGAGTGGAGCTGGCTTGGATAACGCTAGTCTGTCAAGAAAACCCCCGCAAGCCTCGGAGCTTGTCGCCGACGAAATTCCAGAAGCAGTGCGAGACCACCCATACCCAGAAGCAGGATCGAGCCAGTCCAAGAAAAAAGGGCTGATTTGGAAACTGCTAGGGTTGGCGGCATTAGCCTGTGGGGTCAGCATTTGGCTGCACCTCAACTTTAACTTTTTCCCAGCCACCAGTCAGGCAGAGCAAAGTCAAAAAAACCCAGCAGCCGCGAGTTCGCCTTCGGGATCTGTCGCGAGTCCAACTACTAGCTCAAAACCCGCAACCCCAGACAACCTGCTGGGACACTTGCCTTACCCAGAAGCACCAGCCGCAGACTTGGTAAATGTCACCTCCGACGGTGGCATCAAACTCCGCAAAGCCGCAGCAGCCAAATATCAGGAAATGGCCAACTCCGCCGCAGCATCAGGGATCTATTTCGCCCCCATATCCGGCTTTCGCTCCGTAGAAGACCAACAACACGTATTTTTTGACGTGAAAGCCGAACGCAGGCAAAACGCCACCAAGCGAGCCGAAGTCAGCGCCCCTCCTGGATATAGCGAACATCACACCGGTTACGCGATCGACATTGGCGACGGCTCCGCCCCCGAAACTAACCTCAGTCAAAGCTTTGACAATACCCAAGCATTCAAATGGCTAGAAGCCAACGCTCCCGCCTTCAGCTTTGAAATGTCTTTCCCCAAAAACAACCGCCAAGGCGTCAGTTATGAACCTTGGCACTGGCGGTTTGTGGGCGACAGGCCAAGCCTCGAAACTTTTTACAAAGCTCATTCGTTGAAAAAGTAGAAGTCAGTTGTCAGTTGACAGTTGACAGTTGACAGTTGTCAGTTGTCAGTTGACAGTTGACAGTTGTCGGGAAAATCAAGGAAGATTTTCGTAATTCCCCGCTCTCCCACTCTCCCGCTCTCCCGCTCCCCCACTCTCCCCCTCTCCCACTCTCCCCCTCTCCCCCTCTCCCGCTCTCCCACTCTCCCCCTCTCCCCTTCACCCCCTCTCTCCGTTGGACCCAACTCGTGATTGCAATCTATCCAGGCAGTTTTGACCCCATTACCTTCGGTCACGCAGACATTATCGAGCGGGGCTGCAAATTGTTCGATCGGGTAATTGTTACCGTAGTCAAAAACCCCAGCAAAACCCCTCTGTTCACCGTAGAGCAGCGGATCGAGCAGATCCGGTGCTGTACCCAACACTTGTCAAACGTAGAAGTAGACAGTTTTGAGGGTTTGACAGTAAACTATGCTAAGATTCGACAAGCCAAAGTGCTGCTGCGGGGGCTCCGGGTATTAACAGATTTTGAAATGGAACTCCAGATGGCCCACACCAATAAAACCCTTCTGGGCGAAATTGAAACAGTTTTTTTGGCAACTTCTAACGAGTACAGCTTTTTAAGTAGTAGTGTAGTTAAAGAAATCGCCAAGTTTGGTGGCTCCGTAGATCATCTTGTTCCGAAACACGTCGCCCTAGATATTTACAAATGTTACGCCAGCAGGAACCAAATCGCATCGAACCCGATATTACCGCCGGCAGCGCTGAGAATGAATCACCTCAGAACACAGCCGCTTTCGGAGAACCCACCCGAACCCCAGGAGTAGACATCCAGCGGGAATTGAACCGGCTTGAGGAAATTGTTCTCGACAGTCCGCGCATTCCTCTGACCAGACGCACTCTGGTGGATGAAGAGCAGTTGCTCGATCAGTTAGACTTGGTGAGGCTAAATTTGCCGCTCGCCTTTGGGGAAGCCGAGATAATCATTCGGCACAAGGACGAACTGCTCGAAGAAGCCCAAATCTACGCTCAGGAAGTGATAGAAGCAGCAGAACAGCGAGCCGCAGAACTTTTAAACGATATGGGCCTGATCCAGCAGGCGAAGATCGAAGCAGATCAGTTGCGACAGCAAGTTTTGCTCGACTGCGAGGCAATTCAGCAGGCGACGCTGGCGGAAGTCGAACAAATTCGCTACCAGGCTCAAGAGGAACTGGAAGAAATGAGAGTTAGGGCGATGGCTGAATGCGAGGAAATTCAAAACGGCGCCGACGATTATGCTGACCAAGTGCTAGATAATATCGAGCACAAGCTCAGCGATATGCTGCGCGTGATCCGCAACGGGCGCGATCAGTTGGATAATGTTTCTGCGTCGCACATCCATCACAACAACGGTTAGCTAACTGCTTTTGACGAAACGGCGACTTAGGGGTAATTTTCTGAATTTGTAGGCGATCGTCCCAGTGGTAGAACAACGCTATTGCCCTTTCCGGCAGACTTGGCGCAAAATTGGGCGATCGAGTTCTAGAGAAACGGCACCGTCGAGTGTCCGACTCCCCACTTTGTGAATGTGAAAAATTTAATCATTGGTATCAGATTGAGGATTGTAGCAAGATTTTTTTGAATTGGTATAAGTTTTGTGAAAATAGGAGCAAAAATAATATTTTCTGCTAGGGTGAAAGTCCGTGAGGCATACAATTGCTGATTTGACCCTAATTTTTGGCATCTACTTTTTACCATGCAGAAAGCTGCTAATCGGTTCGCTGAATTTGATTTGATCCGAGCTTTAGCGATCGTCGGTGTTGTGATTATTCATGCTGGATTCTCGGCATTTCGCGATGACCGAATACTGTTTATCGCGATCGACACATTGCAACTGTTCTGCGTACCTGCATTTTTACTGCTGAGCGGTTTTTTCCTCACCAACAAAACCGACAATCAAAATAATCCCGCACAGATATTCAAAAAAAGACTGTCAAAAATTATACCTCCCTATCTGTTTTGGTCAGTAGCTTTGTACATCTTAAATAGTTGGGGATCGCTCCCAAAAATTGATTTACTGTGATTGTTCAGAGATATCTTGACAGGTTCAGTAATGCCTCCCTATTATTTCATCGTTGTAATTTTCAATGCTACGGTTGGTGGTGGCTGCGAGTGAAATTAAGAGTTTTAGAACCCCGAAAAGTTTTAATCTTGGGTTTAACAATTCAAACAATTTTTACCATGTTTTTTTACCTGGCAGTTTTCAAATACATATCAATACCTCTACCTTTGATGGAGCGCTGGATTTTTAGTTGGATTTTGCCATTTTCTGCAGGTCTATTTTTGGGCGCAACCTATGACAAAATCAAACCCGTTCTAGAACGCAGAAAAATGCAACTTTTAGGAGCAACTATCCTATTTTATCTAGCAAGCATTTGGGAATATTACCTGCTCGGCGAAGTTAATGCGGAGGAATGGTTTCTGCGATCGTTTTTTAAAATACCTGCTCAAGCATACGCAATTTTATTCGTCTTGTCAGTCCTGGCATTTTCTAAAAGGCTCGCATTTCCCGATAAAGTATCTGGGTCAGTCAAAATATTAGCTGCTTATTCATTCCCTATATATCTGCTAGATTCGACAGTCGTGCAATATGTGTTGTTAGTGTTTTATAAATTTATTGAACCCGTACATCCGCTGCTGAAGCTCGGCTTTTTAGTTACCGGGACGTTGTTGGCTTGTTTGGCGATTATTTACATCTTGCAGAAAGTTTTGCCCAAAAAATACAGCCAGTACATTCTGGGAATTTAAGCAGATTTTGTAGGTCAGCGGGTAGTCTTGCATATAGCCTTTCTCAAGCGTGGTGAGGATAGCCCTATGCCCTATGCCCTATGCCCCATGCCCTATGCCCCATGCCCTATGCCCTATCCCGGATAGTATCTCATAGGAGATCTCGAAAGGCTATAGCCTTTCTCAAAAAGGTGAGAAGTCAGTCGATTTTAGATTTTAGATTGAGGGATTCGGGGATTGAGGAATTGAGGAATTGAGCGATCGATCGATACCTCATCGAGAGTGAGACCAGCTATATCTCCTTACACCCTCGGTATCCGTTTGGCAAGGGCGGCAAAAACCGGACTGTTTACCTGCAACCACCAGCGCTGGCGAGCTCGCCAGCGCTGGTGGTTGCTTCCAGGTGAATCAGAAGGATTTGAATACTTTTTCGTCTCTGTTTTTGTTTGAGTCCGGTTAAACCATTGTCGGCAGAATTGAGGTTTCAAAGTCGAGCGATCGCCCTAGTTGAATCTAGTTTAAGATTATTCTCAGGCCTGTCAAAAAATTTCAATGAAACTTTTAATTAGCAACGACGACGGCATCTTTGCCCTAGGCATCCGCAGCCTCGCCAACGCTCTCGCCACCGCAGGCCACGACGTGAGCGTAGTTTGTCCCGACAGAGAGCGCTCCGCTACAGGGCACGGCCTAACCATGCACCAACCCATCCGCGCCGAAATTATCGAATCTGTTTTTGACCCCGCCATCAAAGCTTGGGCTTGTTCGGGCACTCCCGCCGACTGCGTGAAATTAGGTTTGTGGGCTTTACTTGACAAACCGCCGGATTTTGTGCTTTCCGGGATCAACCACGGGCCGAATTTAGGTACGGACATCATCTGTTCTGGCACGGTTTCGGCAGCAATGGAAGGAATCATGGAAGGCATTCCCAGCATTGCTTTCAGCCTCGCTAGCTATACTTCGCAGGAATTTGGGCCGGCGGTGGATTTTGCTGTCACCTTGCTGGGACAGTTGGAAAAACAGCCAATGGCTAAACCGACGCTGTTGAATGTCAACATACCAGCGGTGACACAAGCAGAAATTACCGGAGTGGCGATCGCCCGTCAAGGCATTCGGCGCTATTTCGACATATTTCAAAAGCGCACAGATCCGCGCGGCAAAACTTATTATTGGCTGGCTGGGGAATTGTTAGAAGATGTAGAAGAAACCGCCGATCCGTCGGTGGCTCATGCTATTCCTACAGACGTACAAGCTATCCGCAACAATAGAATAACCGTGACTCCGCTGCAATACAATCTCACCTGCCATCCCGACTTGCACTCGTTGCGCGATTGGCAATTTGAAGGTTTTTTCGAGCAGTGAGCTCAGATCGACCAGATCGCGGCTGTAAACTAGGAATTAAGGATAAAGTGCCTGTAAAGGTTTATGCCTTTGGCGTTACACAAGCTCTCAATTGGTTGTTAGTTTTTTTACTCCAGAAAAACAGTTATGAACGCTCCCACCTATAACACCCATTCTGTCACTTGCCCGATTTGCAACCGTTCCAGCGTCCTCGGCCCCGTTGGAATGGTCAGCGGACTGTTCACTTGTCCCCACTGCCATTCCCACATGGTAATTAGCTGGAGCGGTCATTTTGTGCGCGATCCTTTTAGTCTCAAACAAATGACGGTAGGAAAAATGCTCAGGCGTCAGAGCCGGCCCCTAGCTCGCCTCCAGCGAGACTTTGGGTTCGGCAAGCATTTTCCGCTGCTGGCAATTTTGGGAAGCGTGGTATTTTTGGGATGCGCGATCGCAGCTACGGAACAATCGCTGCCCAGACAAAATTCATTTCAAGGATTTTTAGAGTGGGTAAGCGGAACTGACAATTCCCAAGATGTCTCGCGTTAACATTTCTAAAAATAGATTTTCACATATCTTGTATGAAAATATCTATTCCTTTAGGTAGAAATAACGACAGAAGACTTGCGGATTTCGAGTTGCAACCGGGTTTTTGATGGTTGTGGCGGGCTATAACCTGTGTATTTTGTAAAAAACCCGGTTTACGATCGCCCTTGCGTAAGTGCTAGTAGTGGGAAATTATACCAATTTTCAAAAGTAGCCATACTTTTAAGAATTGGTATTAAATCCAAAAAAGCCGATCGCAAAACCGCAGATGCAAGGCAGATGCAATGCCGATAAACGCAGATTATTTGCCCAAAACAGAGCGATTGAATGCAGTGCAACTCTAATTGAGAAATTCCGCAATTTTGCTCGCTGCAACTGTTAAAATTTCTGGTGGCTCGACTAAGGCAAATCGCACGTAGCCTTCTCCTGATTTCCCGAAACCGGCACCGGGGGAAGCTGCGACTCCTGTACTCTCTACTAGCTGAGTGCAAAATTTGATGGAATCAGATGTCCAAGGTTGGGGCAGTTTCGCCCAGACGTACATGGTAGCGGGGGGTACGGGTACTTCCCAGCCGATGTTTTGTAGGGCGCTTACAAAGCTATCCCGCCGTTTTTTGAAGGTTTCTACACTGCTTCTGACGGTATCTTGAGGGCCTGTTAATGCGGAGACCGCTCCGTTCAAAATTCCTAAATATTGGTTGAAGTCTACTGCGGCTTTGATCTGTCGCAGGGCTGCAATTAGCTCGGAGTTGCCGATCGCGTATCCGACTCGAAAACCTCCCATGCTGTAGGATTTAGATAGTGTAAAAAACTCGATCGCCACACTCTTATCTCGATCGGCTTGAAAAATTGACGGTGCCATCAATTTACGGTTTTTCTCGATATCCTCCGAGGCCGCGCGCGCACCATCCACCGCCCCTGCGGCATCGTCAAACACCAAATCCACATAGGGGAAATCGTGTACTAAAACCAGATCGTGTTGGCGACAAAAAGCCACGGCTTTCTCAAAAAAAGCCAGCGGGGCGATCGCAGTTGTAGGATTGTGAGGATAGCTCAAAACCATCATCTTCGACTGAGCCAGCACGGGCATCGGAATATCTTCAAAAACTGGTAAAAACTGATTTTCTGCTAATATTGGCATCGGATAAATTTGACCGCCGGCCAAATACACGCCGCCTGCGTGGGAAGGATAACCCGGATCGAGCAACAAAGCAAAATCTCCGGGGTTCATTACAGCTAAAGGCATATGCGCCGTGCCTTCTTGGGAGCCAATTAACGGCAGCACTTCTGTTTCTGCATTAACTGAAATCCCAAATTTTTGTTCGTACCAGCAAGCTGCAGCTTCCCGGAAAGTTCGTGTCCCGTTAAACAGTAAATAGCCGTGGGTGCTAGAGTCTGACAATGAATGGGCGATCGCATCTGTAATATGAGCCGCCGCAGGCAAATCGGAAGAACCCAGAGACAAATCTATCACCTTTTTTCCCGCTGCTTTAGCGAGAGACTTTGCCCGATCCATATCGGCAAATACATTAAATTGCAGGGATTCTAAACGTTTGGCAAATTGCATATTTTTTGTGAATGGTTGAGGATATTATTGAATGTTTTTATAATTTTTGAACTATTCTATTTTTTGAAATTGCCTTTTAATTTGCTTGCGAACAAGATTTTTTTTGACTTACCGCAGAGAGCGCAGAGGGCGCTGAGTTTGAGAGGAGTATTGAGGAGAAAATAGAGATGTTCAAAAATATTTGTGCTTGCTCTAGTTGTGAGTTGGGAGTTGGCAACTCCCGCATCGTTTCCCAACTTTATAAGTGACCTTCGAGCAAACCGAGCAAAGTTTGTTTGGTAATAGCTCCCTCGTGGGAAAGCACTACTTCGCCATTTTTAAACAGTCTGAGTGCTGGGACTCCTTCAACTTTATACTGCTTGACAGTATTAGGATTGGGGTCAATTTCCATCTTGACCACTTTCAGCTCGCTGTAGTTGGTCGCCACCCAGTCTATCGAAGGCGCGATCAGTTTGCAAGGCCCGCACCAACTCGCCCAAAAATAGGCAAGCACTGGTTGCTCAGCTTTCAGGACTTCTGTTTCAAATTTTTCGTCGTTAATGACAATTACACTGTTGCTCATGGTTCTGCGATTAATTTTGCTATTTATTTCTCAAGCACCTACGGGCTTGAAACTTGCACCAACTTTGAAGACAGCTCCAAAAAACTGTTACTAATTTTAAAACATTCTGCGAATTATTGACTGTAAACTGAGGACTGGGGACTGATGGCTAATTCTGTTTGGCGTTTAATTCCGCTGCTGTCAGCGTCTGGGAGGTTGCAGATGGCGATCGACAAATGGCTGCTGCAACAGCATCTAGCCCAAAAACATCCGCCAACTCTGCGATTTTACACCTGGCAACCAACGGCGATTTCCTTGGGCTACCACCAGCAGCGCTGGCCGGAGTTTTGGGAGCAGCTATCTTGGCAGGGAATGCCTGTAGAATTGGTGAGGAGGCCTAGCGGCGGGCGCGCCGTGCTCCACCAAGGAGATTTAACTTATGCAGTGGTAGGGTCAGGATTTGGCAGCAGTCGCCTGAAAGCTTATCAGACTATTTGCGAGTTTTTGATTGAGGGTTGGAGGGCGATGGGTTTAGACTTGCACTACGGGGAAGCTAAACGGGGTTACATTCACAATCCGAATTGTTTTGGTACTGCGACGGGTGCTGATTTAGTTACGCCCGATGGCTGCAAGTTAATTGGTAGCGCGCAATTGCGCCGGGGCGATGCTATTCTGCAGCACGGTTCGATGCGCTTGCAACCGGATGTTAGTTTGTTCGATCGAGTTTTTGACGAAAAATCAATTCCTGTCAAATTACCTCTATCTGAAGGGGGAGATGATTTGATTGCAACTGTAATTGATGTTTTGAGTGCGGCGGCTTGTCGCTGTTTTGAGATTGATTTGGAAGTGCAGCCACTTTCGGAGGAGGAATGGCAGGATATTTGGGAAACAAGTAACAAGCTATTGTAAATTTAACTTTTGCGAACAGCCAAGACTGCCGTTATACAAGAGATTTATTGTATAAATATTCGCTCCTGGAAGAGCGAGACAGATCGGCTTGTTAGCAGTTAAATTGTCTGTTAAAAAACAATCCAACTTGTGTGAGTTAAGCCCCAAAGCCCGCCCTGGATATACAATATAGCCTTTCTCAGTAATATTAGGTGCTAGGAGTGGGCATAGGGCATAGGGTATAGGGCATAGGGCATAGGGCATAGGGCATACCTCACAAAGCTTTAGAACCGCTATAGAACTATTACAAAAGTCCTTTTCATCCAGAGTTATAATTTAAATGCGCGGCAGCTTGTACGCAGATAATTTCCAGATTGTTGATGAATTCTGAAAAAAATCTTTTTTTTGGCGTAACACTTGTTACACCTATGATTGCTTTGCTTCCGAGCGCTTCACTTCCAATGACGAGACGCTTGACAGTTCAGTAGAGTATTTACAATCTAATTTTTCTTTTTTAAACTCAACAAAATAAATTGAGTTCTCTCTGCTTCATGAAAATTGTCATCGCTCACTAAAACAACACTTTGGCTGCCGTCTGGCAACTGCGGCCCGAGAGTCATTCCCTCTAAATTGTACAGCGGAATTCCCAGTTCGCTCAAGTCGAGCAGCAACTTTTTCCTCACAGGCTCGACCATTGCCATTGTTCCTTTAAAACTCTTGATTCTCGAAGTATCTGTCGCCGCTCCAGCCGCTACTTGATAAATTCTAGCGCTGTATCCCGACAGCCCAAAAGAACGCTCTAAACTCAGAAATTGACCGCCGCCAACAGTTACTAATTCTGTTAAATTGTTCAACAAACTCATGGGAACTTGGTCTAGCTGGTAAAGATTTTCTGAGACTAATTGCGGCGTTTTATCGACGATGATATAATGTAAAATGCGTATTTTGCTTGCTTGTTCCGGGTCTGCATCTTGCATTAATGGTGCTGCCGTCGCTGCGAACAAGCGAAACGGATCTAGACCGCCCGGACTAAAGGTTTCTGGGTCGATGCTTAAAGATTCAAAACCTGAATTGTCCAGCACTCCTTGCTGCTGTTGTTCGTCGCTGGCATCGGGAATGTAGCGGTTGGGAATAGGTAAATTACCCCGCAATTTCCCGGTTGTGAGGTCAAATTCGCCGACAAAAGGAGGGATGTTAGCATGGGTAAAGCCTCCGCTAGCGACAAATACTGAATTGCGGGGAGAAAGGGCGATGCCTTCGGGATTTATGGAACCCCAAGCAAAGGTTTCACCGTCTGTTTTTTTGAGGGAGGTAACGCTTTCAACGGCAACTTTTTTCAGGCGAATACTTGCTGGATCGCTGGAGGCGAGATCGAGTCGGAGACTGTAAAATCTGGCTTCTCCGTTTTCGCTCTTGTCGTCGGAAAGAGCGTAAAATCGATAAGCTTTGGAAGTCACGCCACTAATACCTTTTGGATCGTAGGTAATTCCTGACAAGCCGCCGACTGGTGTTCCTTCAAAATTCATTTTTGGCAATTGATACTCTCCCAAAAATTCCAGGGACATTTCAGGAAAAGAGCGGTCTTTAGCAACTGCAGGAGGCGCGCAAGCGGTGCATATGGTTAACAGAATTAGGGTTAAACTGAATAAGCGCAAAAGCCGATCGCCCAGCGCCTTAAAATCCCAATAATTGCTCAGTATGCTAAATTTTATTTTCTTGCTCTTGTTGAACAGTTTGCTTTTGTGCCATCTTTGTGACATAATTTATACCATTTTGTAGATATGCAAAATTTGATGTTTCGAGCCCAGATGCCGAATCGCGGTAGTCATATTTCTTTTATGAGAAATTCTGTACCAATTGGGTGCTTGCTTTTTTTGTGGTTGTGTGCTGGTTCTATTGCTAGCGCCCAAACTAATCCACCGGGCCTCGATCAATTTTCTCCTAATCCTCTAGAAATTACCACCCCCGATCCGCTAGCTCCCGCCAGTGAGCCTTTGAGCAGCAGTCAGCGGGACGAACTGACAGCGGCTTTGGAACAGTTAAACTTAGAAGCAGCGGCTAAACTACAAGCTGGAGATGGGGCTGGTGCTTTTGATATTTGGTTCCGAGAATTGCGGCTGCGTAGGTATCTGGGCCCGGCGGCGGAAATTGCTGCTTTGAGTCGGGTAGGAAGTGTTGCTTGGAGTAGCAGTAAAAACATCGAACTACAGCTTATTACTAAACGGCTGGAAGCAATTTACAAACAACTGAAATCGCAAGTACCGATCGATCTTGATTTGCTCCAGGCTTTGGCTGCGGCTTTTAGCCAGGTGCGGGCTAAGGGCCCGACTGTAGAAGTTTACCAACAAATTCTCGAAAATGCGCGCCAAAACCAAGATATATTGGCTGAGGGTCGGATTTTAAAGGCGATCGGGCTAATTCACATTAATTGGCTCAGTTACGAAAAAGCTGCTCCCGTGTATGAGGAATTGGCAAGTTTAATTCAGGAAAACCGCGCTTTATTTGCGGCTAATGCTGGGGTACAAAATTCTGTTTTATCGGCGGGAAACGGCGCGCCGCCGCAGCCTGTAACTGCTCCAACTGAGGTGGATGCTTTGAGACAGTTGGCCTATGTTTACCAGCAGTCGAAACAGCCCCTAAAGGCGATCGCAGCCAGGGAAAAATTAGCATCCGTGTATCTTAACCTGCAAAACCCCAGCGCTATACCGCCGCTAAAAATGGCGATCGCCACCGATTACCAAAGTATAGGTCAAATCAACTTAGCAGCTCAATACTATCAGGAAGCTTATAATTTAGCTGTTCCCATTCAACAGTACGCTCAGGCTAGCGAAGCTTTAGACAAATTAGCATTGCTTTACCGAGCGCAAAAGCAGTGGGAGCCGACTTTGCGGATTTATCAAATGCAGTTGCTGTTGGAAGAGCGGGCTTACAATTGGTACGGATTGATGAATGCTTACGACAATATCGGTCAAGTTTATCAGGAAATGAAGGCTTACGATAAAGCTTTGGAATCCTATCAAAAAGGGTTGGAAGTAGCGAAAAGATTGGGACACCGAAAAGAGTATTTTGCTAAGAAGATTCTCAAGGTTAACAAGCAATTGCAAAGAAATTCGTAGTTGTTAGCAGGTAACAATGACAAATTGCAAGGTTAGTAATGTGCCGTTGCTGAATACAAATATGAATTCAAGATTTCCCAATTGCTATAAGCTAAGTATGGTGAGCTTTGTGATATCGCAAAAATTTGATTCATACCGTGAATCAGCAACGCCAGAACACCACATTTTGGTTGGGATTCGTTCCTAGGGCCCAACCTACTGTTTACTGCTGTTTGCTGATATTTGTGCAAGATATTGATTCTATTTGTTAGAATTATTAGTTAGATCTATTTTACAGTCTTTGCCATCAATGACCATTTCCTCACCAGTAGCAGATACCAAAAACAAATCCGGCCAGGAAACAGACTGGCGGTTATTCATGAGGTTGGCATCTTACGCAACCCGCAGCAAACGCTTGCTGATTATTTCGATCGCACTATTAGTACCGCTAGCAGTCTCAGGAGCAATTCAACCGATTCTGATCGGACAGGCAATTTCGGTAATTCGAGCGGAACCTACCTATGAGTTTTTGCGGGGATTGCCTTTATCTACTGCATTAAACGTGTTAGCAGTTTTGCTGATGCTAACTATAACATTTAGATTGGGACTGCAATCAGTTCAAGGCTATTTAGTCACGAAAGTAGGGCAAATAATTACAACTGATATTAGAAATGATTTGTTCGCCCACGTCACATCGCTAGCAGTGAGATTTTTCGATCGCACTCCTGTCGGTAAATTGATGACGCGCCTCACCAGCGATGTCGAAGCTTTGGGAGAGGTATTTTCGAGCGGGGCGATCGGGATTGTCAGCGATTTATTTTCAATTTTAGTAATTGCCATTTTCATGTTTACCATGCAGTGGCAACTAGCTTTAATGTTGGTGACAATCATGATACCAATTACTGCACTAATCGTTTATTTTCAAAACCAATATCGCCGAGCAAATTACACTACCAGAGAAGAACTTTCCGATCTTAACGCCCAACTGCAAGAAAACCTGACTGGTATTGGCGTAGTGCAGCTATTCCGCCGCGAAAGATTCAACTCAGAATTGTTTAGAGTCACTAACAAACGCTACATCAAAGCAGTTGACACCACAATCTTTTATGACTCTGCGGTATCTGCGACATTGGAATGGATTGCTTTAGTGGCAATTGGAGCCGTTTTGTGGCTGGGCGGTGAAAAAGTTCTGCAAGGTAGTCTTAACTTTGGTACTCTCTCGGCATTTATTTTATTTGCTCAGCGTCTCTTCGATCCGTTGCGGCAATTTGCCGAGAAATTTACCGCGATTCAAGCAGGATTTACCGCTGTCGAACGGATTAGCGATATTCTTAACGAACCGATCGAAATTCAAGATCGAACTATCGTACAGACAGAAGAAGGAAGAGGGCAGAAGGAAGAAGGAAGAGGAAAGAGGGAAGAGGGAAGAGGAAAGAGGAAAAAGGGAAGAAGGGAATATTATTCGCCGCTGTTAATTACCGGTCATCCTGAGACAATTTCCTATAACTTATCTTCAACTGAGCCAGAATTGGTAGAGACTAATCCAAGTCCCAAAACTTCAGAATATCGTCTATCAATCAACAATCGACCATCGACCATCGACCATCGACAATCGAATAAATTCGCATCAGGAGAAATCCAATTTGACAATGTGTGGTTTGCCTACAAAGATAACGAACACGTCCTGCAAAACCTCAATTTTACGATCGCATCCGGCGAAAAAGTAGCATTGGTGGGCCCCACCGGTGCGGGCAAAAGTTCGATTATCCGTCTCCTGTGCCGCCTTTACGAGCCGACGCAAGGACGCATTCTCATCGATGGTGTGGATATTCGCGATTTGCCTCAAGCAGAATTGCGCCGACACGTAGGCGTGATTATTCAAGATGGCTTTCTATTTGCTGGGGATGTGAAGAGCAATATTAGCCTGGGAGAAAATTACTCTATTGAGGAAATTGAAGCAGCAGCAGAAAAGACTAATGTTGCTCGTTTAATCGAACAGTTACCTCAAGGTTATGACACGCAATTGCGGGAACGGGGAACGAATCTTTCGGGGGGACAAAAGCAATTACTAGCGTTTGCTCGCGCGGCGATTCGCAATCCCAATATTTTAGTTCTAGACGAGGCTACTGCTAGTTTGGATGTGGGGACAGAAGCTTTAATTCAAGAGGCTTTGGAGCGTTTGATGGAAGACAGAACGGCTATAATCATTGCCCACAGGCTCTCGACTATCCGAAATGTCGATCGTATTTTGGTGCTCAAACGCGGACAGTTAGTAGAGTCTGGAACCCACGAAGAATTGTTGCAGCAAGAAGGGTTGTATGCCAGTTTGTACAAGTTGCAAATGCTGGGAAGTTAATATCTGAAGGAAGAAGGAAGTTCGGCAACGAGCAATGTACGGGATGTAACGGATGTAACGGATGTAACGGATGTAAGTCCGTCGGAAGAAGGAAGAGGGAAGAGGGAAGAAGGAAGAGGGAAGAAGGAAGAGGGAAGATTTGGCTCGTTACCAGGCTCTGCCTGGTAATGCAGGTGCGCAGGCTCTGCCTCTCTTTATCCCTCAGCTTCTGGAGAGAGGAGTGTTGCAGATTTAATTTATAGCGGTTCTCAAACAAGTGAGGTATGCCCTATGCCCTATCCCAGATAATACCTCCTATGAGAGCACAGAAAGGCTATATTAAATTTTAGTTTCTTAGAGCAATACTTCGGACAGTTTTATATCTAGTCGAGTCTCCGAAACCCTTGCGGGCTATAGACTAGACTCTTTTTTCAATGTTTGAGTTCAGCCCTAAGTTTCAGAAAATGCGTAAAAAATGGCAGGGCTTACTCTGTAAGGCTTACACGGCCGTTAAAAAACTGTCCGAAGTATTGTTAGAGAACAAATCAAAAAATTCAAATCTCAAATCGAATCACTTGCCAAAAATTATTTTCCGAAGGGTTTCCGGCAAGTGAGTTATATGTTGGAAAAGTTGATTTGGCCCGATGCCAAATAATAACTGCATCACCAGCACAATTGCTGCTAAAGCAATTGCTGTACCGATGCTAGCTTTCAATACTTTAAAAGCCCAATTAAATACTAGCCAAGATACAAGCAAGGAAGCAATTAAAATGATTAATTCTAGGGGCATATAACATTTTTAACTCTAATTTTAAATTTAAGCAATACTGCCACGTTTCCGGGTTTCCTTGTAAGAAATTCCGACATTTTTTAAGCCTGCTTTAATCATTTGCTGCTCTAACAAAGCGAAAAAGCGAGTTCGATCGCCCCCAGTGACAACTGCTTGGTTGTGAGCTTCTGCCAGCGTCACGGGATAGCCACCGCCTTTGTGTACTTGAGCCAGCATCATTCCTAGGGTTAAATCTAGCTGTGCTGCATCTTCTGCTACCCATTCCGGCACTTCTATTCTAGCAATTTCTGTGCCGACGTGAACGTAACAAAAATAGACGGTATTCAGGCCGTATAAATCTAAAATTCGAGCTTGGGATTTCCACAAGGGGCTTCTTTGTCCGGGCGAGAGGACTGTTGCCCACAAAATGGCATCGCGCAAGGGTTCAAATACTTGACAAGGTGCTTTTTCGGCGAAAGAAATTGTGGCGGCAAATCCGACGTTCGGGCAGTTTGTCATGCAGTCTGGTACTTCGTGGGTGCAAGCTTGAAAGCGCAAAAAAGATAAGGTTTCGCTACTGCGAGAAGCGCTTAAGTATCCTAATAGGGGAATTTTTGCTAAGCGCAATTTGTCCCAAGCTTCTAAAATTGGCTGCAAAATTAGATCGCGGGCTTCGCTGGGTAACTGTTCCAAAAACCAATAAATCAGGGAACCGTCTACCATTGCTAAAGCTGGCGCGGGCAATTTATCGTCGTTAACTTTTGCCCAATCGCAGCCCATTTCTGCCAAAGCAATTGCTTCGGAAACTGCGCGCCGGTATCCCATCCATTCTTCGGTTCTAATTCCCCACTGTCGCGAAGCATACAAGTCTTCGGGTTTGTAGAAAACCTCGGGCACGCTATCTAAAACTGGGTGGCGGCTTTGGCCGTAGTGCAGCATGACTGTGCCGATGTTTAGCAGGTAGCAGTAGGCGATTTCGTGATGGTTGGGCGATATTTGCGAGCCGTCTGTGGCAAATACTGTGTGGGCGGCGGGGGGTGCGGTGATGTAGGTGCGATCGCCCAAAGGCTCGATCGGAGTTGCAGCATTGAATAAAGTGCGATCGCGCCAACTTTCTTGCAATTCCACCAAATTGTCCTGTCCAGTTGCGGCCTTTGCTAGTAAATTCTGAGCCACTTCCAAGCGTTGGCGAGCCGCAGCCGCTTCCACATTCAAGTGTTGGCTCATTCCGTGCATTGCCTTAGCCGCTTTAGTTAAATCGAGCATTGGTTTTAAGCCTCAGATTGCTTTTCCGCATCGGAATGTAAGTCCTTGGGAAAAGATGGACTGGCATTCCGATGCGGAGAACTTGGAAAAGAAGGACTGGTATTCCGAACGATCGAACCTATTTTATTACGCTCGTCAGAAAAAAAATCGATTTTTTTTTCGGTATCCTTGATTTTTTGGGAAGTTTATGTTATGTTTATATTATAATCGAAACATATGCAAAAATATTTTTTACGCAACCATCCCATTATATAAAAATACCATACCAGCGCCGCAAAAGTCAACCAAAAAAGTGTAAAATTTCAAAATTTTTTTTGACTCTGCTCACAGAAAAAAAACCTAATTGCCAACAAGTCTAACATCAATATTCGTCGGGGAGCCAATCGGCCAAATCTCCGGCAAACTGAGACAGAGAAAGCAATTGAACTGGTGGATTTTGAGCCACCGATTCCCGTTCGGCCGAAGTATTGTAACCCCAATCAGCCAAAAATAACCTCACCTGAGATAAATCCGGCTGCTGCTTCACAGATAGCAAAGTTTTTAACCGGTCTTCCACAAACCAAATAGTCGCATCTTTGCCTGAAGCTGCCAAAAATTCCCGCAAAATTTGGTGTTTCGGCTTGTTGTATTCTTTGCCAAAAATCAACTCTGACGGCATTTGTACGCCCGCTAGCTGCAAAAGTTCCTCCACAAAACGGCCTTCCTTGGTCGTGACGATCGCCACTTTGACCGAACTCTCTTGCAACGAGTGCAGGCGATCGGCTACTCCTGGATAAAAGCGGTGCAAAGACAGCCACCCAGCTAAATCCTCAGCAATCCAACGATCGCGCAGTCCATCTAACATAGCACTGACAGACTGGGCTTTTAAATTATTTTCGGTCAATAAATGCGGGACAATATTGGGCCAGTCCAGCAAGATTTGCTCTGGGGTGATTCCTGTCACCAGCGCGCGGATCAGCAGGGGCATTTCCCAACCGGTTTCGATGGCGGGTCGCACTCGGTAAAAACTCAAAGCTAAATCTGGATCGGGGACTGTTTCGGCTGGTTTCCAAATTTGACAGTAGCTACGCCAAGCTGTTTGGAAATATTCGATTAGTCCGTCACAAATCACACCGTCAAAATCAAGAGCTAGAATTGTAGGAAATTTATTAGTCATCAGTCTGTCGATTTTAGATTTTAGATTTTAGATTGGGTGATGGTGCAATCATTTGGCAGTCATTAGTTGCTCAAATTTGGCTTGTGAAAAAGTTGCGTAGCACAAGCTTTTGATGGAGTCTGTCAACCGCAGATTTAAGACAGATTAACGGAGATTTACGCAGATGTATTTCTACATAATTTGTGGGTGAGTGCTAGAGGTTTGGTAAGCTGTTGTGCATTTAAATTGTAGATTTCGACGATCAATCAAAAATCCTCTCCCAATCTCCCCCTCTCCCAATCTCCCCCTCTCCCCATCTCCCCATCTCCCCCTCGCGCCCGGTATTTTTGACTTGGGGCGCGATCGGGTAAAGAAAGTCATTTTTCACGTCGCCACCAGCAGACGGACAAAACTTTAAGAAATGGCGAGTTTTAAAGAGGCCCAACTAGCGGTTGAGTTGCCACTGATTCGAGTCCTTGGGATTGCAATAATTGCGTCCACTTGGCTGTCAGCTTCGTATCCCCTGGTGTCTGACGGCGCATTTGGGCTAGGGTAGCGAGAGTTTCGTACCAAATCCCATTTTTAGCGTAAACGTTGAGCTTAGTCATTTGGTCGGAATTTGCCAAATCGCTTTTAAGAGTTCCCTGGGGTTCTATGCGCTGTACGAATCCTTTAACAATTAAATCTGCCGATCGATCTTCGGGGTCGCATACCATTGAAAACGACCATACGTATCGCTTGCCAACTTCCAGGGATTTCTTGTTATCGCTGCTAGCAGGAACGCTAACTCCCACAATCCCGGATTTGTCAGTTTTAAATGTTTTTTCGTAGACTACTTTCTCTTCGTTGTCGGTCAGCAAAGTAAACTCTATTTTTGCTGAGGTTTTAGGAACGTAGACAAAAATTGTGGGAGACTCTGTGAGAGTTAAACCGATATTAGTTGGAGGCACTAAGGGAGTAATCGATAAACCCGCAGGACAAAGCTTGCTGCCGCGATGCGTCCCTCCTTGTCGGCTGCCGGGGGCTGTGACATCGGGGGGCTTGAAATTAACATTCTGACTCAGCACTATCGGCCGGGATTGTGCCCGCATTCCTGCGAGGGAACTGGGGACGGTAAGTGCGATCGCAGCGAAGCCGATCCCCAGTGTAGCTAGATGTTGAAAACGTTTCATTTTTTTGTACCTTTCACTATAATATTGCAAACACAGGCTTTCGCTGATGGCGACAAATATTTTTGAGCGGTTGATCTAGGGCGCAGATACACAATTTTAACCTTGACATATCATCCATAACATTAATTAATTCGATCGGCAAGTCGATTGTCCGTCCCCAAAATCCGGCTGTCGAGGTCGCGAGTATCATTGCATACACATTCTGTCGCCGCAAAATGTAAATTTTTGTTACAAAACGGTCGGAGTTTCCGGATTTTCTAAGATGGAGGAAGTATGCGCTGCCGGCGGCTGCCAGCGAAACAACTGCTGTGCGGTGAAACGATTCAAACTTGGATACTGAAATAAATGAATAAAATATCTCATAAAATTCGATCGGCAGCAACTCAATTGAGTCAACTGTATAAACCATCACTAGCATTTGCTAAATCTGTATTAATTGCCAGCGCGGCAGTCACAATATCCTTGATGGGTGTCAGACAGCTAGGAATACTCGAACCGCTAGAATTAAGCGCTTACGACCAAATGCTGAGGTGGCGTCCCGACGAAAAGCCGGACTCGCGCTTGCTAGTTGTGGGAATTACCGAAGCAGACATTCAGAAACTGAAACAGTGGCCGATATCCGATCGCAAAATAGCTGAAATCTTACAAAAACTGGAAAAAATGCAGCCTGCAGTCATCGGTTTAGATGTACTGCGAGACGTACCTTTAGGAGACGGGCGCGACGAACTAACTAAAATTTTACAAAAGAGCGACAAAATAATCGGGGTATGCTTAGTCACCGACGGGAATCCAGACAGTCCCGGTTCTCCGCCACCGCCGGGGATACCAGAAAACCGGGTGGGATTTGCAGATTTTGGAGTCGATCCCGGTGGCATACTGCGGAGGGCTTTATTATTTATGAAACCGCCAAAAATTGAGGGCAACTCCACGGTAGAAAAACATCTTTGCAATGACAATTCTCAAGTTTTAGCTTCCTTCAACCTCCAGCTAGCACTCAACTACTTGCAAAGACAAAAAATTTATCCTCAACTGGCACCCGATCAATCTTTATGGCTAGGAAAAACTCAAGTCAAAAAACTAGAAAGCAATGATGGAGGATACAGCAATGCTGATGTCAGGGGATATCAAATATTAATTAACTATCGTTCCCGGCAGAATCTCGCCAACCAAGTTAGAATTACGGATATTTTAGAAGGGAAAGTTGACCCTAATTTAGTTAAAGATAAAATAGTATTGATCGGCTACACCACAGAAACCGTTAAAGATTTCTTTTATACTCCTTACAGCGGGCGGCGGCAAGACAAGCAATTCATGCCCGGTATTGTGGCACACGCACAAGTAGTCAGCCAAATTTTGAGTGCTGTTTTAAACAACAAACCGATGTTTTGGTTTTGGCCGGAATGGGCAGAAATTCTGTGGCTTTCGGGATGGTCAATTGTGGGAGCAACAGTAGCATCGCGGATGGCTCACCCAGCGCAGTTGGTGGGGACATTTGGAGCACTGCTGTTGGTGTGTGGCGGTTGTGGCTTTGGGATTTTTCTGTTGGGAGGGTGGGTGCCGGTGGCAGCGCCAGTTTTAGGATTAATCCTAACTGGTGCTAGCATTGTATCGGCAGACAGATTTAATAAAGCCGGATACGGGAAAGTAATTAGCGATCGAGTAAAACAAGTATTCAAAATCGAAATTGACCAAGCCCAAAAAGAACAGCAGGTGGCAGAAATCACAGAATCTGATTTCTTTAAAGAATTGCAGCAAAAGAAAGAGAAACTGAGAGTTAGCAAAAAAGAAACCCCTCAACCAGCACCTTCCCAACTGCCAGAAATAACAGCAAGTGCTGCAGAGCTTCCCAAGGCCGAAAGTGAGCCAGACGAATATTTAGCTCAGTTGCAGAAAAAAGCCAAACAGCAGAAGCAGCGCGCTACTGTGGCTAAAACTGTGACTGCATCGGAAAGCGGCTCAAAAACCGATGTGAACAATACCGAAAACGGCGCTAGTTCAAGGGAAACCAAACCCGATGAAGAGTTCAACGATTTGCAAGCGAAGGCAAAACAGATGCGGCAACGCCGTGCGGCTGAAAAGAAGATCAAAGAGGAAAAGATTGAGAGTTTAACAGACAAAGAAGATTTTGTCCAAAAGGAAGATTGACAGACTATTCGACGGCATCTGAAGTTGCATCCAAATCATTGTTTTTTTCCGTTTATACCTCTCATTAATTCCTGAGTTTATAGAGTCTGATTGATGGTAAATTTACGAAGGATATCATGTCCTATGGATTCCCATAACAAAAACGGTTCGTAGTGGGGACTGAAGTCACCACTACGAACGAAATGATAATTAAATAACTGTCGCTCGTTACTTGTTACTGTCGAAGATCCCGATCGTGCTGCTGGGGCGAAGAAGAGCCTTTCTTTGCATCGCTGCTTTGGGAAACAGAGGAGTGTGGCAGATATTTAAGTTATTAAATTTTCGTTGCTTAGCAGCAACGTCGGTTCATATCATATTCGGTCGATTACCATAACAAAAACGGTTCGTAGTGGGTACTTCAGTCTGCTCTTAAGTTGCGGAGGCTGATTGACGCACTACGAACTATACGAACTAATTTTACTATGGTTAGTCGAGGGGACACGATATCACACGATTTGTATAGGATATAAATCATTAATCTGTTGGGAGGATCTCAGTTTGGCAGTTGAGCGTGCGAGCTTCCCCGCGCGCGAGTACAATAGGCGAGTGTGGACGATCGCAATATCACAAAAAAAATGCTTTTTGCCAAATTGAGATGCTCTGAATCTGTTTATATACAAGTATAAAATAATAAATAATTTCAAGGTCAATAAATGACTAGACTTAAATAGATAATTGTTCCATCTTTGTAATAGGCGTATCATGTCCAAAATCATCTCTGTTCACTCTTACCGGGGCGGCACTGGCAAATCGAACACGACTGCAAACCTGGCATCTATTATCGCTCGCGACGGAAATCGGGTCGGCATTGTAGACACAGACATTCAATCGCCGGGGATTCACGTACTGTTCGGTTTCAGCGAGAGCAACATGGATCGCTCCCTGAACGATTACCTGTGGGGCCGATGTCCGATCGCCGAAACGGCCTACAATGTGAGTGAGTTGATACCAAAATTAGCGAATAACGGCAACCTCTTCCTCGTTCCTTCGAGCATTAAAGCAGGGGAGATAGCGCGAGTTTTGCGCGAAGGCTACGACGTGGGACTGCTTACCGACGGCTTTCAAGAACTGATAGACGTTCTGAATTTAGACTACCTATTTATCGACACGCACCCTGGGCTCAACGAAGAAACCCTGCTCAGCATCACCATTTCCGACATTTTGCTGCTAATTCTGCGTCCGGATCAGCAAGATTTTCAGGGAACGGCTGTCACGGTAGATGTGGCCCGCAAATTAGAAGTTCCTAGGATTTTGATGACGATCAACAAAGCCCCAGAATCTCTGGATTTTGAGGATTTGAAGCAGCAAGTAGAGAGTATTTACAACATCCCAGTTGGCGGGGTGCTGCCCCACAGCGAGAAAATGATGCTGCTAGCGAGTAAGGGGGTGTTTGCACTCCAATTCCCTAATGACCCTCTAACTAAGGTGGTGGAAGGGATTGCCAAACAGATTGTAGGATAATGGGTGTGTCGGTGGTCGGCCCGGATGCAATAGTTTCGAGCTCCATGCTTGCGAAACGATGTCCCCGATTGCGCCGGCGAGTGCCGGGGAGAAACTTTCACTCGCGACAATATTTGCTTGAAGAGTAAGGAGAATGGCGACAAAATGAGATACAAATAGATTATGAGAATTTGTTAAAAAACTTTAGGAGGAGCACTCATGGAATTTGATTGGCGCATACTAATAGTATTGATGCCCGTCTTGTTGGCAGGCGGCTGGGCTGCTTACAACGTCGGCGCTATAGCTCTCAAACAAGCGCAGAAATTGTTGAACAAGCAAACTTAAACTCAGCATTTTCACTGGTAATTTCGCAGCCGACTGTTTCTTGAGATACAAAAACAGTCGGTCTCTTTGTGCCTTGGCTCAACAAGAGCGATGGCTGATGTGATTGGCGGAGGGCGATTGGCGAATGATATCGTGTCCGGTAGATTGACATATCTCAGATTGGATCGCGCGTGCGTCAGTCAGAGCCTGCATAAGAGCGGACTCGGGGACACACGCGCGAACTGTTTTTGTGATGGTAATCTACCGGACATGATATGACTTACTGGATTGCGATCGTGGTTTGGAGCAGGGGTTAACGGCAGTTGCTTCATGTTTGGGAATTTGTTTGATTTTTGACCTGAAGGGCAATTTACGACTCTAGAGAGAGTTTGTGCAAGTCAAACAACAGTTATATTCAGGACTTGTGCAGAAACCGGGTGCGATCGCACAAAAATACAGTCCCGGACGCACCCACACACCTAGAAGCCGGGTTTTTTTACTCCTTCTGTGGGTGAGTGCGAATGAGGCGCATAGAAAAAACCCTGTTTCGACGCACCCGTGCGTAAGTGCTCAAATAGTTAGTAGCAAGCGCTACCGGGTCAGAGAAACCAATTGTCTATATTAGACGAATCCCATAATTCTTGTGGATCGGGCGCATAGAGCCTGCTTTTTAGAGGTTGTTTGGAATTAATCTATTGGGGCGAGGGCGTAAGTGAAGAGCTTGATGTTTTTGGCTGTACTCAGCAGTTGTGATGAGATGGCCATACAAATATTTAGCAAGTACGTTCCGGCAAAAAATATGAGACAATCGCCAAAGTATTTGCGCTGAAAAGATCCCTAAAAACTGCGAAGTTTAACCAATAGGGAATATCTGTCAAATTGTCAACGTTTAACTCCTATATCTAAGGATAGATTATGCTTTTTCCCCGATCGAGCGGCATTTTACTCCACCCAACATCTTTTCCCAGCCGATTCGGCATTGGGGACATGGGCATAGAAGCATATAAGTTTATTGACTTTTTAGTGGAAAGCGACCAGCAATACTGGCAGATATTGCCGCTGGGCCCTACTGGTTACGGCAATTCTCCTTATTCGTGCTATTCAGCAATGGCAGGAAATCCGATGATGCTGAGCCCGGAAATTATGCGGGACGAGCAATTGCTCAGCGATGAAGATTTAGATAGTTTGCCGGAATTTGCGCTGGATACTGTAGAATTCGATCGGGCGATCGCGCACAAAATGCCTCTGCTCAAAAAAGCCTGCGAAAACTTCAAAGCGAAAGCATCGCCGGTGCAGCAAAAAGAATTCTCGGGTTTTTGCCAAACCAAAGCGTTTTGGCTGGAAGATTATGCCTTATTTATGGCACTAAAAGATAGCTTCAACGGAGCTAGCTGGCACACTTGGGAACCAGAAATTGCCCGACGCAAACCGGAGGCGCTAGACAAGTGGCGGCAGCAGCTAAATACTGAGATTTATTACTACAAATACGTCCAGTTCGAGTTTTTCCGCCAGTGGACAGAGTTGAAACGCTATGCGAACCTGCGCGAAATTAAAATTATTGGCGACATTCCGATTTATGTAGCTCACGATAGCGCGGATGTGTGGTCAAATCCCCACTTATTCTGTTTGGATGAAGCAAGCGGAGAACCAGCTTTAATGGCGGGTGTTCCGCCGGATTACTTCAGTGCCACAGGTCAATTGTGGGGCAATCCAGTCTACAATTGGGAGGCGCTGCAAGCAAATAATTTTGAGTGGTGGGTGCAGCGTTTTGAAGCGCTTTTCGATTATGTAGATGTGAGCCGGATCGACCACTTCCGAGGATTTGACGCTTACTGGGCGGTGAAGCGCGGGCAGCATACTGCGATGGAGGGAAAGTGGATTAAGGCGCCGGGAACGGCTTTGTTTGAAGTAATTAATGAAAAGTTTGGGAACTTGCCGATTATTGCTGAAGATTTGGGGGTAATTACTCCTGAAGTAGAGGCTTTGCGCGATCGGTTCGAGTTTCCGGGTATGAAGATTTTGCAGTTTGCTTTCGGCGCGGGCCCGGAAGATCCTTTTTGGCCTTTTAATTACGATCGCAACTGTGTAGTGTACACGGGCACCCACGACAACGACACGACTGTCGGCTGGTTCAATCAACTGCAACAGTACGAAAGAGATGAGGTTTTTCGTTATTTGGGCTGTATCGATCCCCAAGGAATTCACTGGTCTTTAATTCGCATGGGTTGGACTTCGGTTGCTAATTTGGCAGTTGTGCCGTTTCAAGATTTGTTGGGTTTGGCTACTGATGCGCGGATGAATTTTCCGGGGAAAGCAGACGGAAATTGGGGCTGGCGGTATCGGCGCGAAGCTTTGAATTGGGAGGTGCGCGATCGGCTAAAAAACATGACTTACATCACCGGGCGCACTCCTAATAAAAATTGAACAAAAATGGGTAATTGGTAATTGGTAATCTGCTCGTGTCCGGTCAATTATATCAATTCCGGTTGCACTCATACATGATGTTAACGATTAACTGTTAACGGTTAACTGTTAACAGTTAATCGTTAATTTACTATTCCGATGCTATCGGAAACGATATTACCCGTAACAAAAATGGTTAGTAGTGCGTCCTAGCTTCCGCTTTCATGTTACGGAAGCTAGGACGCACTACTAACCTAATTAAGAGCGAGTGCGGTTAATCGATCGCGGATGATAGGAGTCAATAAAGAAGGAGATGTCACTAAAACTTATCGACGGCTAGTTATTAACTATTTCCGATTGCCTTTTTCCGATTAACCTTGATTTTTGGAATCGGCTGAAGGCTTGAGTTCGTCTGCTTTAAAAATAAGTTGTTTGGCGACTCCGGGGTTTCCGATTAGTTCTGGTTGTCCGTTATTCACAGCAATCATTACCCCGCCGGCGTTACCAGCTACAATTACCAATTTGCGATCGGCTTCCCAGGTTTGTACAGTCCCGGTCGGCAAAATTCCCTCAAATTCTGTTTTGCCATCGACTTCAATCTGCATCCAGGAATCTGCCTTAAAAGTGAGGCTAACCATCACTGGTTTGTTGCTAGATTTATTGGGATTTTGACCGGTTCTTGCTGCTTCGACAGCCTCGTAACTATTGGGTTTCTGTTTTTTTGAGGCGCTCGATGCTGAGGCTGCTAAACGAGCTTGTTCTTGCTTCCCGAGGGCTAGTTCTTCGGCTGTGGCATCTTTTTTGCCTGTCGCAGAATTGCCCATCAAGTGAGATAAGCCGTTGACTGAACAGATAATTAGAAATGTGTAAAAGATGTAGAGGTGCATCGGGCGCAATTGAGGCCCATCTTGCCAGGATAGCTTGGTGCTCGATCGCGCTGGCGGTTCAATCGGGAAAAAGTCCGCAAACTGATTGGCATCCAAACCCATTGCTTCGGCGTAGCGCTTGATCAAACCTTGAGTGTAGACCGGTTCGGGGAGTTGGTCGAGTTGACCCTCCTCGATGGCTTGCAGGAGATTTCGGCGAATCATTGTTACCACGGCTACTTTGTCCAAAGAAATCGAATGCTGTTCGCGGCACTGCCGGAGTTGAGCTCCTATTTCCGCTAGCTTATTTTGAGGTGGTTCGGGTTCTTGGGGGTGCAGTTTTTGCTTAGTTGTTTTGAAGAATAAAAACAATAAATTCTTTGTCATATGCTGTGCTCCTCGAGATTTGCTGGCACGCTTATTGATGTTAGGTTGACTAGATTCCATAAAAAAATAATTTCTGCATCTTCTAGGGGGCGGTAGCAGCCCGGTGGCAATATTGGCGAACCAGGCTGCTGCAATAGAATCGGGCCAATGGCTGTGCGGTGCAGGCGTACCACGGGATATCCCAACTGCTCGGCAATACGCCGAATCTGTCGGTTTCTCCCTTCTGATAGAATGATTTCTAACAGAGTTTGGTCTCCGGCGCGATCGAGAATTCTCACTTTTGCGGGCAAAGTCTTTCTACCGGACAGAATGATGCCCTGACGCCACGCTTGCAGTATGGTTTCCGGGGGATCGCCCCGTACCCAAACCTGATAAGTTTTGGCGATCGAGTGACGCGGATGGGTCAAACAAAATGTCAGCTTACCATTATTGGTGAGCAAGAGAGCGCCTGTGGAATCTGCATCTAAGCGTCCTACGGGATGAATGCCTTGACCATAGCGCAATTTTGGTGGTAATAAGTCGAGAACTTTCGATCGGGCTCTGGGATCGCGGCAAGTAGAAACTACGCCTGCTGGTTTATTGAGCAACAGATAGACACAAGCGGGTCGATCCGTTGGTTTCACTGGCACTCCATCGACTTCAATCAAATCGCGATCGGGATTTGCTTTTTGTCCTAAGCGAGCAATATTGCCATTAACTCGGACTCGTCCAGCGACAATCATCTGTTCTGCCAGACGGCGAGAGGCAATGCCCCACTGGGCGAGAATTTTTTGCAGCCTTTCATCAGACATGACGGGAGTGTGGGAACCGCCAACACAGGAGCGTTGGGGGAGGAAATACAATAGGGTTAATGGATTTAACCTTACTACCAATGTTGAATTCCTAGTCGGAATAAATTTTTATGGTGGGCAATCCTTACAGGGCGTTGCGCCCGGTGTAGATTGTCCCGATAAGATAACCCTGAATCTTTTTTGGCAAAAACTACGAGGGAAAGACTCGTGGCAAGCTATCGCCCCGCCGTTAGTTTGCTGTTAATTTGAGAGGTGTGGGTCTGACTAGACGATAATCAACACTACCATAAATCCCGTACATCCGGTTAAATTTATACGCTCGATCGCCAAATTTGCCTTGGGATCGCACAAACTGGGTTTGTAAGGCTGGATGCGAGTCCCAGTTAAAGTTCTGTGCTTGAATATTAAGGCTTATATTTTTTAATGGTTTATGACTGTCGATCGCAACTCACTTCAATTTGACAATCAATCTGGCGCTGCTAGCTCTGATGGAACTGCTAATCTCGCCGAGGGACAAGGAACACCACCGCCTGGTAGAGGCAGCCGGATCGCGAGTTCGGTGCTGTCTCCGGCGGTGCAGTTGTGGCTGCGATCGCAAGTTCAGCAGGTTGACGAGTTGAAGGTGAAAATTGAGGGGAGCGATCGACAAATCTTCAGCGGTGCGATCCCCAAAGTAACGGCGGCCGCCAGCGGTGCTGTGTATAAAGGATTACATCTAACAGAAGTTGCTATAGAGGGCTGTGGCATTCGCACCAACCTCGGTCAAGCTCTCAAAGGCAAGCCGCTGCGCCTGCTCGAATCCGTTCCCGTCACGGGCGTTTTGAGGCTCGCTCAAGCGGATTTGAATGCGTCGCTGAAAGCACCTTTGCTGGCTGATGCTTTGAGCGAATTTTTGCTGCCAATGTTACCGCTGACAGATAGCGAAAAATCTCTGAAATTGCAAGATTCTCAGATAAAAATTGAGGCGGGGAAGTTGACGCTTTCGGCGACAATTTTGCGCGCTGGCGGTAGCAAAATTCCTTTGGTATTGCGGACTGGTTTGCGGATTGTCAGCGGTAGCGAATTGATGTTTGAAGCACCAGAAATAGAAATCGATGGAGAATTAAAGAGTAGTGATTTCAATGATTTTAAAATTGATTTCGGACAGGAAGTTGCAATTGATGAGTTGATTTTGAGTCCGGGGGAGATGGTTTGTCGGGGTGGAATTAGAGTTTTGCCTTAGTTAGTTAACTGTTGACTGTTGACTGTTAACTGTTGACTGTTGACTGTTAACTTTAACCTGATTCCTCGGCAGAGCCTGGAATACATACCCCAATGCCCAATGCCCAATGCCCAATGCCCAATCCCCAATCCCCAATCCCCAATCCCCAATGCCCAATGCCCAATTCCCAATTCCCAATTACCGATTAATTAAAAAAGAGTCGATCGCCGGTAACAGCAAAGTCACAAAATAGTAGACTAAGGGTGCGGTAAAAACATAACTGTCAGTGCGATCGAGAATGCCGCCGTGACCGGGGATCAATTGTCCCGAATCCTTAACCCCCGCGTCTCGCTTCATCATCGACTCAGTTAAATCTCCCAACAAACTAGCAACCCCAATCAACAAACCAAAAATAGCCCCAGTATAGGGCCACCCAGGCCATTGTAAATACCAAGACCCGGCGACGGCCACGGCGATGCTGCCGCAAACGCCAAATACAGCACCTTCAACGGTTTTTTTGGGGCTGATGTGGGAGAGGCTAGTGCGGCCGAAGAATTTGCCGACAAAATA
The DNA here is from genome assembly GCF_036700765.1 of Microcoleus sp. S1D4. Classification (NCBI taxonomy): domain Bacteria; kingdom Bacillati; phylum Cyanobacteriota; class Cyanophyceae; order Oscillatoriales; family Microcoleaceae; genus Microcoleus; species Microcoleus sp. S1D4. Next base: position 45,415 of record NZ_JAUBPP010000011.1, read on the forward strand.
AGCCCCAATGTCAGCGGCCCAGATGCAGAAGAAAGCCAGCATCAGCGAAGTCAATCCTAAAGATAGGTTGCTGTGACTTGTCCAAGACAGGGACGGGTGAATGTTAACGGGCGCATTGCTGGCTACTGTTTGCGAAAATTGGGTTGTAGCAATATTTGCCTGGTCGAAACCGACTCGCAGCCGTACCCAGTAGCTAGGTAAATAACCGCCGTAGAACAATCCTAAAATTGAGGTAGCAATATCGGCGATCGTGGATAATTTAGGTTGGAATAACAGGTAAAAACAGATTAAGGTTCCGGCGAGGGGAAACATCGCGTCTACGAGTTGGGGGGCCAGGGCGGCAGTAATGAGCAGGCCTTGACTGACAGCTAAGGTAGTTTTGGCTGCAGGTGCAATGCCTTTAGCCCGGGCTAACTGAAAATATTCCAATTGACCGAGGTAGACGATGACTCCAAAACCGAGGGTGAAGTACCATCCCCCCATAATAATCATTCCCAAAGCTAGGGCGATCGCAACTATTCCACTAAAAATACGGGACCAAGGCATAAAATGAATTTCTCATAGCAGATGGTAAATCGGTCGATCAATTTTGGATTTGAGATTTGAGATTTGAGATTTACAAGGGCAGATAAATCTGGGACATTGAACCTCAGTCCAAATTTGGGTGAGCGACGATTGTACGTGCCGCGGTATCCGTCTTTGGGCTGTGATTCGATGCAAAAATGCAAAAATGCTGCGATGCAAGAATTGTTAAGGTACGGCTTCCTCCCTTGCACGGGCAACCCCCATCCCCAATCAATCTTCCAAAATCTCAACTCAGGCGGTCAATCCAACTATGCTCGCCCTCATTCTTAGTATGAACGTTAAGCGAACTTAAAAAAGGTTAAGAATTACATTTAGGAATGGGAATGGGGCATCGGGAATGGGGCATCGGGAATGGGGCATCGGGAATGGGGCATCGGGAATGGGGCATTGGGCATTGGGTATGTATTCCAGGCTCTGCCGAGGAACCAGGTTAACAGTCAACAGTCAACAGTCAACTGACTTCTAATCCAGCTTTTCGCCACTGAGAATGAAAATGGGATTGACGGCGGCAAAGGTTTGACTCAGGCCGCGAGTTTCTAAACGGTTGACGGCGGATTGGACTACTTCGATGTTGCGGACTTGCAACTCGGCGAAGCTTTCGGAAAGGGCGTAAAGATTTTCTAAATTCGATGCTGTGGCGACAACTCGACCGCGGGGCTGCAAGTACCGCCAGACTTCCTTGAGAATCATTTTAATCGGGCGACCTCCTTCGATGCAGACTCGGTGGGGGGGTTGGGGCAGATTTTCGAGGCATTCCGGGGCACTGCCTTCTATGACTTCTACGTTGTCGAGCTCGAATCGATCGCAATTTCTGCGAATTAAGCTGGCTACTTCTTCGTCCCTTTCGACGGCGATAATCCGACCTTTGGGACAAAGCAAACCTGTTTCTACAGCAATTGTACCAGTACCTGCACCAATGTCCCACACTACTGAATCTGCTTGCAGTCGCAGGTAGGAGAGTAACAGCAGTCGGACTTCTCGCTTACTCATGGGAATTCCCGGTAAACGTTCAAATAAGTCATCGGGAATACCAGGAGTCACGTAGGGCCAAAGCATAGTTTGATTTTAAATAGAAGGCAGTTGTCAGTTGTCAGTTGTCAGTTGGTAGTTGTCAGTTGTCAGTTTGGCAGTTGGCAACCCCAAGGGAGGAAAGCACTATTTGCTACTTTCGATCTCCTTCATATTTACTGTCGCACAACCTTGAGAGTTTGGAGGTCGGGATCGCTACAACCTGTGATTTTTCCGCCGGCGGCAAGGATTTGTTGCAGGTAGTCAACGGCTTCTGGGGTAATGATTTCACCGGGCATCAAAACTGGTATTCCTGGGGGATAGGGACAGATGAGCTCGGCGCACAGGCGATCGACCGCTTTGTCTGCAGCTACAGTTTCCACTGCGGAAAAGAAGGCATCGCGGGGGGAGAGGGGAAGAGGGGGAGAATGAGGGAGTCGGAGAGGGGGAGAATGAGGGAGTGGGAGAGGGGGAGAATGAGGGAGTGGGAGAGGGGGAGAGGGGGAGAGGGGGGAATGGGAACAATCTTGCTTCTTGCTTGTTGCTTCTTGCTGAAATATCGAGCTATTAAATCCGTTAAATCCCGCACATCGATCGCTGTCGAACTTGCTTCTTTCTGCTAAAACTGTGAAAGCTTTAACTAGATTGTCGATATCTGATTCTGTATTCCCCAAACTGATAATAAATGTGAGATGTTGCGGCATGGGAAGTTCTGCTGTGACTGCGAGTTCCGAGTGCATGATTTCATCTGCAAAAAATCCTGTGATGCCTAAATCGGATACTTTTACTGTTAGCCTCGTTCTGTCTAATGCGGCACAACCGGGCGTGTTTGATGGTTCTAAAACTGATAAGCCGGGAATTTGATTGAGACGATCGCGCGCTGTGTCTGCTAATAGTAAGGTTTGAGCCATTAATTCTTTGCCGTGGAGGGCGATTTGTTGGCGGGCGGCGTCTAATGATGCTAACAATAAGTAGCTGGGACTGGTGGATTGTACTAGCTGCAATGCTCGATCGAGTTTTTGGATATTTATACGATCGCCCTTGAGGTGCAGCATCGATGCTTGTGTCATTGCACCGAGGGTTTTGTGGATTGATTGTACCGTTAAATCTGCCCCGGCTGATAGGGCCGGTTCTGGTAAGTTTGGGTGAAAGTTAAAGTGCGCGCCGTGGGCTTCGTCTGCTAATAACGGGATGTTGTATTGATGGGTAATTTGGGTGATCGCCCGCAAATCCCCGCAAACGCCGTGATAGGTTGGGTAGACGACCATTACTGCTTTCGCGTCGGGATGTTGTTCTAGGGCTGCTGCTGTGGCTTCTGGGGTGATGCTGTTGGCAATATCCCAATCCGGGTTGTATTCTGGATTGACAAAAATCGGAATTGCGCCGGATAAAATCAAACCTGAAATCGCGGATGAGTGGATATTTCGAGGTAGGATAATTTTATCGCCGGGGCCGCAAGTTGCTAAGATGGCGGCGATAATTCCGCAAGTCGAACCGTTAGCCAAAAACCGAGTTGATTGGGCTCCAAATGCTTGGGCGGCTAATTCTTGAGCTTCGGCAATTGCACCTTCTGGGTTAAAGAGATTGTCTAACTCCGGCAATTCGGGCAAATCCGATCGAAATACTGTTGCACCGAATAAGTCAATTAATGGCCCTGAGATTCCTTGTCCGCGTTTATGTCCGGGGGCGTAGAATGGGGTGTGCGGATGATTTGTGCGATCGCGCAAAGCATCTAATAGAGGTGTTTTGGTTTGAGAGTTCATCCGTGATTGGCTAAATTTGCCTTTTCAGGAAGAGGGATATCAACCCTCCACTAAGCTAAGACTGGCTTACCTGTCAATATAACCTGTTCAATAATATCAGCCGCTTTTTTGACTCCGCCCGATCCCACAATTGCCTCTTGCATCTCGATCGCCCTTTTTTTATACGACTCTTGGGTTAGGACTTTCTCAATTGCCGATCGCAATTTAGTCACGCTCAATTCCTTCAAAGCAACCACTTCACCAACACCCGTATAAGCAATGCGCCCTGCCACTCCAGGCTGGTCATTTGCCACAGGAATTGCCACCATAGGCACTCCATTGCTCAAAGATTCCAGACTCGTATTCATCCCAGCGTGAGTAATCGTGAGCGTTGCTTTTTGTAGCAGTTCTAATTGCGGTGCATAGCCAACAACTATCGGATTTCCCGGTAAATTTGGCAAGGATTCGGGAGTCGCACCTCCGCCCAGATCGATGACCAATTGAGCATCTAACCCTTCACAAGCAAAGGCGATGATTTGAAAAACTTCCAGCAAGCGATTTTGAATAGTTCCCATTGAAGCATAAATCAATGGTTTTCCAGTTAATTGTTCAAAACTAAAAGGTACTGGTTGGCGCGTCGCAGGGTTGTGATAAGGGCCAGTGAAATGGAAATGTGGGGGTAAATTTTGTCTGGGAAAATCGAATTCAGCAGGTTGCTGACTAAGTTGAGCGAGTTTAGAATAATAATCATTCGGATTAGAGTACAGAGGTAATTTCCACTCTTCGCGAAATTCGGCGATCGTCTCTCGAATCGGCTTGGTAAGCAAATTTAGTAACTGATAGCCGATTTGGTTGCGTAAGCGCCCTTTCCAAGTTGGACTATATTCCCAAGTAGTGCAAATCGGAGGAATGTTGGGTTCACGATTCAGCATCAACCCATTGCATACAGTTACAAAAGGAAGGTTGAGAATTTCTGCAACCGTTCCTCCTTCCAGTAAATATTGGTCTACAAGCAAAGCTTCTACACCGGCTTTTTTAATAGCGGTGGTCGCCTTTGTGAGAACAAGAGCCGAAGTTTTAGGAAGTGCTTTAAGATTATATCGCAAGGCAGCGAGTCCGCTGAGTTTTCCCATTTCGGTCAAGTTTTGTGCGATCGCTCCGAGGGGACATTCCTCTTCAGCAAATGACTGGAATTCTAATCCGCTGGCTACAGTTCGGACTTGAGCATCGAGGAAGCCAAATACCGTGACTTGATGTCCTCGACTAAGCAGTTCGCAGCCTAAAGCTATCATGGCGTTGAGGTGGCCGGTGGATGCCGGACAAATAATACCGAAGTGTGTCATTAGTAAATACTCCTTTGAGGTTAAAGTTTTTTTGGTAGTAGTGGGATAAGTGGTTTGTGTTGGGCGTTGGGGGCGATCGTACCTCTTCGTTAAAGCTTAGTGTTGTGAGGGAGGAAGTTTTCTAGCTTGTTGATGGGTTTAAGAAGTAACTAAAAGCTAGTAATTTTTGAGGAGTATGGTTGCTGTAGTCTACTCCAAAAAGCTGATTTAAAATGGTGCAAAATATAAATTTTAATAACTTTTCACTATTTAGATAGATGCGGTATTTTGATCTTTTTATCTACCTTAATTATGTTGAGTTATGAAAATTGCCGTGATTTCTCCCAACCCCACTCCGTTTCCAGGCCCGCAGATTCCCAGTACCGAACCGGGGCTGCCGGAAATTCCTTCGTCGCCACCGGTGCCGGGCCCCGTACCCGAACCGATTCCTGGCCCAGTACCGGAGCCGGTACCAGCCCCAATTCCGCAGCCAATTCCCGAACCAGTGCCGGAAACTGTACCCTCGCCGATTCCTCAAACAGTTCCGGGGCCTATTCCTCAGACAATCCCTGAACCAATCTAAATTATGTTTTAGTGCTTCGGGAAGTTTAAGATTGTTTGTGAGGTCAATCGCAAAAACCGACTTTTTCCAAAGTCCCCAATCTTTTTGATGAATATCAGACTTGAAAAAACTCGGTTTTTGCCTAAATTATCGATTAACTACTTACTGAAGTTGATCGAACTCTCTTTACAAAAGTTAATACCACGCAAATCAGTGTATGTGCCGTCAGAGTATTGGGCCCTGACATCAAAAACACAGCCCCCCGATATATCACCCTCGTACTCAGCTGAATCAAATTCAAAAGGGACAGTGCCCCGATCGGCAAGCGGACCGTCTAACAGGTTTTCTCCCCAATCATCGTCGGAACTACCCGACTGGAGGACTGTCATCGTCTTGCCGCTGTTGTTAATCACCGAAATTTTGACCATCTCAGCGAAAACGCTAGCTGCTGTGATCCCTAACAGAGGCAGCGACAGCCCCACAGCGATCGTTACTTTGCTTAACCACTTGTTAACCATGGAGCCATCTACCTCAAGTTGTATATTTATTCAAGCTTAGCTGTAAAAGTTAGAAGGGACAAGTCAGATATATTGCTATTGCTTATGATATTTTGATACAGTGATATGTTTCTAAATAGCTATGCTTACTGCCGGAATTGTCGGACTGCCTAATGTTGGCAAATCTACTTTGTTTAATGCTCTGGTTGCTAATGCTAAGGCGACTGCTGCTAATTTTCCTTTCTGTACGATCGAGCCAAATACGGGTATCGTGGCAGTACCAGACGAACGGTTGAAGGTGCTGAGCAATATTTCCAAATCCGTGCAAACTGTGCCGACGCGGATGGAGTTTGTGGATATTGCGGGTTTGGTGAAGGGGGCGAGTCAGGGGGAAGGACTGGGAAATCAGTTTTTGTCTCACATTCGGGCCGTGGATGCGATCGTCCACGTTGTCCGCTGTTTTGACAATGATGATATCATTCACGTTGCCGGTTCTGTCGAACCCCAGCGAGATATTGACATTATCAATCTGGAACTAATTTTAGCAGATTTGGCTCAAATTGAACGCCGGCTCGATCGCACTCGCAAACAAGCCCGCAACAACAAGGAAGCTCAAGCAGAAGTGGACGTGCTTGAAAAGTTGGTTGTGGTTTTGAATGCAGAAAAACCAGTGCGCCAGTGCAGTTTAACTGACGAAGAAGCTGAATTAGTTAAAGGCTTAGAATTGTTAACAAACAAGCCGATTATCTATGCGGCTAACGTGTCTGAAGACGATTTGGGAACTGGAAATAGCTATGTCGAACAAGTTCGGGAAATAGCAGCTAAAGAAAATGCTAAGGTTGTCATAGTTTCGGCGCAAGTTGAGTCAGAATTGGTAGAGTTGCCAGAAGAAGAACGGGTAGATTTTCTCGAATCTCTCGGCGTGACTGAAGGTGGCTTAAAATCTTTGATTCGAGCTACTTACGAATTATTGGGTTTGCGGACTTATTTCACTAGCGGGCCCAAGGAAACTCGCGCTTGGACGATTATAGCGGGAATGTTAGCACCGCAAGCTGCAGGAGTGATTCACTCGGACTTTGAGCGGGGTTTCATCCGGGCCGAAACTGTAGCGTATGAAGATTTGGTTGCTACGGGCGCGATGAATGCAGCTAAGGAAAAAGGCTTAGTTCGCAGTGAAGGAAAAGAATATGTTGTACAAGAGGGGGATGTGCTGTTGTTCCGATTTAATGTTTAGTTGTTTCAGGAGATAAGCAAATGCACATAGATATCGTTTCGCTAATAATTGCTTGGCTGGTAACTTCGGTGAGCTTTTTTATTCTTTCCAAGTTGCCCATCGGGGTGGACATTGACACTTTTGGAAAAGCGATGGTTTCGGCTGCAGTTTTTGGATTGCTGAATGCTTTAGTGCGGCCGATTTTTATGTTGTTTACTTTTCCAGCTTTGTTGCTAACTTTTGGTTTGTTTATGATTGTTATCAACGCTGCTATCTTTGGATTGGCGGCTTGGCTAGTCGAAGGGTTTCGCTTGCGGTGGGGAATTTGGAGTGCTTTGTTGGGCGCTGTAGCCCTCGGTTTTATTAACTCTTTGCTCTACAGCATTTTGCCTACTAATATTCGGTAGAGAAAAGTAACGCGAAAGGGGCGGGTTGATCTGTGTTGTTAGCTATAGCAAATATCCCCGGCCAAACCCGCCCCTAATGACCAATGACTAATGACCTATGATGAGTAATTGTCAGGGACAAAAGCCTCTCGACTGCGACTATTTTCCACAGGCCAGTCTGGATGTTCTCCACCGATAATCAATTCTTCAACCGTCACGAATTCTTTGCTTAGTTGCTGGAAAACATTAATTAAAATATCGATGCCGATAGCGTCGCTAGTCCCTAAATCAAACCAACAGCGAGCCCAAGAACCTTGATACTCCATTTCTCCCATATTGTGCATCAAAGCCATCATGCTTTGGTCGGCTAGATTAACATCGTAATCCATGTCACTAATATCTAAGCCTTCATCTTGAACTTGCAAATTTTCGGCATTAAATCCCCCTAGTTTTCCCAAGAAAAACCAAGAGTCAAATACTTCTTCAACATACTGTTTTTCACCGTTTGAAGGCACGTTGCTAAACTTCAGCCAAATCCAGAGGTCAAAGGGGTTAAACTCGCGAAACTGTACTTTCATGGTTTTTTGGTATTTTTATAGTGGTGGTAAAGCCGTGGGCCCCCAGATGCCACCTGCATCTCTAATTTTATCGCGCATTGGGTCGCAGTTGCGAGATTTGCTGTCGAGACGGTTGCGGGTTTTACACTGCTGAAAGAAGATTTCGGCTACTAGGCTGCGCGGTAGTTGGTCTGGTTTGACTAAGGCTGCGTCGAAGTTTTGACGGGCTTCTTCTAGTAGGGTTTTGTTGCTTTCTTTTCCCCTGGCTTCGGAAAACAAGATTTGTGCTTTGAGATAAAGAATTTCTGGATTGTTTGGCGTTTCTGCTAGGGATTTGTTAGCAAATTCTAGGGCGCGATCGTATTTTTTTAAGTCTCGATAGCCTACTGCCATGCCGCGATAAGCTAAGTAGCGGGGAGAAGCTTTGTCTTCCAGTCGTTTAATGGCTTCGCTGGGGTTGGAAAATGGCAGGTTTGTGGCTAGCATTAAGTCCATGTAGCCTTTAAGCAGGTTGAGTTCTGGGTCGTTGGGAGCTATTTTTTCGGCTGCATCTAGGTATTGAAATACTACTCGCAGTTTGTTGAGTGCTTGGGGCGCGCCTTTGGCTGTTCCTTCTTTTGCTATGGCATTTGCTCCTTCTAGAAAGTGACCGACTGCTGTGTATAGGTTGCCGCGTAATGGGTTGGTTTTTGTCAAGTTTTCGCCAACTTCGCGGGTTTTTTGCGCGTAGGAATTCATCGAGTTGAAGTCTTGCTCGATGTATGATAGGGAGGCTGCCATTGCATAGGCTAGCGGTTCGTTTGGTTCGGCTAATAGTGCTTGTTGAACTTGGACTTTTGCTTGTTTGTAGTTTCCTTGTTCAAACATTGTTTTGAAGGCTGCTTCGGTGTTGGGCCCGATCGCCTGTGGGTTGCTGCTGCGAAAAGGATCGCCCGCTACTGCGGAGTTAATGCAGATGCTCAGGACGATCGCACTTGCTCCAAGGGCGATCGCCCGCACTGTCTGTTTAGAATTTAACATTTGTTTCCCAAGCGATGCTAAAGGGTTTTTTGTCATTGTCAATTCTCACTGGTGTAATATAGTGTAAACTAGAAACCTATGAGTTACGTTCTCAGACCTAGAGAGCCGCGAGCAAAAAAAGAATTGAATTTGCTTGATTTTTTCCGGCTGTTGCGGTATATTTTAATAATGGGAGTGTCACTAATTATATCTAAAAAGACAGATTTCCATTATTAGAATATACCATGAAATAAGTTAAAAATCAAACGCCCAAGCTCAAAAAAAACGGGAATTTTTTGTAAAGATTTATGTAAATTTTATGTAAAATTATTTTGGGCGATCGGCACGATTTAAAAACAGCCTTAACTATTAATAGCACAACCAGAAGCTGAGGGATACAAGATTCCCAATTCCTAATTCCCAATTCCCAATTACCAATTGCGTTAATGCTTTATCTAAAAAACTTAGTTTATCATCCTACAGCCTGTCCGAAGGCTATTCTGAAAAATGTTAACTTAGAACTGCCATCGCAACAAATGGGGCTGATTGTAGGCCGCAGTGGCTCCGGCAAAAGTACCCTCTTAGAAATATTAGCAGGTTTAGCAGAAAAAACTAGCGGCGACATCCGCTGGCGCGAACAAGAATTAACACCGGAACACTTGCAACAGTTAGGAGGTTTAGTGTTCCAGTTTCCCGAAAGGCATTTTTGCGGAGGCACAATTTTAGAAGAATTGCGACTGGGACATCCTGAATTGGGACAAGAACAAATTAACTCAGCAATGGCAGAAGTGGGACTCGGACATTTGCCGTTGCGTAGTTCTCCCCACGCTTTGAGCGGTGGACAACAGCGGCGGGTAGCCCTGGCGGTGCAGCTAATTCGGCAGCCGCATTTGCTGCTTTTGGACGAACCGACGGCGGGTTTGGATTGGTCGATGCGCCGGCAGTTGGTAAGCTTGTTGGGTAAGTTGAAAAGTCACTGGACTTTGTTGATTGTCACTCACGATGCCAGCGATTTGTTGAGCGTTGCTGATAAATTTTGGACTTTAGACCACGGGGATTTGCAGGAGGTCGATCGGGCTAAGTTAGAAGCTAAGGAAACGAGTTTTGTTAGTCAGTAGTCAGTTGGCAGTTGGCAGTTGGCAGTAGTCAGTAGTCAGTAGTCATACCAAATCCGGGTTGGGTATCCTCTTTATCAACCAGTCGGCGCAGGCCGACATCGTTTATGTAGACGCGGTTTCAACCGCCGAATCATCAAAGAGATATGTTACCCGAATCTAGTATCTGTGAAGCATTTTTAGGTATTTTGGAGCGGAGAGAATTTGCAGAGTTTACGAAATAGTAGGAATAGAAGATGAATCAGATGACAGTGCCTGTGTTGCCCGAAATGAATGAGTTGTGGCAACAAACGCTGAATTGGCAGCCGGATGAGTCGCAGCAGCAACAATTTCAGCGGCTTTACGAGTTGATTGTTGAGGGAAATCGTTCCTTGAATTTAACTCGAATTACTGAACCTGTTGAGTTTTGGGAAAAACATTTGTGGGATTCTCTGCGGGGAATTGCGAGACTGCTGCCAGCTAATCAAAATTTGGCGGAAAATAACGATTCTCCCGCCGATCGCCCGTTGAAAGCGATTGATATCGGGACTGGTGGCGGTTTTCCAGGGTTGCCGATTGCGATCGCCCTGCCGGATTTATCTGTCACCTTGCTCGATTCTACTCGTAAGAAAATTACTTTCTTGGATACTGTTTTGCCGTCTTTAGGGATCGCAAATGCTGTGACTTTGCTGGGCAGATCCGATGAAATTGCCCGACAGTTGCCGCACAAACAAGCTTACGATTTAGCTCTTCTGAGGGCTGTTGGAGCCGCTTCTGCTTGTGCTAAATACGCGCTACCTTTCCTGAAAAATGGCGGTTTGGCTGTGCTTTACCGGGGGAATTGGACGGCGGAGGAAGAGACGGATTTGCAAAGTGCGATCGAGCGTTTGGGCGGCACACTTGAGTCAGTCGAATCATTTACAACGCCGACAAGTCAGGGCGCGCGCCACTGCATTTACTTGCGGAAAACTGTACAGCAGTTCGATCGCCCGATTCGTTAGCTAGAGAACCGCTATTTGGCGGGATTAATATCAAGGGATGTTTGTATTTTAGAGATAACAAATAGTGTAGCTCGATCGCAGCTACACTATTTGTGAAACTAACCGATCGCCTTTTCGTAGCGCTTGTTAACTTCCGTCCAATTAACAACATTCCACCAAGCTTTTAAGTAGTCAGCACGCAGGTTTTGATACTTGAGATAATAAGCGTGTTCCCAAACATCGTTGCCCATGATTGGATAATTTCCTTCCATGAAAGGACTGTCTTGATTGGCGGTAGTTGCAATCTCTAATTTGCCTGCTTTGTTGCGAACCAGCCAAACCCAACCGCTGCCAAAACGCTTAGTTCCAGCCTCGTTAAATTTGGCTTGAAAATCGCTAACACTGCCGAAATTTTGCTTGATTGCTGTGGCAATTGCTCCTGTGGGTTCGCCGCCGCCTGTGGGACTCATGATTTCCCAAAACATACTGTGATTGAGGTGTCCGCCGCCGTTATTACGCACGGTTGTGCGAATATCTTCCGGCACTTTGCTCAAATCTCTGAGCATATTTTCCGCACTAATATTTTTAAGTTGCGGGTGTTTGCTGACAGCTTCGTTGAGGTTTTTAACGTAGGCAGCGTGGTGTTTGTCGTGGTGAAACTGCATTGTCCGCGCGTCGATGTGCGGTTCTAAAGCGTTGTATTCGTAAGGCAGAGGCGGCAGTGTAAAAGGCCCTGGAGTTTGAGCTATTTTTGTATCTTTGGGCGCTGAACTTGCTTGCAATACACTATTTCCTGATGCTTGGCAAGCACCTGCGGTAAGAGCTCCGACGCTAGCTGTCAGCAAATACAAGAAATCTCGGCGTTTGAGAGTCATAAAAAATACCTAAGTGGATTATTAACTGTTTGATCTCAGATTAAAGCAAAATGGGAGGGAGTTTGGAAAAAAAAGTTATATCGCCCGAATGGATGAGACGGATGGGTGATGGTTGTGAGAGTTTTTTGAGTATACGCTAATTGTGTGCGCCTGAGTAAAACTCATGTGTTCCGGTTAACTAACCCGATTTCTATGTTGAAACCGGGTTTTTTTTGATTATTCTTGGGAAAGACGCTGCACGGATTCGCCTCCAAAAAGCAGATCTGCTGCTTGCAGAATACCGGGTATTTTGGCGGCGTGGGGGCTGTGGGCGAGACAGCGGCGCAAGTCCAATTCATTGAGGCAATCGGCTTTTTTGCCGGGAAACCAGTGGCTGGCGTTACCTAAGAGGTTGTAGCGCATCTTGCAATAGTCGATCGCATCGTAAGCATTCGCCAAATTCCACAGCCACAAAATCACACGAATGTTAACCTCTCCGGGAGTATTTTCGATAGTTGGTAAACCGACATCCCAAGTCTTAAACCAATCTTCTCCTAATTTATCAATCGCTGCCTTTTCCAACCTTGCTAATATCGGCGGCAACAATTCATCGGCTCTATCTAACAATTTTACAGTTGTCAGATGCTCGTTAAAATCTTCAGGTTTGGCAGCACCCAAACTCAAAGTATGTACTTGCGGGTGCGACAAACAAAACAAATCATTAAACACCATCGGACTCAGGGGATAGCACAAATCAACCAATTTTTGCGATGGGTTGTAAAGTTGACCGCCTTTGTCAGAAGGGCTGATAATAAAAACGCCCATGTCGTGACGTTTGGCCGCTTCAATTGCGGGCCAATTAATTTGATTGATGTAGTACCAGTGCAAGTTAATATAATCAAATTGATTGGTTTCAATGGTTTTAACAATCACATCCGTCGGCCCGTGAGTTGCAAAACCAATAAACCGAACTTTGCCTTCTGCTTGCAATTGTTTAGCAACATCCATGCAGCCGCCGGGACGCATAGATTCCTCTAGCAATTCCCACGTATTAATGCCGTGTAAGGAAAATAAATCGACGTATTCTAGTTGCAAATAAGCTAAGGATTTATTAAATTCTTCGCGAAACTCCTGGGAGTTGGCTTGGGGATTTACTTTTGTTTGAACTATCAATTTTTCGCGGGTAAACTGCGGCAAAATTAAGCCCAACTGCATCTCGGAAGTGCCGTAACCGCGAGCAGTTTCTATGTGATTGATGCCGCATTCGATAGAATAACGAATTGTGGCTTCTACATTTTGTTGATTCTCTGGTGGAATCTCATTTACTGGCACGTCTTGCCATTTGTGGTGATATCTCATACCGCCACAGGAAAAGACGGGCATGGATAATTCTGTGCGGCCGAATCTGCGATATTGCATCATAAATAGAAGGAAGAAGGAAGAAGGAAGAAGGAAGAAGGAAGTTCGGCAACGAGCAATGTACGGGATGTAACGGATGTAAGTCCGTCGGAAGAAGGAAGAGGGAAGAGGGAAGAAGTCCAACGTCATTAGTCATTAGTCGGTAGGGGCGGTGCCCCCGTGCCCGCCCTCTTAGCTTAGCAGTCATTAGTCATTAGTCATTAGTTATTAGTTATTAGTTATTAGTTATTAGCTATTAGTTATTAGTTATTAGTGCTGTCCCTCCGAGCGAACCTCCAACATCATCAGGAATCAGGAACCATAATCATGATTGCAGTTATCAATAAAGTCCTAAATTTATTGGTGGTTAATATACATTAATCAAACAGGCTTTTTGTTTTTTTAGACTGCACTCTACCTTATAATAGTTTTGTTTAGAACAGGCAAGATGCCTGTTCAACCAGGATTTTTTTGACAAGCTGCAGGTCAGCTTTGACTATTTAGAAATCTCCCGAACTGCGGGTTTGCCTTCCTTGATTTCGCCGACTAAAACTAAATCAGTACAGCCTACAAATAAGCCATTTTCTAACACACCAGGAATGTTATTCAATGTTTTTTCCATTTCTGCGGGGTTAGGAATGTCATCAAATTTGACATCAATTACCATGTTACCTTGGTCGGTAATTACTGGGCCGGCTTTTTTGATTCCCATGCGGAGTTCTGGTTTGCCGCCCAATTTTTCGATGGCGCGAGTAACGGGGGTGATTGCCATCGGTATTACTTCGATGGGTACGCGAAAAGTAGAGCCCAATTTATCTACCATTTTGGAACTGTCAACTACTACAATAAACTGAGTTGCGAGGTAATCGACAACTTTTTCGCGGGTGTGCGCTGCGCCGCCACCTTTAATTAAGTTGAGGTGCGGATCGACTTCATCAGCGCCGTCTATAGCTACGTCAATTCTGTCAATCTCATCTAATGTTGTCAGCGGCACTCCGTATTGTTTGGCCAATACTTCTGATTGAAAGGATGTCGGGACTCCCTTGATATCTTTGAGTTCACCTGATTTTATGCGATCGCCCAATGCTTGAATAGTATAAGCTGTAGTTGACCCCGTGCCGAGTCCGACAATCATACCAGATTTTACGCGATCGGCTGCTGCAAAGCCGACTTGCTGTTTCATCAATTTTACGGCATCTTGTTCTGTGGTCATGTTCGGTACTCCTTAATAGTTTTAAGATTATACCATTTATTATGGATTTATTTAACCGCAGAGAGCGCAGAAAACGCTGAGAGGAAGAAGAATAAGAGAGGAAAATAGCAAATTATTTCAAGTGGAAACTTCTCTCTTTCTTCTCTGCGCCCTCTGCGCCCTCTGCGGTTAAATAAAAAAAATCTAGTTCACAAATCGGCGGATAATTGCCATCATGAAAATCGGATTTTTGGATACCTACACTTGGGATTACAATATTGATACTCCTTACCGCGAACCTTTGGGTGGCACTCAGTCGGCTATTTGTTATTTGGCTGAGGCGTTGGCTGCGCTGGGAAGCGAGGTATTTTTACTTAACAATACTTCCGAGTCTGGGATGTCGCGCGGTGTTGATTGCAGGCAGCGGGTAGGGAATAAAGCTAATTTAGAATTGCTGCGATCGCTCGATTTTTTAGTTATAGTCAATATGGTCGGCAAAGCGCTGGAAATTAAGCCGCTTTTGGACCAACATACTAAGTTAATTTTGTGGATTCATAACGAACCCGGCTTTGTCTTTCTTGAAAATTTTAATAATCCTCAAGAAGTTAATGCTTGCGATGCGTTTGTTTTTGTTAGCGACTGGCAGCGCGAGCAATTTCACACTCGTTTTGGGATTGACTTGAATCGCAGTTATGTTTTAAGAAATGCGATCGCACCTTGTTTTGCTAACATTTTTCACGATAATATTTCTATCTTATCTCAAAAATCTCTACCGCCAATTATAGCTTACACCAGCACTCCCTTTCGCGGACTAGATATTTTGTTAAAAGTCTTTCCCGAAATTCGTCAAGCTGTCCCCGGCACTAGATTAAAAGTATTTTCTAGCATGAAAGTACACCAAATAGACGACAATGATAACAATCTTTTTTTCGGTAAACTTTACCGCCAATGTCAGGCAACAGCAGGCGTTGAGTACATCGGTTCTATACCGCAACCCGAACTCGTCCGGCAACTGCGTTCTGTCGCGGTTTTAGCTTACCCTAATACCTATTTGGAAACGTCATCTATTGCGGTGATGGAGGCGATGGCCAGCGGTTGCCGGATTGTGACGAGTGATTTGGCGGCTTTGCCGGAAACAACGGCTGGATTTGCGCGTCTAGTTTCTCTGTCGGGGACAGAAAATTTGGCATCGGTAACTAATTGGAACCGTGCCGGAAAACCGGATTGGGAGGGATATACAAGGCGGTTTGTTGAGGCGACAGTCTCAGTTTTAAAAGAGTTTGCGGGGGCCGGCAGCGCCACTGTTGAAAATGATCTGAGACGGCAGGTAGAATATATAAATCGAGGGTGTACTTGGTCTGTGCGTGCCGGAGAGTGGGTAGAATGGTTGAATAGTATTAGTGTAAAACCTGTAAGAGTGGCAGAGAAAATGATCGCGGATTCTTTGGTAGATTTCAAGGCAGTTAAAAGTTATTTCCTAAAAGGCAATCGGCTGAAAGATGCAGGCAATTTCGAGGGCGCTATTGAAAATTATCAGCAAGCTTTAGAGTTGAATCCAGCCGAGGTGGAAGTTCATAAAAAGTTGGGGGAAGTTTATATTTTGCAAGGAGAATTTGCTAGGGCGATCGCCCAATGCAATCTCGCCCTTAAATTCCAACCGAATTTTGCTGCCGCTTACTTGACGCTGGGTAATGCCCTGCAGGCTGAAGAGAAGCTGGAAATGGCAATTAAAGCTTATTTGCAAGCTTTAGAAATTCAGCCGGAATTTGCCGAAGCTAGCGCGAATCTCGGCAGTATGTATTACAAGTTAGGGCAATTGGAACAGGCGACAAATTGTTACCAAAAAGCTCTTGCTATTAATCCCAATTTGTGCTCGGTTCATTTGATGCTGGCAGGCGTTTTGCAGCAGCAAGGAAAGTTAGATGCAGCAATTGCTTGCTGTCAAAAAGTGCTGCAACTGCAACCTGGAGATGCTAGCGCCAGGGAGAAACTATCGAGTTTGACTCAAGAAAAACAGCAAGAAACTGGCAGCCAAGTCATCGAATTAGAAACAGAATCAGACGCAGCGCAACCAATATCTGTCAATAAAGATGAAGGCTACGGCTTGCAGCCTTCTAGCATCAATTTGCCGCCTGCGCCTACCACAGAAAATTTAAATACTCCGTTTACCAATCCCGCCGCAGTTTCCGAACAAGTTACCTCGCTGAAGGTTCCAGACAGCAGACAAGTTGCCAATTATCAAGAAGTAGAACCCTACAAAAAACTGGCAGAAAACTGTTTAGTTCAAGGTAAAATTAAAGAGGCGATCGCAGCGTGCCAGCAAGCCCTAAAAATTCGCCCTGATTACATCCACGCTTACGTCACTTTAGGCAATGCTTTGCAAGCGGGAGGCAAAATTGAAGCTGCTATTCGATCCTATTCTCAAGCCTTAGAATTGCAGCCAAACTTTGCGGAAGTGCGGGCAAATATTGGCAGTATGTACTTTAAAATGGGACGTTTGGAAGAGGCGATCGCCAATTACCAGCAAGCCATTGCCTTGAGTCCCGATTTAGCGGGCGCTCACTGGAATTTAGGGAAAGTATATCACAAACACGGCAACGTTGAAGCAGCGATCGCGTGTTTTAAAAGAACATCCGAGCTCAACCCGCAGCTTGTCGGTGCCGACTTCCACTTTAACTTAGGTAATCGGCTTTTCAGTCAAGGAAAGCGCGACGAAGCCGTCGAAAGCTACGAAAAGGCGATCGCCATTAAACCCGATTGGGCAGAAGCCTATGCTAACATCGGCAGCGCGCGATCGCAACAAGGCAATCTCGATGCTGCCATCACTTACTATCAAAAAGCTGTAAGTTTCAAGCCAGAATTAGAAGTTCTGCACTTCAATTTAGGCAACTCATTCTTACAGCTATGCAGGTACGAAGAAGCAATTATTCATTACCAAAATACTCTCAAAATCAAGCCAGATTGGCCGGAAGTTCACGCTAACCTAGGCAGTTGTTTTTCCATGCTGGGACGGCTGGAAGAAGCTTTAACCAGCTATCAGCAAGCTTTGACACTAAAACCGGATTGGGCAGAGGTTTACTGCCGGATGGGACACATTCAAAAACAAGATAAGCCCCTAGAGGCGATCGCACATTTTGAAAAGGCGATCGAATGCAGCCCCAAATTCAGCGAAGCCCACCAACAACTCTGCGACTTGCTAAGCCACTCCACCAACCTCGCCAGAGCCCGCAGCGTCGCCGACAAATACTGCGAATTTTGCGGCGACAATGCCCCAGTCATGTCAGCCACAGCCTACGTCTTTTCCTACCTACAATCAGGTGTCAGTAAACAGGCAATTCAGAAACTCGAAGAAATCGAAAAACTCTGCTACGAAAAAGTCGAAACCTTTAGCGTCATCGAACTAAAACTGCTTTACGAAATCTTCCTATTTGCAGTTTCCCACCTGCGAGACAACCGCCAAAAAAATGCCAGTTTCTACCGATTAGTTGCCAAGGAATACTACAAAAAAGCCGTCATGCAGCGGCAGCAAATCAACCGCATCAAATCGGCAAATTTCCTCACAAAACAACAGCCCTTAAAAATCGGCTTCCTTTCCAAACACTTCCGCCGCCACTCAGTAGGCTGGTGCAGCGAAGCTTTAATTCGCGAATTAAGCCGCATCACTCCCCACGTTCATCTTTACGTCACCGGCAAACTCAACCGAGATGAAGTTACCGAACGATTTGAAGAAATGGCGGGCAAGTTTTACTGGCCGAAAAAATATCCCAACGGCTTTGCTGATGGCGGCGAAATCCTCGCAGAAGTAGTGCAAGACGATTTGGATGTTTTAATAGATTTAGACTCGATGACAGTGCCGACAAATGTCGAAGTGCTGTATCAATATCCTGCGGGAATTTGCGTGTCTTGGCTGGGATTCGATGCGCCCTACATTTCGGAAAATCACTACTTTCTCTGCGACGAACACACTCATCCCCCAGGCGTTGAAGAACATTACTTAGAACAGTTAGTTAGGTTGCCTAGTTGTTCGGTAGCAATTGGCGCGCTGCAAAGCATTGCCGTGAATCGAGAAGCCATTAGAAATGCTCTGGGAATTGGCTTAAATCAAATGGCTTATTTGTGTGTTGCGCCGGGGAGAAAAACGAATCCCGAAATGGTACAAGCTCAAGTTAGAATTCTCAAACAAGTACCAGATAGTTTGTTGATTCGCAAGGGCCAAGGCGATCCAGATGTTATTCACAGCACTTACCGCGAAGAATGCGATCTTCAAGGAGTAGATTTTGCTAGAATTAAGTTTATCGGGCAAACCAGAACCGAGGAAGAACACCGCGCTATTTATTATGTAGCTGACGTGCTGTTAGATTCCTATCCTTACAACGGCGGTACTCACAATTTAGAGGCTTTGTGGGCGAATTTGCCAGTAGTAACTCGATCCGGCGACCAATATCTTTCGCGGATGGGTTACGCTTTTCTCAAAAGCGCAAATCTTGATGTCGGCGCGGCTTGGAGTTGGGAAGAATACACGCAGTGGGGAGTTAAGTTTGGGCGGGACGCTGGTTTGAGAAATGCGGTGAAACAGCATTTAATAAAATCTAAACAGCCGGAACATCTCGCACCTTTGTGGAATCCTAAAAAGTTGGCTGAGGAGATGTATGAAGTGTTTCAGAAACTGTTAGCTAAATAGGTTAGTCAGTAGTCAGTAGTCAGTAGTCATACCAAATCCTAGTGACGCACTCCCTTTATGATGCGGTAGGGTGCGTCGCTACCGCATCGTTGCAAATAGCCAGAATTTTCGATGGCGACGCACCCTACTTTTACTTTTCCTCTGTGCCCTCTGTGGTTCAAAAAAAAAGAGATCTCAAGTACAGAAACGCGATTTCTGGATATTTTTACGCAACGCCGAGTAAAGTTTTGTAACAAGTTTCGTGAAAATGCGTAAAAATCCCGCGCCAAGCCTGATATATAAATGCTGATTCATAGTACGGCGATCGCCCTAACTTTATGCCAGTTGGGGCGATCGCTTTTTTTACTCAGGATCGAAAACTTAACAACTTAAACACCTCCGACAGTCCTCTCTCCCGTAAGTTGCCAGATAAAAGGAGGCAGAGTCTGCGGATCTGCATTACCAGGCAGAGCCTGGTAACGAGCAATAACTAATGACTAATGACTAATGACTAATGACTAATGACTAATGACTAATGACTAATGACTAATGTCAACTAGCCACTCGATCGCGCCCGCCCGACTTAGCCCGATAAAGCGCCTTATCAGCAGTTTCAATCAGCATCTTCGGCGAATTTTGATTTTCAGAAATCGTCGCCACCCCCATGCTGAGAGTCACGCAATCGGTGACAACAGACTTGACGTGGGGAATTGCTAAAGCTTTGACGCGCTGGCGGATTCCCTCAGCAACAGCCTGTGCGGTCGCGATGTCGGTATTTGGCAAAATCACCCCAAATTCCTCGCCACCGTACCTAGCAGCTAAATAAAGGCGTTCTGCGGGTGCATTCGTGCAACTATCCCCGATCGCCCGCGCGACTTGCTGCAAACAAGCATCCCCAGCCTGGTGGCCGTAGTTGTCGTTGTAAAGTTTAAAACAGTCAATGTCGCACATGATCAAAGATAGCGGTTCCGAACTGCTCGATAGTTCCCATTCGCGGTTAATCACCTCGTCAAACCGACGGCGGTTAGCTAGCTGAGTCAGACTGTCCAAATTCGCCAAGCCATCCAACCGCTGGTTAGCTGCTGCTAGCTGCTGGTAAAGTAAAGATTGTTCGATCGCGATCGCCACTTGAGTAGCCAAATGACTAAGCAAATCCATGTCAAACTGCTGCCACTGGCGGGGGGCAGAACAGTGGTGGGCAATCAGCAAACCCCACAACTTCGGTAATTGACAAGTAGGATTACCGTTGCGATTTTCGATTCCCTGCTGCACGATGGGCACAACTAAATTCGCTTTCACCTGACACCCTGCCAAAAAATTGACGTGGCACTCAGCAAAATTAGAAGTGTGAATGTCCTCGACCGCTCGAATTCTGTTCTTCAAATACTGTCCGACATAAGTATTAGCAAAACAGCAATCCTCTACACCCATACCCATCAGCGGCATCCATTCTTCCCCAACCGACTCCACCACCACATCTCCGTTCCAATCGGGTCGGAAGCGGAAAATAATCACGCGATCGGTTGCCAAAAATTCCCGCACTTCCGCTACTGTAGTGTTGAGAATATCTTCGATATCCAGAGAAGAACGGATGCGCGACTGAATCTGCGCGATCAGGCGTTCCCGTTCTACCTGCTGCCGCAGCGCTACTTGCGCTTGCTTGCTTTGAGTAATGTCCCTACCTTCCGGCAGCAGCAATACTATTTTGCCAGTTTCATCCTCGACAGGTTTGAGAGAAAAATCAACTGTTGCCGTTTCATGTGCGCCTTGAACTTCCACTTCATAGCGGACAAATTCGCCTTTGGCCGATCGAGAAATTGCCTCTTGTAACTGTTCCCGAACTTCCTCAGAACTTCCCCACCACGGCCCCTCCCAGAACGGGCGGTTTGCCACATCCCGCAGCTTAATTCCCGCAAAATCCAGAGAAGTTTGGTTAGCTTCCAGCAGAGTGCCGTCCGGTTTCAATAAGCTGACAAATTGAAACGAAGAATCAAAAATTGCTCGAAAGCGCCTTTGAGAATCTCCCAACATTGCCGTCACCTTTTCGCGAGAAGTAATATCGCGGAAGCGCCACACCCTGCCAATAATATCTTGTCCGACTCGAATCGGCTGCGTGTAGCGCTCAAAAGTCCGACCGTCTTTAAAATCGAGAATATCGCAGCCTTCGGACTCCGCATCGCTATAAATTTCTTTAATTTTCTGCAAAAAAGCCCTCGGGTCTATAACGTGCTTGGTGAGAAATGTCAGCCGCACCGTTCTATCCATCGAGTTTCTAACTTCTTCATGAATCCCCCACATTAAAACTAACTGTTCGTTAAAACTAATCAGTTCTCCGGCGGTACTAACGGCAAGAATGCCATCGGTCGTTGCTTCCATAGTAGCGTGCAGCAAAGAGCGCGATCGTTCTAATTCCGATGCTATTAATTTGCGTTCCGTGAGGTTTCGCACTGCTTTTACCTGCACTAAACGACCGTCGCAAACGACGAATTTACTCCGCACGTCAGCAGGAAAAGCAGTCCCGTCCCGCTTGAGAAAAATTGCTTCGCAGACTGTATTGGTGCTAGCGGAAATCATTTGTGGCGCTACTTTATAAGATTTTGGCGATAGCAATTCCAGCAAGCTCATTCCCACCATTTCCTCTGGATTGTAACCGAACATTTCGGCAAAGTCGCTATTGACGCTCAATATTGTGTCGCGGTCGGCGATCGCCACTGCTTCAAAATAAGCTTCGCTTTCGAGCAATTGTGCTGCTGTATTGCTGCCATTTCCCACAGTATAACTGCTATTAATTAGCTGTTGTAGTTGCGTATTTGCCGAATACAAAGCTGCCATTGCTTGCCGATACATAGCAGTGCGTTTCTCAACTTTTTCTGTGAGGCGATCGCGATATCTTCGCAGTTCCCTTTCGACTTTAATTAAATCTGTAATATCTACTGCAAACACGATCGCGCCAGCAATTTGACCTGTTTCATCCCGGTAAGGTATCCTATCTATTCGCACCCAGCATTTTTGACCGGAGACTGTGGGCAGAAGTTCGATTTTTCCCAGCTTGGGAACCCCCGAATTCATGACTTCCAAATCTTCTAAATAATATTGCTCTGCTTCGTCTGGATAGATTTCATAAAAAGATTTTCCTTCTAATTGATTGGCTGGCAAACCTCTCGATGCAGCGGCAGCTTTGTTAATTCGCAGCAGGCGACTTTCCCGATCTTTGTACCAAATCATCGCCGGCACAGAATCAAAAATAATTTGTTGTTCTTGGTGTTCCCGGCGCATTTCTGCTTCTGCTTGTTTTCTTCTAATTATTTCTTGTTGTAGTTTTGTGTTAGCTTTTTTGAGTTCTGCCGTGCGTTTTTCTACTCTTTCTTCTAGTCGGTCGTAGTATTTGCTCAGCAAGTTTTGTTGCTGTTCGCGCCGTATTGTTTCTGATTTAGCATTTTCGCTAGCTAACAAACTTGAAGATACAAAATCGGCTAATATTTTGGTTAATTCCTGTTCTTCTTCCGTCCACTGACCCCCACAATTTTCACGTTCGGCACTGATGATTCCTACCATTTGACCTGCTAGCACAATCGGTACGTTTAACAAAGCAGTCTGACCGCGATCGGCAAAATAAAGATTGGCAAGTTCTTGCGTTCTCGGGTCATCTTCTGCCGCCACAGTGGCGATGGTAGTTGCGGATTTTAAGGCTTGAAAATAGGCAGGACAGTCGGCTGCTGTGACGATTATTTGTACTGAATGAAGTTTAGTATTTTCTTCGTAAAAGTCGATGCAGTGAAGCTGAGTTTTGTCTTCGTCGTACAGCCAAATGCTGGCTCGATCGCAGTTGACGATACTGATAGCGGCTTCTGTGACTTCGCGGATGAATTGTTCTATATTGTTGCGTTCTTTAAGTTGAGTTTTGGCTAATTTGGCGATCGCCAAAGTTGGACTGCGCCAATTTTTTCTCAGGTTTGGCGACGCTGCTAGGGGCGCAGTCGCCTTAATTTCTTCGCAAACTAACAGTACAGTCGGTCGCTGGAAATTGACAATTGAGCGATCGCCATTATTGTCCTCTATTTTCCAGTCTACCCCAGCCAAAGCGCGCGCCGTTGCTTTGACCCAGATAACCCTACCATCTTTGCAAGTCAAGCGACCTTCCCAATAGGCAACTCCAGCAGCCAGCTTACCGTTTTTTGCCTGTGTTAGTGCAGCAAATTCGGTCTGCATTTTCTCTTGATCTTGACAGTAAAATATATTAAAAATTGAATGATAAATTAATTCCTGCGACCTGTAGCCGAGTCTCGTCTCGCCGAATTGATTGATTGAAAAAACTCTTCCCAAAGCGTCTAAAACGAAGTAAATGCCCGGAAAATTGTCGTAGAGAGTTCGATACCAATCCTGTTCAACTTGTTTGTTGCACGAAATGTTCGCTGCAGCGAGATCGCCGCCCGTACCGCCCAAGTGAGAATTGTGGTTTTCTGCGTTGCTTGAATGAATTTTTTTAGCAAACACTTTTAGCTTAACTCGACTGTAATTAGTTTTACTTTCTGGAATTGAACTTTCTTGTGAAACTAAATTAAACCTGTTATTTAGAAAAATTACAAATTGTAACAAAATTGCAACTTGCCCAGGGCGCTGGTTTTTGCTTCCCGACGTAAATCCTCTGTTTGTTCGTAGTTGGTAGATTGTCTGTTGGCGATATTTCCCGCTAGTTGCGGTGCTAGCAGGTTGAGTTGCAATTACCGCGTCTGTACTTGTAGTATCTCCGACAATGGAACAAACCGACACTCAAGGATTTTAAGTATCTATGATAACACTCAACTATCTAATCTTGGGGCTGACTTACTTGGGTTTCGGTTTGGGATATTTGCCGGGGCTACGGATGAACCGGGCTGCGATCGCAATTGTCGGGTCAGCTTTTGCCGTAGCTTTGGGGATACTCGACCTCAAAACTGCTTGGGAGGCGATCGACCCCAGTACGATCATTTTTTTGCTAGGAATGATGGTGATTAATTCTACCTTGGAAGCATCGGGTTTTTTTCAACTAGCTTTAGAGTTTTTAACTCGCTTTACTCGTTCTCCCTTCGGCATTTTAGTAGCTGTTACTTTTGGCAGCGGTATTTTATCAGCATTTTTTCTCAACGACACTACTGCTATGTTGCTCGCCCCATTAACACTCACTCTAACTCGCTCCTTATCCCTCAATCCTCTCCCTTATCTTTTGGCTTTAGCAGGAGGCACTAATTTAGGTTCGGTAGCAACAATCAGCGGAAATCCACAAAACATTCTCGTCGGCTCTTTTTCGGGAATTAGCTATTGGGAATTTTCCCGATCTCTCGCACCGGTAGCTTTAATTTGTTTAGTAGTTCAAGTAATTTGGTTGTGGTGGCTTTATCCCGAAGTGCGCTCTTGCAAATCTTTGCCTGCGGTTTCTCAAGTTCGGTATCGCTTATTCAAGCCTTTATTAGCGAAAAGTTTGTTGGTAACAGCAGGACTTTTGGTAGCTTTTTTAGCCGGAGCACCTTTAGCCGAATCTGCCTGGATAGCTGCCAGTATATTGTTGATTACGAGGCGCATCAAGTCCGATCGCATTTTGCAGCGCGTGGATTGGAATTTGCTAGTGATGTTTGCGGGATTGTTTATTGTGACCAAGGCCGTTCAACAACTCGGTTTGTTGGATAACTTAACTAATTTGACTGGTACGCCGCTGAGTTTGTTGGGAACAACAGTAATTCTTTCTAACTTAATTTCCAACGTACCAGCCGTGTTAGTTCTGCAATCGCTGATTCCGAAAACAGATACACAAGCTTGGCTGTTGCTGGCCGCGGGTTCTACCCTGGCAGGGAATTTAACTTTATTGGGTTCTGTGGCCAATTTGATTGTAGCTGAAATTGCCGAAAAAACAGGCGATAGATTGACTTTTAAGGAGCATTTAAGATTCGGGCTGCCGCTAACTTTCGTTACGTTGGGAATTACGTATTTTTGGATCTAATTTGCAGAACAGCACCAGCCTAAACTTAGCACTTAACCAGCCAACAATCTCCTCATCTCTTCCCTTCCCCTTCTTCCTTTGCGTCCTTTGCGCCTTCGCGGTTCGTTACAACAGTAAAACTTGCAATTTTCCAAGGCTCTATCTTAAAACCTCGCCCTTGAGACAACTTTTCAGACAAATTTGCAGGTCTTTCTAACAAATCAACTGACCCTACAATCTCCAATTCCAAATCGCTATCCAATTCTAGCACAGCCTCTTTCCCCTCCGATTCGCAACACCGCAAAATCCAAACATTAGCATCATCTTCCGACTGTTTAAATGCCATCAGCGCTAAATTTTGGGCAGACAAATCCAAAAAATTACCAACTGCGGGTAAACTCTTGTTGCGATTTTGCCCTAACTGCGGGAATACCTTTACTAGCAGCGGCAAATTCAACTCGTAACCCTGTCGAACTGTACCGGCATCTTGCCAATTTCCAGCGTGGGGATAGACTGCACAAGTAAATTCTGAAACTCCTTTATCTGCTTGTTCGTCCGGCCAAATCGAACCCCGGAGTAAAGTCAGCCGGATTTGATTTGGTTGAATGTCACAACCGTATTTACAATCGTTGAGCAAACTCACTCCAAAACCGTCATTGCTAATATCAGTCCAGCGCAAAATCGGTACTTCCCATTTGGCTTTTTCGGCGGGTGTTTGCGGTTTAGTTGTGCGATCGATCGCCCCGCCGGGAATTTCGCAAGTTACAAAATCTGCTTCTACATTTAACCCAAAAGCTGCTTTAACCAAAACGTAAGTTTCTTGCCAATCTACAACCGTCTTAATTTTCAGCAGCGGCGAACCTTTTTCTAGCGTGTAATCTTGGCAAAACTCCGATTTGCCAATTTGCAGAACAACCCGCAAACTCTGCCGTAATTCTCCCCGATCAATCCAATAAATCTCTTTGAGTATCGGCGCGGGTAATTGATGTTTTTGATAATTCGGATCGATGTTCCAAGCATCCCAATATTGACCGCTGTCTTGAAAGGCTTGCAGTTGATTGCCTCCGGCTGCATTCAACACTTCTCTGTGATTAACTTTATCCCAAATGCTGGATAAATTGCCAGTTTCTTGGTCTATTTTTGCCAGAATAAGTTCATTTTCTAACACCATTTCTGGGGCGGCAAAATGCGTTTCTTGACAAAGTGCGTTTTTTTGTGCTATACCGTATGTAAGTTTCGATAAATCTGTCTTATTTTCCGTGGCTGGACTCGCGCCCGCATTACCCACAGCTTGAGAGTCTTCGCGACACAGCCAAAACACGCGGTAGCCGATCGCCGGAACATCCTCTGCACAAAATAACATGATAAATTGCGATGGCGGTCGATCGGCCTTAACAACCTGCGAAACCAGCCTCTGTCCCGACAAATCGTAAATTTGCCAAGCTAAACCAGCAGAATCGGGAAGCGGTAGATTGACAACCTCAGAGCGCGACCAATTGAGAGGATTAAAAATCAGAATCGGTTGAGCGTCCGGCTGCGGGGGAGAAGGCAGAGAAATTTGAGCGGCGATCGCATCTAAAGATTTTAGCAGAATTTGGTGGCAAGCGCGATCGGCCTCAGCAAAGGCTAGATTAGCATCCGCGTAGACTTGGGCGATCGCCGAACCAGGCAAAATATCGTGAAACTGGTTAAACAACACTTGTTTCCAAGCCGATTCTAACTCAGATTTCGGATAAACCGCACCCGTGCAAATCGTTGCCAGCGAAGACAACAACTCCGCTTGATAGAGCAATTCTTCACAGTGGCGGTTTTGGCGTTTTTGGTCAGCGCGAGTCGTGTAACAGCCCCGGTGGAATTCTAAGTAAAGTTCGTCCTTCCAAATCGGCAGAGGGCCGAGATTTTTGAGTTGCGAGATAGAAGGATTGGCAAATTCTAGCGCCCGCAAATTCTCCGGCTTGTCCGATTCTCGAACATCATTTTCAGGCAAAGTTGCCGCAACATCCGGCAAAAACTGACTCTCAATCAAAGCCAAATAATCAACCGCCTTGGCAAACTCCAACCTGGGAAAAAAAGGCGACAATTTCCAGCGTTTCGCCACCTCCAGCATATCGCGAGTCGGGCCGCCGCCGTGGTCGCCAACTCCCGGCAACCAAAGAGCATCTGGCAAATTAGTTTTAACTTGCCAATCAAAAGCATAACTTGCCATTTTTACAGATTCTATACTTTCGCCGATCGCCCCAGACATCATGCTAAATATTTTAGTACCATCCAACCCTTCCCACCAAAAAGCACCGTAGGGAAACTCCGTCGAATCATTCCAGCGCAACTTCTGAGTCACAAAATAATCAACACCGCCTTGTCGCAAAATCTGAGGTAATTGCCATCCAAAACCAAAAGTATCCGGTAGCCAAGCCACCCGCATCAATTCCCCAAACTTTTCCTTTGCATAACGCTGTCCGTAAACAACTTGTCGCACCATTGACTCAGCAGAAATCAAGTTTAAATCCGGTTCAACCCACATCCCGCCGACAACTTCCCAACGTCCGACAGCCACCTGTTTTTGAATCGCAGCAAATAAGTCCGGGCGGTGTTCTTCCAGCCAAGCATAAAGCGCCGGAGTTGAATGGCAGAAAATCAAATCGGGAAACTCCGATTGCAATTTCAACACCGACTCAAAAGTTCGTTCTGCCGCTTCCCAAGTTTCCGGGACAGGCCACAGCCAAGCTAAATCTAAATGAGCGTGACCGACCAAATAGATTTTACTTGTATATATAGATGTAATTTTGTCAGCTTCTCCAACCAGAGAAAGCCGACTTCTTCCTCCTCCCTCTGCGCCCTCTGCGGCCTCTGCGGTTCCATCATCTAAATCATCAGAAAAAGATGTAATAGCGCCGCTTTCCCCTATATATATAGATGTAATTTTGTCATCTTCTCCAACCAGAGAAAGCCGACTTCCTCCTCCCTCTGCGTTCTTTGCGCCCTCTGCGGTTCCCCCCTCCAAATCATCAGAAAAAGCCAGCAAATATCCCAGTAAATAGTGCCGCAAAACAGACAGCGATCGATCGAACTTGGCGCGATTCGGCAAAGCCGACCAATCAATCAAATTAACCGCCAAATCAATCTCAGATTTTAGCAAATTTCCCTTGACAAACAAGGGACAATTTGCTATATTCTTGGTGGGGAAGTATTGGGAATTTTTATTTTCTGAATTACCAGCCAAAGATTTTTGCAAAATTTCTAATTCGTCGGCCACAAAACCCGGATCGAAACAAGCAGAATCTGCCGCTTCGTACAAGCAAATCGATCGCACTAAAGCACCGCTATCGTGGCCTGGACTTACCAACCGCAACATCACCCAAAATTCATCGCCAGGATTGACCGACGCACTCAACAAAACTCGATCGGCACAATCGAACAAATCACCTTGTCCGACTAACTCGCCGCCGACAAAAATCTGAGCATCTTCGGCCCACCAAGTCAAGCCCAACAGCAACCGCAAACCAACCACAGGATAGCCGTGCAAATTGTTAGGAATGACAAATTTCTGCCCTAAATAAACAACTTGCTTCCCAGATGGCCAAGCAATATGTCCTTTCCCGTTCAGTTCGGCAACCGGCCCGTTACAAATACCTACCGAACCCGCCACCGAGTCACCGTCGCAGTACCTCCAGCCAGACTGAACCTCCACTTGACTGAGGCGGCGCAACTTCTCTACAACTTCAGAAATATTATTGCTAGCGGGTGTCACAGAAGCGTTCATTTTTAGCTAAAATAGGAATTGCGTAGGAATCAGGATCGGAATCGAACCGCGAAGGCGCAAAGGACGCGAAGAAATAATGGTTTCAGAGGGTTTGAAACTGCGATTAATATCTCGGTTTGATTTTACAGCAAAATTTAGCAATTCCGGCGCAAATCTAAAACCTGAATTCAATAATTAAACTTATGTCTAACGGTTACTACGGCCCATACCAAAGCCGAATATTAAATTTTATATCCAAACAGTCCCGCCAAGTCGCCGATAATTGCGATCGCACTTGGCGACAAATTAAACAAACAACCCTCAGCGGTACCCAAATTCTACTTTATCCAGCTTACTTGCTGGTGCAAAGTTCCCGAATGTTGACCAGACAGTTGCGGGAATCAAGTCCCAAGGTAGATTTACCTGAATTGCAAAAAGATGTTGGGGACGAAAATCCCGATTTGCTACCAAATTGGGATGAGGGAGAAACGTCGGAAAGTTCGATCGGCAAAATCCTGCACTTAGCCGAAAATCTTCTAAATCCGTCACAAACTGCCAAAACTTTAGCCAGTGCCCCGCTGTTAATAAATCAGACAAATTCAGCAACGGAGAAACCAGCTAGGGGTTTGCTTCCAGCTATCAATTTTTTCAGTGCAAAAACTGCCAAACATCAAACAACTTCCGCCTTAGAACATCCGCTAACCAAAACTCAATTAGACAGCAAACCAAAAGTTAGCGCAATCGCGACTTTCATTCCAGCGCGCACTTTAGTTTTGGTGGGAAGAGAAAATCAGGTTTTAGATATTTTGACACCCCAACAGCAGGAATTGCTGGAAAATCGGATAACTTGGGAAGTCGCCAACAACGGGCCGGAACGGCGGCACATTGCCCAAAAAGAATTAAAGTTTAATCTCGGTTTGGAGTCGGCTGCTAAAAAATCTCAGTTAGCGCCGGTGCGTCGTTTTTGGGAATTGATGGCTTGGCTGCAGACAAGTCCGGTTGCGGTGAAAAGAAATCAGTTTGGAGAATCAATTTTCGCAGTCAAAAAATCGATCGACCGCAACGCTATCTTACTCCAAAAAGCCACAGCGCAGATGGCTGCTGCGACAACAACCGCACTGCCGCAGTCGATTTCTGCATCAAATTCTACTGATGACAATACGCCAAAATTAGAAACTTATTTTAACAACAAGCTCGATCGAGCGGCCAATCCTCTGTCCTTTGTCACATTACTCGATCGCGCCGCCCTCAACCTCGAAGAATTTACCGTCCCCCCAGCCGCCAAAACCACCGCGGCCAATCCCGAGGTAAAACTTGATACATCAGTCGCGCCAACCAATTTAGGTCTGACCGCCCGCGAAATCCTGGAGAAATACGCTCAAAACATCGAAACAATGATTTGGTCGTCAGTAGACCACCTGCTGGGCAAAGAAACAGCAGCCAGTGATAGCACGGAGAAATCTGTAGCAATTAGGTATTATTTGCAACATCAAGGACAGCTAGAGAAAACCGAAAACACCCAAGAGGTCGATCGACCTTGGTTGAATTGGCAAGACTTATTCGGGGAACCAGGGCCACAGCAGTCGATCGAGGGCAGTTCCGAACCCGACGGCGCAACAGCTCAAATCTCAATATCACAAAACAGATCAAAAGTCAAGGATGAAATGGCAGAAGGTCGATCGACCGCAGTCTCAATATCGCCCTACCCCAAATCAATTCACCGCCTGCTCGCCGGACTCAAGCAGAGCTTGCTCGCACCAGAGTCAAAAAGTCAACCCCAAAAAGCCTCAAATTTAGCAGTAACTCAAAAAAATAGCCCTGCACCCGCAACACCATCAACCCCTGGGGGGAAACAGGAAACCCAAGTGCCAAAATACACAAACCCCAACACCGCGCCAAACAGCCAATCCCCAACAGCAATCACCCAGCAAACCAGCAAATATACCCCAACAGCCACAGCGGCCCAACCAACAAATCGCAGCGCCACCGTCCCGCCCGCCGACGAATACTTAGAAACAAAATCCGAATCAATGGGTTACATTAAACACCCGCTAGAACAAGTGCTCGAATGGATAGACCTACTCATGGTGCGACTAGAAAACATCCTAGAGCAACTCTGGAACTGGGCAAAAACCAATTGGCCAACAATCCTCCAAACCAAAGATAAAATTGAGTAATCTTTAGCCTATGATAAAAAAAGTTGCACTCGCAGCAATCAGCTCAGTATTAAACCATCTTTGGAGGCTCCCACAGTGCTAACCCTCAAAATCGTAGTTAATGTAGTTGTCCTATTTTTTGTTTCCCTGTTCGTATTTGGATTTTTGTCCAATGACCCAGCCCGGAACCCCAACCGCAGAGATATGGAATAAGCCAGCTATCTGGGCCGCTAGTTCGGGGGCCCGACACCGCAGCCCCCGAACCAGGGCACAAAGCCACAAAAATGACTCAATCAAAACTTGACCTCGCACCACCAGCGAGGTTATCTTGTGGCAAAACAAACCCGTTGAAATATTCGCTGATTCCCGCGAAACATCTAGCAAGCAATCAAGTTTATAAAGATGAGCCAGCTAACAACTCCGCCCAGCAAAAAAATTTAGGTTAACTTTGAAACGCTGCCTGTTAAGTGCGAAAATTTGGACGATCGATTCTCAGCTATAAAAAACCTCTAAAATCTAAAATCTAAAATCTAAAATCTAAAATCGGATGACTCACCTGTTGTAACTATGCCATATCCGGTACCGCCGCCCGAACCACCTGCCATCATCTACATCGCGAAACCAAAGAAAGCAGCCCTAACTGTCGCAGCCAGTGATGGAGACAACCCCAGCAACTCCGTAGAAACACCGGAACCAAGTTCAGAAATCGTTCAGCCACCCCAGCAACCGGCCCAAGTAGAAGAAGCAGCAGTCCTCGATACCGCCCCAGCCACCAACCCACAGCCTCCAGAAATCGCACACCCTCCAGCCACAGTCGAAAGCGACGAAGCAGTAGCGGGATTTGGGCAGCCGGTTGCTGCTGAAAAACCCGAAACTCCAGCAGCTAAGCAAGATTCCTCATTTACTGCTTACCAGTTAGGTTCGGTAGAAAATGCTGTGGCAGCTCGAAATCGCCAAAAAATAGCAGGGGAGCAGAGAAAAGAGGACAAGAATGCGCTAAAACCGCAAGAAAGTTGGTATCAGGCCCAAGGCCGACAGTTAGAAGAGAACGCTCCCGTGCCAACAGAGATTCCCGTTCCAGAACCCGCGCCAGAACAGCCTCCCACCGAGCAGGAACAGTTCGACATTCCCACACCAGGAACCGCCCCCGTACCAAGAACCGCCCCCAAACCCGCAACAAGAGAGCCCAAACCAAAGCCCAAACCAGCCGCGCCGGGAGTCCGCACCGCACCATCTCAGCGGACGGTGCCTTTTCCGGTGAGTCCGGCCGATACCATCGAAATTAAGGCAGACCGGCAAGAATTTGACGACAAGCAGCAAATTGTCACGGCGGTTGGTAATGTTGTGGTGCGGTTCCGGCAAACTGTGATAGATGCCGATCGGGCGATCGTCAACCTAGTCACCCGCCAAGTGGTAGCATCAGGCAACGTCGCCTATACTCGCGGCCAACAAGTAGTCCGCGGCCAGCAGATGGAATTCAATCTCGGCCTCAACTCCGGCGCAGTCGAACAAGCAAGCGGCGAAATATTCCTCCCCGCAGCAGGTAGCGAATTAACGCCCACACTACCCACAGATATTAGTGCCGGAACCATTCTCGAACAGCCTCTGAGCGATCGAATTACCAGCCAGCAGCCCCTGCGCGGAGTCAAATCCCCAGGAGCGGCCAGCGTCACCATCGGCGGTGGCGGACAGCTAGCCGCCCCCCAAGTTGTCGGCGCAGTCAACCGCATCCGCTTTGAAGCAGAACGCCTCGAACTTCTGCCCAACGGCGCCAGAGTCGCAACTAACATTCGGATTACTAACGACCCGTTTTCCCCGCCAGAATTTGAATACAGGGCGCGGAGGGCGACGATTAGAAGCATTTCGCCCACGGCTGAGGAATTAGTCACAAATTCGCCCCGCTTAGTATTTGACAACCGCATCAAAATACCCGTGTATCCCCGCAGACAAGTGTTTGACAGCCGACAGCAGAACGGCCCTTGTTTGACCTTTGGCTACGATGGCGGGGACAGGGGCGGTTTGTACGCCGAGTGCGGTTTTCAGGTGTTGCAAAACGGGCCGGTGCGGCTCACCCTGACACCCCAAATATACCTTCAGCGGGTCGTGGCAGATCACGGCGGCAATCCGTTTTTTCCCGACAGCTACGGACTCAAAGCGAAGTTGACCTCTAGGCTCGGCCCTCGTACCAATATCGAAGCCTCGGCGATATTTCTGAGTTTCGAGGATTTCCCGAATTTGCCAGAAGAGAGCTTTCGGGGCAATGTGCGCCTGCGGCAGTCGATCGGCACTCACTCTCTAGCGGCAGAATACAGTTACCGCGATCGACTGTTTAACGGCTCTCTGGGCTATCAAACCGTGCAGAGCAGCCTCGGGGCAGTCCTCACTTCCCCCGTCATCCCACTCGGCAGCACAGGCATCAATCTCAGCTATCAAGCCGGGTATCAATTTATCAATGCTGACACCGATCGACCAGACTTGCTCGAACCAGTGCGCGAAAACAACCGCATCGATTTGGGCCGCGCCCAAGCCAGCTTCGCCTTGAGCCGCGGCTTCAACCTGTGGGAGGGTAAACCGCTACCCCGCACTCCCACCCAGGGTTTGAAGTACACGCGCAACCCAGTGGTTCCTTTCTTGCAATTAGCCTTGGGAGTCCGGGGAGTTGGCACTTATTACAGCAGCGGCGACACACAAAACTCGATCGCCAGCAGCGTCGGCATTCAAGGGCAGTTCGGCCATTTCTCCCGCCCTTTCCTCGACTACACTGGATTTAACGTGACTTACACTCAGGTAGCGCGGGACGGCATATCGCCTTATTTGTTCGATCGGCTAGTAGATTTGAAAGTGCTATCTTTTGGACTTGTCCAGCAAGTTTACGGAGGATTTCGAGTCGGCTTTCAAACAGCTATTAATTTAGAGAGCAAGGAAGCAATCAGTACGAACTACACTTTAGAATACAGCCGTCGCAGCTACGCAATTATTTTGCGTTTTAATCCTGAACGTCAAGTCGGGAGCCTGACTTTTAGAATTAGCGACTTCAATTGGAACGGCACTCCCCAACCTTTTTCTGGAGACGTGAAAACAGTCGAAGGAGGCGTCCGTTTATCCGATTAATTCAATTGGCTAATTGGGAATTGGTCAAACAGGGTATTTAAAACCAACAGTCAACAGACAACAGTCAACGAACCAATAACAAATGATAGAAGTGACGGCAATATCTGCACAAGCAGCGGCTCTGCTGGTTCACTACGGCTTTGACCTAGGTGGCAAAAAAGCCGAAAAATTGGCGGGTGAATGGCTGACCAAGTACCCCGGCTACTGGCTGCGTTTAGCAGTGGTTGAAGCGCTTTATCAAGGGCGCTACAAAGCTGTTTCTGTCGATCAGCTATTGAGTATGTGGCACCGGATAGGAGAACCGCTCTATCATTTTAATCGCGAGTTTGAACGCTTAGTCTGCAACAATTTTCCTCAAGATTTAAACGTTGAAAAAGATCCTAAACTGCCGCAGGACGGTAGAGTTTTATCGATCCCCGCACCGGCAGTCAGTGTCGCAGAGTTAGATTTGCTTGCGCCGTCAGAGCCCGAAATCGATCGCGCGCCAGATGCAGAAGTCCCGAACATAGAAGTACAGGAAACAGAAAAATTACCCGATCGCGATCGTACAAAAGAAAATCAAGAAGTTGTAGTATATGAAGACCTAGCCCTTACCGCCCTCGCCGATAAAGCCGAGGTCGATCGCTTTTTACCCGATAAACCTGTGACAAAATCATTCCCAGTTGTCAAACACACTGATTTTCACACCAAGTTAAAAGCCATTGCCCTCAAAGGCCGAATCAAAAAGCGAGAAAGCAGAAAGAAAGTGTAAATTTTGGGCATTGGGCATGGGGGATGGGCCAAACAGGGCATTGGGCATTGGGCAAACAGGGCGTTGGGCATTGGGCATACCTCATATCAAATCCGGTAGCATCGGAATGATTCAGATATATATTCTCGGACTCTGTGTACTCTGTGTTCTAGCGCCGGTTAAATCATTCCGATACAAGCGGAAACGATATCACTACGCTTGAGAACCGCTATAGCAGATTCATCAGTGGGGTAAATCTCTGATTCCTCAATTATTCAATTGTTCAATTGTTCAATAAACCGAAAGTTAACTTTTCGCACTTACTCCCATCCGAATTTCCGAACAAAAAGATGCCTGTTGAGTACCGTTAGCTTGCTTAACAACGCTAGTCCGCAGCCGCAGATTGGGCATGAGATACCACAGCCTTTCTTCGGCGCGGACAGTATCTGATTCTGTAATCAATGTCAGCACATCGTCATCGCCCATCACGTAGCGGGCGTTTCCCTTCTCTTGCAACACTTGACCTTCCCTAGGATTGTCGGGATTGGGGACGATCGCTAATATTGTAGAACCAATTTGTTTAGCTTGGTTGCGATCGGGAATACCGTCCCAAGAAATCCGAACGCCCTTTAGCTGAGTTGAGGTAGGGTTAATCGAGTGTTGTTGGCAAAGTTTGACAACTGCTGCATCGCTAGCTGTCACCATTTCTATTTTGAGGTCAGATTTACCAGCCTGCAATTCGCCAGACTGAAGATTGTGTACGGTACGCTGGGAAAACCATTTACCTGCACTTAACTCAAAAAACTCGATAACATCCATAAAACTTGTCTCTAAACTTAAATACTTCTTTATTTTCGATCGCCACGGGCGTGCTATAAACTCAGAAACCCGGTTTCTGCCTGCGTACCTAGCGGTTAAACCAATGATTTTAGCTGATAAACTAGGTTTAAGAGTGCAAGTGCCACTCTATATTTTAAAGGAATAGGGCGCGCCTGCAAAACTTTCCGGGATTTGGGTCAAGCAGATTGCAGGTTTAGTTGAGGTACGAAACCCCACCGGGCGACAGCAGGCTGATGCAGCCGAGTTGACAGAAAATTAGATTCGGCATCGTATTGCGCTAAAAAAGTCTGATTCGCGCATCCAATAGGATTGTAGTACCTTAAAAAATTGAGCTTTGAGAGTGTTAGCCGATCGACAATCATCATTCCCAGACCAGCTATATTAAGAAAAACAACGATATATGTCAGGTTTTGTCGATCGGTAGATTTGGCGCTGCAGAGTTGAATTTTCACGGGCTGCGGTTGATAGCAATCGCACTCATTAAAAATTCTCAAAGCAGACACGGACTCAAACACCCGCGATTCATTGAACCATCAGCCTCATCAAGGGCAGTAGCCCGGTAGCAAATAGCCTTTAAATATGTCATCCTAAATAAACGAGAAAAGATTCTCGAGCGAGTTTCCAGCAACGTGCAGCTAGCGATCGCATACATTTAAAAAAAGACATCACCAAATTTATGAGCGAGTTTACGGAAGGGCTGGACACAATGCAGTCTGCAGAACAGACACACTGTCTGGAAATGCTGCCAAATCAGCTAGCAGCGACTTCAGACTTAGAAAAATTATACAGCTTACTAACAGATTACAAATTTATTGAATCCAAGCTGTCAGCATCAGGAGTACAAGCCCTAATAGAAGATTATGATTTAGCAACAAATCCTGATACTATTACCGATCAAAACAACGAAAACCTCAAGTTAATCCAAGAAGCTATCAGACTTTCTGCCCACATTTTAGCAAAAGACAAAAGCCAACTAGCAGCGCAACTAATTGCCCGCTTAATGCGCTTTGAAACCCCCGAAATCAACAAACTCCTAACCCAAGCAAAACAGCAGAAAAACCCCTGGTTGCGACCCCTAACGCCTAGCTTTACCCCTCCGGGCGGCAGATTGCTGCGTACCCTCACCGGACATACAGACTGGGTACAAGCTGTAGCTGTTACCCCCGACGGCAAGCGGGTAATTTCTGCATCCTCAGACCACAATCTCAAAGTTTGGCACTTAGAAACAGGAGAAGAACTTTTCACCCTCAAAGGTCATCTTACCTACGTCAATGCTGTAGTCGTCACCCCAGACAGCACTAAAGTAATTTCCGGTTCTTGGGACAACACGATTAAAATTTGGAATTTAGCAACTGGAACAGAAATATTAACATTAGCAGGCGATACTTTTGCAGTAGAAGCAGTAACAGTAACTCCCGACGGCAAGCGAATAATTTCCGGTTCCTGGGATGGCAGTATACAAGTTTGGGATTTGTCAACAGGAACAGTAATTTTCAACCTGAAAGGTCACAGCAGTTTTGTCCAGTCCGTAGCAGTAACTCCAGATAGCAAACAGTTAATTTCCGGTTCGGGAGACAACAGTATTAAAGTCTGGAATCTAGAAAAAGGACAAGAACTTTTTACCCTCACCGGACATACAGATTGGGTGAAATCAGTAGCCGTAACTCCCGACGGTAAACAAATAATTTCCGGCAGTTATGATGGCACTATCAAAGTGTGGAGTTTGTTAGAAGAAAAGCTACTTTTCACTTTAGGAGAACACAGCAGTTTCGTCCAAGCTGTAGCAGTCACTCCCGATGGAAAACAAGTAATTTCGGCAGCCGGCGACAAAACCCTGAAAGTTTGGAATTTAGAAACAAAAGCAGAACTTTTTACTTTTACCAATCACATCGCGCCCGTGAATGCTGTCGCTGTTACCCCCGACGGGAAGCAGATAGTTTCTGGTTCATCTGACAAAACCCTGAAAGTTTGGCGCTTAGAAACAGGCAAAGAAAATTTATCACCTGCAAGTCACGATGACTGGGTAAATGCTGTAGCAGTGACGGCGGACGGTACTAAAGCGATTTCTGGTTCAGGAGACAACAGAATTAAAGTCTGGAATCTCAAAAATGGGCAAGAAATTTTTACTATTGGGGGACATCAAGATTGGGTAAAAGCGATCGCAATCACAGCAGATAGCCAGCGAATAATTTCGGGTTCCGGCGACAAAACCGTGAAACTTTGGGATCTAGAAACCGGAACCGAAATCTTGACTTTCAGGGGCCATACAGACTGGGTAAATTCTGTAGCTGTTACGCCTGACGGAACGATGGCAATTTCTGGTTCAGGAGACAAGAATATTAAAGTTTGGAGTTTAGAAACAGGAGACGAAGTTTTTACATTTTCAGGTCATACTGACGGGATAAAAGCTGTAGCAGTTACTCCCGACGGAAAACGTGTAATTTCGGCGGCCGGCGACAAAACTCTGAAAGTTTGGAGTTTGGGGAAAGAAAAGAATATTTTGAAAAATATGTGGAATGTAGTCGTCAAAAATCAACTTTTCACTCTCAAAGGTCATGAGAGTTTTGTGAATGCTGTGGCAGTTACAACGGATGGTAAATGGGCAATTTCTGGCGGGCGAGAACCAAATTTGAGAGTGTGGGATTTGTCAAGTAGAAAAGAAATTTTTACTTTGACAGGTCATGGGGATGCGGTAACATCTGTGGCGACTTTGGGAAATAAAGTGATTTCGGTTTCCGATGACAATACTCTGAAAGTTTGGGATTTGTTGAGTCGAAAAATAGTTGCTAGTTTCAGGGGAGATAGTGCTTTGAAAGCTTGCGCTATTGCACCGGATGGGGTGACAATTGTGGCGGCGGAAGCTTCGGGACAAGTGCATTTTTTGAAGTTGGAAGAGGGAATTGATTATTAGTTATTGGTTATTGGTTATTGGTTATTAGTCATTAGTGATTGGTCATTAGTCATTGGTTGTTGTGCCGATCGCACTTGTGTTAAACTTTAAAAGTGCGATCGCCCTTTGCCCAATCCAGTCTACAATTATTCCGGGTCAATTCCCATCGCTCGCAGTCTTTCTGCTAGGACAGCAGCCCAAAGTGCGATCTTTCTCAATACAATAGCCTATTCATCTTGCTCTCTCCTCTCTAACTCCGCGCCCTCAGCGCCCTCTGCGGTTCATCAAAAAAAATCTCATTCAACATCAAAAACAGGGCAGACACCGCCCGCCCCAGCCAACTAACGCCTCTGCAACTTCACCCCACGAATAGAATAATCCAAAAGCTCGATCGGGTGCATCAAAGTAACAGCCTTCCCCTGCAACTCCAAATGCTTCTTAATTTGCATAGAACAACCAGGATTAGAAGAAGCAATCAACTCCGCCCCAGTATTCAGCAAATTCTCCACCTTCTGCACGCCCAACTCATCAGCAATTTCCGGCTGCAACATATTGTAAACCCCCGCACTCCCGCAACACAAAGCAGCATCCACAGGTTCTTTTAGCTTCACACCAGGAATTTGTTGCAACAACTGGCGCGGCTGCAAACTAATCTTTTGTCCGTGCAACAAATGACAAGCATCCTGATAAACAATTGTCAAATCTCCCTCAACCAAAGGATTGAGTTTCGCCGTAATGCCCGCACTTGCCAAAAACTCCTGCACGTCCTTAACATTGGCCGCAAAATTCTCAGCTTTCTCCCGATATTCCGCATCATCTGCTAAAATGTGGCCGTATTCCTTCAAAGTGTGGCCGCAGCCAGCAGCATTAATAATGACAAAATCAACATTAGTATTTTCAAAACTGTCAATCATTTGTCGCGCCAAAGATTTCGCCTGTTCAGCTTGTCCTTGATGTTCCGGCAAAGCAGCACAACATCCCTGACTTTTCGGAATCACAACCTCGCAACCGTTAGCCGTCAAAACACGCACCGTAGCCTCATTAACCGGCGAGAACAACAACCTCTGCACGCAACCTAAAATCACGCCAACTCGATAGCGTTTCTCCCCTTGTGCGGGAATAACTTCGGGTAAATTATCCCGAAAAGAATCAACTGTTACCTTCGGCAAAATAGATTCCATCGCCGCCAAGCGAGGAAATACTTTTTTCAGCAAACCTGTTTTACGAATTAGTTTGGGCAGTCCTAATTTTTGATAAACAAACAGCGGTACAAGCAAAAGCCGCAACCTGTGAGGATAGGGAAAGAGATTAAAAATCAGAGTACGAATTACATTGTCAGAAAAAGTGCGTTCTTGATTTCTAGTAACTTGGTGGCGAGTTGCAGAAATTAGCTTATCGTATTGAACCCCAGAAGGACAAGTTGTCACGCAGGCCAAACAGCCCAAACAAGTATCAAAATGCTGCGAAGTTGCTTCGTTTAAAGGTGCATCGCCTTCGTTGATTGCATCCATTAAATAAATGCGGCCTCTGGGCGAATCCATTTCTTTGCCGAGTACGCGATAACTCGGACAAGTTGACAAACAAAAGCCGCAGTGGACGCAAGTATCAATTAATTTCGGATCGGGCGGATTGTTAGCATCGAAACCGGGAATTTCGAGGGTTTCTAAGTGAGGATTTTGGGCTAAAAAATTGCTGTCTTTTGCTGGCCTTAAATCGTCGCTGGGAATTTGAGATGTTTCTGAAGTTTGCATATTTGAAGGAAGAGGGAAGTTCGGCAACGAGCAATGTACGGGATGTAACGGATGTAAGTCCGTCGGAAGAGGGAAGAAGGAAGAAGTAATATAATGGGTTTGCTAAATCAAGAAAAATCTAACTTTTAGAGAAGTTTCTAGATAGGAAGTCTACATCAGTCAATTAAACACAAACTCTTCTCTTATTTTCTTCTCCTTTCTTCCTTTGCGCTCTTTGCGCCTTCGCGGTTCGTTAAAAAAAAATCAGGTTCACAAAAGACTTAGAAATAGATTCAAAAAGGACGGTTGTCCTCACTACGAACCTTTTAATAGAAAGCGATTTGGACTAAAAATATTTTCCGGGTCAAACTCTTGTTTGATGCGGCTCATTAAATCGATCGCACTTCCAGTATAGCCCCAAACATCTAACCCTTGCTTGATATTGGTCGGCGCTGCCAAAACAGTCAAAAAACCGCCATTAGCTTCGCACCCCCTGCGTACCTGCAACAGCGTTTCAGCAGTCGCCGTCTCAAACCGCAAAACCCCCAAACCGCTGCCGGCATGAATCAAAGCGTCCTGTACCGGCAACTCATTAATTGCCTTGACAGCTTCCGACGGTCTGATGCCTATTTTACAAATAATTGCTGAATTATTGGTAGAATCCCACATTGTTTCTGGCAATCTTTCCCATAATTGATCCTCATCATTACCGTCGCAGCTAGTACCTTGCAAGCCCAACTTTTCGCCAACTGACCGCAAGCGGGCTGATTGTTGTTTAACGCTTTCGGCGATACTTTGAAACCTTACTATTAATCCCGAACCTTTACCCAAACTCTGTTTTTCTACTAACTGCGGCGACAGCAAATCAACGGCTGTTGGAGTCAAGGCAGAGGATAATAAGATTTGAGCAGCTTCAGCTAAAGCATTAGTTTCCCCAGTCAATATTACAGTTCCCGATGATTCAGGCAATGGATAAACTCGGAAAGTTACTTGAGAAATGATTCCCAAGGTGCCGTAAGCACCGGTAAACAGTTTCATCAAGTCGTAACCGGCGACATTTTTAACGACTCGACCGCCAGCTACAGCAATTTTACCGTCCGATCGCACAAAGGTGATTCCCAACAGCAAATCGCGCACGCCCCGATAGCGGTGCCGCAGAGAACCCGCACTAGCAGTAGCGACAATACCGCCCAAAGTTGCCTGCTGCGGATATGCTGGATCGATCGGCAAAAATTGACCTGCTGCAGCTAAAATTTCCTGCAAATCCGCAAACTTCATCCCCGCTTCCGCAGTCACCGTTAAATCGCCCACAGCGTGTTCTACAAGGCGATTCAGGCGCGCCGTACTGACAGCCGCTATCCCCCCTAAATCCCCCTTAAAAAGGGGGACTTTGACAACATCTTGCTCCCCCCTTGGTAGGGGCGGTGCCCCCGTGCCCGCCCTAGGCTGGGGGGGATCCGGATCTAATTTAACCAAACCCCCCCAATCGAGTTTGCTGCCACTCCCTGCCGGCAAGACGGCCCAGCGATTTTGCCGAGCACAAGCAATCACGGCCGCGAGTTCTGCCTGAGTATGCGGGTAAACAGTGCAGTCTATTGAAGTACCGGGGGCAGTTGCTTTTTCTACCCGATTCTGCCAAACCGCCTCTATGTCTTGCTGCAGACAGATGGCAGCAGTGCCAACAATATTTTCTAATTTTTGTGTGGTAACGTAATTTTCGGTAGAGAAAGATTTCATCAAGGTTATCAGACGCCCGGTAAAAAAATAATTACAACACTGCCTAAAACCATTAAATATTAATACGGGCCCGATATTCAAAACATGAACCAACCAATGTCTCAAAACCGACTTTCTGTAGGAATTACCGGTCTCAACGAAGTGATTGACGGCGGGCTGATTGCTCAGCGCTCTTATCTGGTGCGGGGCGGCCCTGGCACCGGCAAAACTACGCTGGGCTTGCACTTTTTGACCGCAGGTATTGCTGTGGGTGAAAAGTCCCTGTTTATTACTTTAGGAGAACCGGAAGCGCAATTGCGCGCCAATGCCGAAACTCTCGGTTTTGATATCGAAGCGATGGCTTTCCTCGATTTGAGTCCCTCCTCGGAATTTTTTACAGAAGTTCAAACCTACGACATTTTCTCCCCGTCGGAGGTAGAGCGAGAACCCACTACACAAAAGATTATCGAACGAGTCCAAGCTGTCAAGCCTACTCGGGTATTTTTGGATGCGATTACTCAATTTCGCTATTTAGCTGCGGATGAGTTTCAGTTTCGCAAGCAAGTTTTGTCTTTTCTGCGGTTTTTGGTGGAAGGGGGGGCGACGGTGGTGTTCACCTCAGAAGGCACGTCAAGTGCTCCCGACGACGATTTGCAATTCATCAGCGACGGAGTAATTTATTTGGAACTGCTGAGTGAAGGGCGCACTCTGTCTGTCACTAAGCTGCGCGGTTCCAACTTCCGCAACGGCCGCCATTCGCTGCGCCTGACTCAGACTGGTATGGAGGTATTTCCGCGACTGCTGCCGGACAACTATCAACAGGATTTTGTGGCTGAACCGATTTCTGCTGGGGTTCCTGAAATGGACGAACTGTTGCACGGGGGACTGGAACGGGGGACTGTGACGGTGATTACTGGGCCTAGCGGTGCGGGTAAAACGACGGTGGGAATTCAGTTTATGAAGGAGGCGGCGGGAAGGGGGGAGCGATCGGTAGTTTACATTTTTGAGGAGTCAATTTCTACTCTGCTGCACCGCTGCGAATCCGTTAACATCCCGGTTGGGGCGATGATGGCGGGGGGAAGTCTTTCGGTGATACCCGTGGAACCTTTGCTCTACTCGCCGGATCAGTTTGCCTGTATGGTACGCCGAGAAGTGGAGCAGGAAAAGACGCGGATTGTGATGATTGACAGTGTTTCTGGCTATCAACTTTCGATGCGGGGGCAAAATTTGGTGAACAATTTGCACGCTTTGTGCAAGTATCTCAAGAATATGGGAGTGACGGTCATTTTGATTAATGAGGTAGAAGGGATTGGT
Source organism: Microcoleus sp. S1D4 (assembly GCF_036700765.1). NCBI lineage: Bacteria > Bacillati > Cyanobacteriota > Cyanophyceae > Oscillatoriales > Microcoleaceae > Microcoleus > Microcoleus sp. S1D4. Next base: position 88,643 of record NZ_JAUBPP010000011.1, read on the forward strand.
GGAGATTTTCGGATGACCGAGATCGGGATTAGCTATTTGGCTGATAATATTCTGTTTATCCGCTATCTGGAACGCCAACTGCATAATAGAACAGAAATCCGCAAGGCGATCGGAGTAATTAAAAAACGAGTCAGCAATTTCGAGAAAACTCTGCGAGAACTCGATATTACTCGCTACGGCATCAAAGTCAGCAAGCCGATACGGGGGCTGCGCGGCATTTTGAGCTCTGCGCCGGTGTGGGTTGAGGGGGAAGTGGATGAAGATTGAATCGGGGTTGAAAGGGTTCTGGGTCGATCTCAATCGGCTGTTTGGCGGTCGAAAATTTAGGCATTAAGTTGATAGACGGCCTTGTTGATTGAGAGGGATTTTTCCTGAAGTACCCAGACGCTAACTTAAATATAAAATCTCCTACGGCATCAGCCTTATTCCGAGGAAGCTGACAGATGACTGGCAATTCAATAATTTTAGCAGTTGACCGCAATCAGCGAAACTTGCAGCTTTTAGCACAATTTCTTAACAAAGAAGGATACCAGATGCTGGCGGCTTCTAGCTTGGAAGATGTGGCGCGAGCGATCGGTCAGCCTGCTAAAATCGGGATGGCTTTAGTAGATATTTCTGGTTTCGATAGCCAGATTTGGGAATGCTGCGAACAATTGCGAAATCACGAAATCCCTTTTCTGATACTTTCGCCCAAACAAAGCGCGGCCATTGGGCACGAAAGCTTCTCCCGCGGTGCTCGGAGTATATTGGTAAAACCTTTGATCGTTAGAGATTTGCTATCCGTTGTTCACAGCTTGCTAGGAGAATCTGCGTGAGTCGAATTTTATTGCTTGTAGAACAAAAAGAAAATCGCCGCTTGTTATTAGAATGGCTGGCAGTTTACTATGAAATATTGCTGCCAAACTCACAAGAAAATATTGACGATTTTTTAGGGTTAAATCAATCTTTTGATTTGGGGGTAATTGACGGTCAGGCTCTGAAAAGCCACTGGCAATGGGTAGCTGCCAAAAAACAGGCAGAACACCCCCTATGTTTGCCTTTTCTTTTGATTACATCTCGCTCGGATGTAAAGATGGCAACGCAATTTATTTGGCAAACTATTGATGATTTAATTATTGCTCCGGTCGAGAAAATAGAATTGCAAGCGCGGGTGGAAATTTTGCTGCGATCGCGCCAGTTGTCTTTAACTCTCAAATTGTCTCACGACCAACTCGACCGCACTCTGCAAACAGCCCAAGAACTCAACGAGATGAAAACATCTTTGCTGCACATGATTGCTCACGACGTTCGCAATCCTTTGAACTTCATCCTCGGCACTACGCAAGTTCTTACTAAATACAAATCGACATTAACAGATGAGAAAACACAAGAAATGCTAGACAAAACTCAAGCAGCAGCAAAAAGCATCGATCGGTTATTAGATGATGTTTTGCTGCTAGACCGCTCTGAGTCGGGAAAAATTGCGTTTTGCTTGCTACCGCTAGACTTAACAAAGTTTTGTGATGAGTTGGTAGCGGAATTTCAGAACAGCCTGAAGTTGAAGCCCCAAACTGAGCCGGTGACGCTGGTTTTTGTGAATCACAGTCAATCGGCGATGGCTTGTTTGGAGGAAAGTTTGCTGCGGTGCATTCTCAGCAATTTGCTATCAAATGCTATTAAATATTCTCCTCCAAATACTCAAGTAGTTTTTGAATTAAAAGTTACTGAGGTTGAGGTAATCTTTTCGGTACAAGATGCCGGAATTGGCATACCTTTGGCAGACCAAGAACGGCTGTTTGATTCGTTTTACCGCGCGACAAATGTGGGTATAATTCCTGGGACTGGACTGGGGCTGAGCATTGTTAAAAAATGCGTGGATTTGCAAGGTGGCGAAATTGTGTTGAGCAGTGAAGAGGGTGTCGGGAGTACGTTTACGGTAAGGCTGCCGATCGCCAAAATTGAAAAAGAGTAGATGATTCGGCGGTTGAAACCGCGTCTATACAAACGATGTCGGCCGGATGCCACTGGTTCGTAAAGGGGATACAAAACCCGGATTTGCTATAACAACTAGCAACTAGCAACTGACAACTGACAACTAATACTAAATCTAGGTAACATACCCCTTTATGATGGAACCGCGAAGACGCTTTAGGCGAAGCCGCGCGTCATATCAAATCCGGTAGCATCGGAATGATTCAGATATATATTCTCGGACTCTGTGTACTCTGTGTACTCTGCGGTTAAATCACCTGACGATGCAAGCGGAAACGATATCACCGCTAGAACACGAAGAGAAGAGGAAATAGAAAAGTCAGAAGATACAAGAGTTAGAAAGCTCGGATTTGGTATTAGTTATTATTCTGATACAACATTGTGTGACTGCAATCAAAGTTCTACGAGAGCAGTGGCCCTCAATAATTTTTCTAGGATAAACCGCAGCAAGGATTGAGTTGCTAATACTAAACCCAGTCTGGCTTGGGCGAGTTTTGGTGTTTCTGTTTTAACTTCGCCCCAAATCCGACATTGGCTGTAAAAAATTTGAAATGCTTGGCTCAAATTATTAGCTGTTTTGAGATAATTGACTGGTTTTTGTTGAATGCAATTATTCCCAAAAACTGGAGATAAATTGTCTAGGGCTGTGATTAGTTGCGAAATTAAAGTACGATCGCCCGAATGTACTAACCGCAGTTGCTGGCTGCTGTTGAGCCAGGGTATGGGATTTGGCTGCGCTAGCGACCAAATTTGTGGTGCTGTACGGACATCGGGCTGTGCGATCGAAATTAGGCGATCGCGGTGGGCCATTCGCAACAGGGAACAGCAGCGGGCGTGGCTGTATTGAATGGGAAACAGCCGATCGCCTGACACAACAGGAGATAATATGCGAGATTCGGGATCTGGGAGGGAATTTTGAGCTAAACGCTGCAACCAGAGGGCTAAACCTGCATCAGTCAGCTCCAGCTCAATTATGCCCCCCGGTGCGACTTTAACGGCAAAATCTGGCTCGCACAGCGGTTTGAGAGTTTCGACCAACTCGGCGGCGATCGCCTGCGGTGTCTGTTGCCGAGTTTTAGCCAATTTCAGGGCGATCGCAGAGACGTACAGCACCCCGGCGCTATCTTTACCCCGATTTAACGGAATTTGTGCCAGTGTCTCCTGTTGGGCGATCGCGCCACGGAACTGAGAGAGCAAAAAACACTTCACTGTAACTTCGGGGCACTGCTCCATATTTGGTGTATCCATATCGCCCCATCATTAGGTAAAAATTACTCTCTGAGTGTTACCGCTGGCGCTGTTGTTGTACGTTAAACTGCTGATATTACAGATGAGCGATCGGCTCGCCCTGACCGGCTACATCCAATTAATCGACATTGGAGCGATTTTTGGGCTACATAACAATAATTTACGTGAAACTCTTTGCTGAACTCTACCATTTTCATGTATTTTTTGCTACATTGAATTTTAGGTAAAACTGAAAATAATCAGCACTGTTAAGAAGCGTGCAAGTTCGATCGGGGGTTGGTTGTCTCACTTTGTATCAGAATGCTGGCAGAAGCTGTTTTTCTAACTAATTAAATATATCCCAGAGCCTCACTTATGCAATCAACTTCCACACCTGTAGATACGATCGATCGACCTTTTATCACTTGGCAGCGAATTATCGACTGGGCCCAGGAACACTACCGCTGCCGGACTTTTAGCAAAGACGAAAAGATTCCCGCCAGACCCGGACTGCTTTATTTAGTCCAGAAAGGTGCTGTGCGGCTCGTAGGTAGCGCTCAAGTTAGCGTCGGGGCGAAGCCGGGGCTAAAATCCGCTCGCAAAACTACAGAAGAAGCTTTTTTGGGCTTCGTCGGCGCGGGTCAACCTTTTGAACTGGTTGCTCAGTCTCCGTTTACTCTCCAAGCTTTCGCTCATGCCGATCAAACTCACGTAGTGTGGATGTATTGGCACGATTTGGATAATTGGCCTCACTTTCGCCGGGAAATTTTGGATGCGTTTCGCTACCAGCACCAGCGGAAACTCCTCTGGCTGAGCACTTTGGGACAGCGCCGGACGATCGACCGACTGCTGGGTTTTCTCACTTTGTTGATCGAAGAGTTCGGCGAACCTTACGTAAGTGAGGCAGAACCGGATGTGGTTCGGGGCTACAGGCTGCCTTGGGTATTGACTCACGCTCAAATTGGCAGCGCTATCGGCTCGACGCGGGTGACTGTGACGCGACTGATGGGCAAGTTGCGATCGAAAGGTTTAATTAATACTGAGGATGACAATTTAATTTGTTTGCCGACTAAGGCTAATCCCCAAAAAAGTAAAAATCAAAAGCAGGATGTAGAAGCATTCCTCGAAGACGATATCGAAGACGATATCGAAGATGATATCGAAGATGATATCGAAGATGATATCGAAGATGATATCGAAGACGAACTCGAAGATTCTTGATAAAATCTTCCGGGCCAATGTCAGCAAACAGCGTTTAGCTATTATATCAACCGCACCAGACGGCGGGAAGTTTTTCTCGCATTGCACGCCGGTGCCGTCGATTGCTTCTGCTTTGGATCTAAAATAAAGCGTTATTTTGCGACGAAAATTCAAGGCTTTCTTCCCTCTTGTTTCTTCCTTCTTCTATTTCTATTATTGTCTCTTTTTACCCGAAGAACAACTGGTAGAGTGTAGCCGAAGGAAGCCGAAGCGAGCCTTCTTCCTGATGACCAATGACTGTTGACTGTTGACTGTTGACTGTTAGTTGTTATTGGGAATTGAGAAGTGGAAATTGGGAATTCGTAGCAAGTAACCAATAACCAATAACCAATGACTAATGACTAATGACTATTGACTATTGACTAATGCCCAATGACTCCTTCGGTGTACGATGAATTGTGTAAACTTTTCCCGTTCTCCAAAGGTGCGACTGACAATGACTGATGACAAGCAAAATTCTCCAATTCCGAACAATCAGCAACGGGTGGTATTCTGCGATTTTGACGGCACGATAACTGTTGAAGAAACTTTTGTGGCAATGCTGAAGCATTTTGCACCGGAATTATCGTCTCAACTAATGCCGGAAATGTACGCAAGAAGGCTGAGTTTGCGATCGGGTGTGCGGCAGTTACTAGAGTCTATTTCTTCGGAACATTACGGGGAAATTGTGGAATTTTCTAGGGGAAAGCTGATGCGGCCGGGATTGGTGGAATTGCTGGATTTTTTGGACGAGAAACAGGTGCCTTTTGCGATCGTTTCCGGCGGTTTACGGATTATGGTAGAGGCGGTTATGGGTGATTTGGCACACCGGGCGATCGCCCTGTACGCTGTGGAATTGGACGCTAGCGGCCCTCGCTTGCAAGTAAATGCTGAGTTTGAAGGAGATGCAGAATTGGTGTCTAAGGTGCGGGTAATGCGCCGTCACCCTGCAAAGGAACAGGTGGCAATTGGAGATTCGCTGACGGATTTTAATATGGCTTTGCAGGCTTCGTCTGTGTTTGCGCGCGATCGGCTGGCCGAGTATCTAGACGAACAGCAAAAGCCTTATACTAAATGGGATAATTTTTTTGACGTGTTGGAAAATTTGTCCCAGAAATGGAGTTGAAATTATAGCCTTTCTCAGGTGAATTAGATTCTCTTGGGCATGGGCCAAACAGGGCATGGGGCATTGGTGTTTCCTGTTCGTAGAAGGGAATTGTGAATTACTTTCTTCGTACCTCACTCTGCGGTATGTGTATTGGTAAGGTGCACATTGTGCACCATACATTTAAATAGAGTAGCGCAATTCTGATTAACGTAAAAGCTGGACAAAAAACTGAGGATTTGCAAAGAATGAGTGGCGATTTGAGACCGGATTTAATTGCAGCAGCCAAACATTTTTACGATCGCGGTTGGATGGTGGGGACTGCTGGCAATCTTTCGGCCCGCTTACCAGATGGTAGTTTTTGGATTACTGCGAGTGGTCGTGCGAAAGGGCAGTTGACTGAAGTAGATTTTATCAGAATGAGCTCCGAGGGTGCGATCGTCGAACAGCCTGTTCCCGACAGTCGCCCTTCCGCCGAAACCAGCATTCATTTAGCCGTTTACAATAGTTTTCCAGACGCTAAAGCTTGCTATCACGTCCACTCCATCGAAGCAAATTTAGTTTCTCGGCTAACCGAAGGCGATGCAGTGCCTTTACCCGCGATCGAAATGCTCAAAGGTTTGGGCGTGTGGGAGGAAAACCCCCAAGTGGCGATACCCCTATTTGCAAATTATTTAGAAGTGCCTAAGATAGCCAAGGAAATCTGCGAATACTTTGCCATTTGTGCACCCTCTGTACCAGCTTTATTAATTCGCGATCACGGCATCACAGTCTGGGCAGACTCGCCAGCCGCCGCCTACAATTACGTAGAAATTGTAGAGTACATTTTTCGATACACGATCGCAGCCCGCCAATTAAATTTAGATTTGAAATATTAGATATGAATTTAGGAAATTCCTAAACGTAAAATCTAATATATCTAGGGTGTTTCGGGTGTACCTTACCGCTAAGTATCGTATCAAACACTTTTGATTTCAAAAGTGTAGCCAACAAGCAAATATCCAAAAAAGGAAACAACAATCATGTCTAAATATAACAGAGTTTTATCCATAGACGGAGGCGGAATCAGAGGAATTATCCCGGCGCAAGTTGCAGTTAGCATCGAGTCAAAGCTGCAACAGAAAAGCGGCAACCCAGATGCGAGAATAGCTGACTATTTCGATTTAATCGCCGGCACGAGTGCGGGAGGAATTTTAACTTGCATCTATTTATTTCCCGATCCCAAAAATCCCAGCAGACCTCGGTGGTCTGCACTAGACGCTGTTAATTTTTCTATCAACAGCGGTCGCGACGTTTTTAAAAGTTCATTTTGGCAAAAATTTCGCTCTATAGACGGTTTGATAGATGAGAAATATCCCAGCCCTCCGTTAGAAGAATTCTTTCGGAAAAACTTTAGTGATTGCCAACTCAGCCAACTGCTGAAACCTTGTTTAATTTCCAGTTACGACGTGGAAAGAAGAAAAGCTAATTTTTTCAACCAAATGGATGCGAAAGAACATCCCGAAGCTGACTATTTTATCAGAGATGTTGCCAGAGCCACATCGGCCGCTCCCACTTACTTTGAAATTCCCAAAATTTACTCTTTGACAAACGAATGCTACGCTTTAATTGACGGGGGAGTATTCGCAAACAATCCGGCACTTTGCGCCTATGCGGAAGTGAGAAATAAATTCACATTTTCCGACGATCGCCCAGAGAGAGGCCCGACAGCAAAAGATATGGTCATTTTATCTTTGGGGACGGGAGAAGCTCAGAAAAAATATCCCTACGAAGAAGTGAAAAATTGGGGTCAAATTGAGTGGGTTGAGCCTTTGATTAATATTATGATGACAGGAGTTGCTGAAACTGTAAATTATCAATTGCTCCAAATTTATGATGCGATTGAAAGACCAAATCAATATTTGAGAATTACTCCTGATTTGAACCACGAACCACCGCTGCGGATTGATGATGCTTCGGAAGAGAAGATATTGGATTTGGTGAGAATTGGCAAGGAGCAAGCCGAAAAGCATAACGAAGATTTGGATAAGTTTATCGACTTGTTGCTTGCCGAGTAGACATCAAATTTTAGATTTTGGATTTGAGACTTGAGATTGGATAATTGGGAAAAACTGATGATGACCACAAAACCAATCAGTCTCAATCTAAAATTTAAAATGGTATAACCTACCAACGGCAAGGCTGGCAGACTAAAAATATGTTGACAAATCGCGCAGTAATTGCTGTAGAATTGGCTAAGTCTCTATTTAGCAATGCTTGGCCCTGTTTGTAATTAATCGCGAGCTGTCAGTAATTGGTTAAAAAGTACCAAGAAAAGCGCGATCGACATTTAGATGAAACCTTCAATAACAGGTGGTTTCAGCGGTTTTTAGTGACGCTGTTCCTGGGCGGCCAAGTGCTGCTGCGGATACTCCAATGCAAAATTGACCGCCGCAAAATCATGGAACATTTAGTAACAGTAGGCCTGGATTCTTTGCGTTCAGTGCTGCTAATAGCCTTTTTTGCGGGCATGATTTTTACCGTTCAATCGGCCAGAGAATTGATTCGGTTTGGGGCGATTGGGGCGGTGGGAGGTGCTTTTGCTCTGGCATTTTGCCGGGAATTAGCACCGGTTTTAACGGCGGGCGTGGTGGCGGGACAAGTAGGTTCGGCTTTTGCTGCGGAGATTGGAGAAATGCAGGTGACGGAACAAATAGATGCCCTGTATATGTTGAGAACAAATCCAGTTGATTATTTAGTAGTGCCGAGGGTGATAGCTTGCTGCATAATGCTGCCGATTTTAACAATTTTTGCGGTAGCGGTGGGGATTTTGGGCGGGCTGTTTGTGGCGGCTTTTTTTTACGAGTTGGAACCGTCGGTATTTTTGGAATCGGTGCGGACTTTTTTGGGGCCTTGGGATTTAGTAACTGTGGCGATTAAGAGTTTTATTTTTGGGTTGATTATTGCCCTTGTCGGTTGCGGTTGGGGGTTGACAACGGCGGGCGGTGGGAAAGGGGTAGGTCAAGCTGCAACGGCTGCGGTGGTGACTTCTTGGGTGTTTATTTTTGTGGCGGATTTCTTTTTATCGCTGTTGATGTTTCACGAGTTGGGAATTACGAGAAGCGGGTAATTGTTGGTATAAGACTCGGCGGTTGAAACCGCGACTATAGAAACAAAACCCGGATGGTGCGTGGGTTGAAGAAATAACCACAGAAATTAAGTTCATAGTAAGGATTTTACTTTTTCTTCATGGCGCAGGAATATCAGGAATATAAGGAGGGCGATAGACTCGAATTGCTTGAATGGGAACTGTGCCTTCTGTTTCAGGAATGATTTCAAGGATGTGTTTGGAGTTGCTTAAATTCTGAGCTAATGTGGTAGGATATTCGCGGTTGGAATCTGCAATTTGTGGCGGAATGTATGAATCTACAAACATCGGCTTAACTTGCCACGTAATCTCAAAGCCTTTTGGTGTAGGCTTTTTCGAGTATTCGTAGGCATTTTGCAGCCACCAGTCTCTCGGTTCAATGGCGATGCGGCTAGATTTTGAAACGAACATTTTGTCGTTTGTACCGCTGCCGTCGTAACCTGTTTTGGAACCTATAACGTTAAATTTAAACTTGCTGGAGTCGCTGTTAATTTCGGTAATTACTGCTTTCCAATCTTCGACGATTAGCGGTTTTTGACTGGATATTTGGAGAATTGCGGGCCAACCGACTCCCAGACTAGCGCTTGGTCTGGTGATGGTGTAAAGTTCGGGAAATTCTGAGGGTTTTTTGCCGTCGATCGCAATTTTAGCAGAAATCGCGCCGCCGTTGAAGGTTTTATCGGCGATCGCATCTATCCGATTTCCTTCAAACTCTAAAACCAACTTGCCATCTTGCCATTTAACATCAGTACCAACTGTATAGGTTTTGACTAACTCCGGCGGCGCTTGAGGAGAAGTTGGGTTATATCGCAGGTGCGGTTTGATCAAAGCAGCTAGCAGAAAATTTCCCCACTCGTTGAGGTGAATGTCGTCCCTCAATAGCTGTTTTGGTTGCAAGCGATTGTCTTGCAAATACCTGCGCCAAGGTTCGCGAATTTCCGCAATTTCGCAGCCGTATTTATCTGCCAATTCTGGCAGCCATTTTGTAGAATGAGTATTGTGCCATTCATATCCTTTGACTTCATCTGGATTATCGCTACTGTTACCTGCGGGCAACCAATTTATATGGTCTGAATGCAAGAGTATTTCGCTAGCGGTGCGGCTGCGGACATTGGCAATTATCGCTTCGTAATCCTCATCACCTCCGTAGACGTGAAAAATTAGCAAATCTGGATAAAAAGGATACAAATCGTGTTCGCTGGGACGGATCAAAATCGGCGCGGCAAATCCTCCGATTGCCCGATTTTCCACAATCAAATCTGCATAGGGAAATCGCTGTTTCAAATCCTTTGCGACATCTTTCCACCAATCTTGCTGAGTGATGGATTGACCGTAAAATAGGATGCGTACTTGGCGGCGTTCTGTGGGAGTGCTGGCAGCAAGTAACCCCATCGTTCTTTGAATTCTGGCCCCAAAATTAGCATTATTTGCAAGAGGAGCGGGCGGCGGAAATGGCGTTTCTGCAGATATTTTGGGAAGGAGTGGAACTAACAGGAAGCTCAGACACAAACACAGCGGCCATAAGTAGCGATAAATTTTGGATTTTCTACTATTTCCCTGCCGTTTTGCCATTGTTTTATTTTTCCGTTCTATAAAACTTATTCATAACTACCAACCGTAGCTGTAGGGTACGCTGCGGCGCACCTTCCGAAAGCTGTGCGGCCGATGAAAATGCGGTGTCACAAGTAGCTGTACGGTACATGACAATGCGCGCTTAACGAGTTGCTTTTTTTCTTCTGTCTGCTATATTACCCAGTTGAGGGCGACAAAAGATGATATAATGCCAGCTAATTAATTGCAGGAGATCGATCGCACATCCAATGGATTACAAAACAGCCCGCAGTTTTCTGATCGACCAAGGAAGCGCCCTCGAAACTAAAAAAAATCCCGATGCCTTCCTGATGCGCCTCAAACAAGGTCAGCCACCGGTACCCGGACAGGTGACATCGATTTTATTAGCTTTAAAAATATTGTTTGAGGGCCTGCAAGAATCTCCCATGCTCGATCGGCAATTAATCTCGGCACTGCATTTACTCTCAGTAGAAAGTTTGCAGCAATTTGAAGCCGGACTCGGCAAAGGAGTTTCTTGGCCCCCGCTGCTGAAAGAAGATTTAAGTCGAATTGCGATCGCAGTCAAGAATATTTTTGCCGGAGTGTGGCAATAGTTTAACTCAGCCAACTCCAGATTTTTAACAATCAAAGTGATCAAACTCTACTCGCGAAAGCTTTCCAAGGATGCCAACAGAGCCGGCAGTCCCGCCAGCGAAGCAGATACCAAAGCCTCATCTTTGTAAACTCGCGATCGCGCATAGCTGATACTTTTACAGCCAGAGGCGACACCGCCTCCCTGTTCCAAATTTTCTGTTTCCAGCCGCCCTAAATTTTGAGTTTTTCGCGTCAGGCCCAACATAGCAGCATCCTCAATTAATCTCTAGATATGCGCCCGTGAGATTTCTCATGGCTTGCTCAATATTTCTATTGTTACGCAAATTCTTAATCGAGATGAAACCGTGAAATAATTATTCACGATAGGCAGGGATCGAGTTAAACTGCATAACAACTCTTATTAATTTGTTACAGGCTGCCGTTATTTCAGCCGATCGCCCGCAGCGCCACAGCAGGAACCAAAATCGCTGATTTCGCAAAAAAAACTCAGATAAATGATGCTAACTCTCAGTGCAGCCACCGTTATAGCTCAAATCAGGCCCGACATCCAAAAATTGCCCGATGGAGACTATCGCTACCGAGACTCATTTGCGCTCGATCGACCTTTTCGAGAAATCCAATTTCGCAAACGAGATAAATACATCACCGGTAGCGACTCCGACAAACGCACCGGAAAAAGCTACTGTTTTCGGGGAATCCCGCAGCACAACAGCATTATGAACATCACGGTAGCGATCGATATTTCGCCGAAAACAGCACAGAAAACCGAGTGGAAATTAGCACCGGGAAACCCGATTAATTTCGATCGGCTTTATCCACTACAAGCTGGGCCGGGATTAGAATTATACAAATGTCTGACCGCATTTTTACCGGAGTTAAAAAAATTATGAACCAGTCAATGTAACCTAAGAACTAGCATTTTCCAATTCTTCCCGCAGCATTTTTTTGTAAATTTTTGGCAAACTCGAACTCATAGAATTGTTCTCAATTCCATATCCCAAACTCGTCCAAGTTCCCGAAAGCATCCGCAAAACATCAGTTAATCTGTCCTGCCGCAACATCTGTGAAATATCAGCTTTCCAAAACTTGCGATCGCTCAACCAAGCATAAACCACAGCATCCTGATATTCCGGTTCAAAACTGTAATCTTCCCAGAATAAAAAATTAGCGCGACGGGCGTGATAGCGCTTCGCCTTCTCCTTCCAAGTCGTAGTCAAAAATTGATATCTGCCCGCCGCCGTAGTACACTTACCTCGATTCGGGCCGTTAACAATTCTCACGCACCAGTCAGGATGACGGCTCAAATCCAATACATATTTGCCGCCGTAAACAACGTGATAAGGCCGAGAAACATTTGATTCGCTAGCAGAAATAGTTCGCATCAAAGCTCGAATGTAAGGATCGCCAGTTTTCATAGCCAGCGGCGGCGATTTCCTGACATCACTTGCTGACTGCGAAAACGGCAAATTTCGCGGCAAATTGGCAACAAAAAAAACACTGCCGCCGATCGCAGCCCCGATTAAAAGTAGAAATCCCAGGATTTGAATTTCCGATCGCCTCAACAAACCAGTTTGGCGACGACCCCATTTCTGGGCTTCCAGCAAAGTCATTTCCATGTCCGCAATTTCGGCTAATTTTCTCGCCAGCCGCCTCCGGCGCACCCGAAAATCGTATTGATATAGCGGCGCAGCGAACAGCGTTAAACTCCATAAAACCCCCGCCAATTTGACCAGCCAGAAATCGAATTCACCGGCGATAGCCACATTTGTCAGAGTAGAGATTCCTGCGAGTAACTTAGCCGGATCGATCGCGCGCGCGGGCCAATAAAAAATCGCCAGTTGCACCAACAGCGCCAGATTAAACGCAAAAAAAAGCACTACAACAGCATTCAAGCCTTCTCGCAAGTGCGATCGCATACCAGTAAGCCCGCGCTTGAACTTGCGCCCTTTCCCCTTGGGGCCAGGTAGCATAATTAGTAACGGATTTAAGATTTTGACGGCGAAAAAGTGAGCGACAAAGAATAAAGGTAACTGAATCAGCCAAGCCGCCAACAACAAAGTCAGAAAGCCAATTTCATCGCTAGCGAAAGGAATGCCCCTGCGAAGGATAAAACTAAAACTCTGGGCGAGAGCAAATGCCCTTAACCACGAAATCGGATAGGGGAACCAAGCTGGCCACTTGAGAGTTTTCATGCTGGGAGAGGGAAATTTCAACGGCGGATGATAAAACTATTAAGATTTTGTCAGATTTGGCGATCGAAAAATTGCTGCAGGGTGCGAAGCCTCAATTTTCGATCGGGGCACTGAAGATTTGAGATTGACTCCACAGATGCAGGGTGCGCCAGCCCAAATTTTTGACTCAACTCGAATAGTTGTTTTTGCCTGACGCACCGAACCCAAACAAGCTTAATTCAATCAAACCACACCGGCAAACAACTCCTCAAAACTCTTTTGTGGGGCATCCGGCTTCGCCACAATTTCCACAATCTTGTTGCGAGAAGTCGGCTCAAACAGCGCCTCCACGCAGACTTGAGCTACCTTAGTGCGAGGAATGCTGTTCTCAAACAGTGTATCCGCACTGCTCATGACGATCGCATCTGAATTATCCTCATTTTTGAGACCGCCCGGTCGGACGATCGTATAAGTCAAGCCGCTTTTTTGCAAATACTCCTCCGCCTGTTTTTTCCACACCAGAATCAGCCAAAACAGATTTAGCGGGTGAAAAAACTGAGAAACGCACAGAGAAGTCACCAGCACAAAATGCTCAATTCCCTGAGCCTTAGCGGCCTCCACCAAATTTTTAGTACCTTCAAAATCCACCTTGTAAGGCCCTGTCGGGTCAAAACCAGGGGCCGCCCCCGTCGCGCACAGCAACACCGTACTATCGCCGATCGCGTCGCGCAGAGAAGTCGCATTTAATACATCCCCTGTCACTAACTCAGCCTCCGGTGGTAAAATCTGTCTAGCCGTCTCCAAATTTCGGACTAAAGCGCGCACGGGAATGCCTCGCTTGACCAATTCTGTGACAATTCGGCGGCCAGTCTGGCCTGTGGCTCCTGCTACAAATGCTTTCATAAGTCAGGTTATGCTGTTCTTGGGTAAATTTTGTTGCAATCTATTTCCCAATTGTAGGGAGGAAACTTCCTTACCGCATCCCCAAGCCGATCGATTGGCGTGTATTACAGGAGAGCATATTATGAAGCAGGATTCCGCTGAATATCAAACTACTGTTGAAGCTTCTGACGAAAATTGCTACCCAGATGCGAGTTTCCGACAGCCCGAAAGTGGAAGTGCGGATGCAGCAGAGGAAGTTGAGCCGATTTGGTTTCACGCCCATTTTGAAGACAGCATGGAGATGTACGCCGATGCTGCTACGGTGGCTGAGCATTTGAACAATCACAAGAGTTGGTTTTGTCAGTGCGCTTGGCCGATGAAAGCTGAGCCGATCGGCGAAAACGGCTACGATCTATTAATCGGGCGTTTTGGGGCTTTCGGCTACCGAGTTGAAGCGAGAATCGGTTTAGAGTTGCTGCCGCCGGACGCTGAAGGCTGCTATTTGATTAAGACAATCCCGGTTCCGAACTATACCGCGCCCGGATATGAAGTGGATTTTCGATCGGCAATGAACCTAGTAGAGATACCGTCTGACGAATTTGCCGCCGATTGGCCCGCGTCGGAACGCGCGAAGCTACCGCCTGCGATTACCAGTGCCGCGTGGAAGCTGGATTTGGCCGTGGGGGTTTGCTTCCCTAAGTTTATTCGATCGATGTCTCAACCATTAATAGAAAAAACCGGCGATGCGCTTTTGGAAAAAATCATCAAACAAGTTAACCGCCGCTTAACCTATAAAACTCAGCTTCTTTTTCACGAAAGTTTGAACATTCCTTTTCCCAAAAATCCTAAAAAACACTAACAAAACTTGCGCCCAAACTCACCTCATCCGGTGCTAGGGGCGCATTTTACCCTAAATATTACGAGCTTTCTGGCGGCTTTATCCTGACTAGATATCTTGCACTCAATCGCTTTCAAATTATTCAAACATCTGCGTTTATCTGTGTTTATCTGCCTGACATCTGCGGCTTCTCAATCCAGCAAACACTTAGGCAAGAAGTCTAATCTTCTTTTCTCACTACCTTGAGAACAAAAATGTTTAACTCCAGCAAAACTGAGCGTCCACCATACCATATATGCGTATTGAGCGCAGTCGAACCAAGTCACAGCGAAAACCAGATAAGCAATAGCAACTGCTGCCATCCCACCAATCGAGCATTGGAGCGCTAAATATAAATAATATCCCCAAAGTGCGATGCCAACAATCAGTCCCAAAACACCAACTGAAACCGTTGTATCCAAAATCAAATTGTGAGCTTTATAAGTAGGAATTTCTCTGGTGCTAATTTCAGCTTTTATGTTAATATAGTCGTAGGTAAACTCGTTCAAGTTGACAACTATAGGAGTTACTTGAGGATTCCTGATATAGGGATAGGCAATCCCTAATCCGTCGAATCCCCATCCAAATAACGGGCGCTTTTTGATGCCTCTAGCTGCAAGTTCCCACATCGGGGAACGGCTGGACATGACTTGTTCGATGCTCGGTTTTTGCCAGTTGAGGGGTCGGTTGACGGTCATGATGCCCACAGCGAGGGCTCCCATCAGGGCTATACCGGTGAGAATTTTGTAATAAGGGCGATCGAGCAAATAAGCACTGGCAACAATCAAAGCTACAATTGCACTGCGGGTAGAAGTTAGCAGCAGTGCCGGAACAGTTAAAATCAAAGTAATTACAGTTAATTTAGTAGAGGTAAATCTCCAAAACCAACCGACAATCGCAGTAATCGCCGTCAACACTAAAACTATGGATGCGTGTCCGCGATGGGAGTACAATCCTATAGGTTGCTGTCCTTGAAAAATGCTGCTGGCTAGAACATCTTCTCTGATTAGTCTGCCCATTGTAGCGGTGTAGTCAATCCGCCAGTCAATAATTTGAGGAAAGATACTCAGAGAAAGGATGATGCCACCAATTAGCAATCCTTGGAATTGGGAATTGATCATTTGCGGGCGTGCGATTAGAAGCAAACTGTTGCTGAGAGTGAAGGCGGCGATTAACAGCCAGTAAAGCCAACCGTCGCCCATTTGGTCTTGACCGAAAAAAGATGTTAAAGGAAAGGGACTGTGCAGGGTAGAGATGGCTCCTATTGAGAGAAATATCGTCCAAAGTATGAAGCTATTTTTCCAGTTTTGGGGAATCGTGAGGGATTTTTTTTGGGATAATAAAAGGGCGATGTTGAGGGAAATTATTAGCCAAATAATCAATACTTTGGGCGATGTCCAGATGAGGCCGCGGGTAGTTCCCCAGGGGTTGATGAGGATGATGCTGAGGGCATACAGGATGGTGTAGAGCGTTTTCATTACTCTTTGGTTTTCCTGTTTTTGAGCTTGAGAAGTAGACCTAATCCGCTGAGTGCCAAGAGAGTGCCTAATCCGGTGGTTGGTTCAGGAACGGCTTCGGCGGGGAGGGCGTCGTCGTCAGGGTTTTTAGTTTTGGAGGCTAGGGAGTTGTTATCCTCTGAGGCTAGTCCTGGGTATTCAAGTAAGTCGCCGCTGATGCCTGCTAAATCAAGTTCATTTTCGTTACTGTCAGTTGATGATAATTCTGGGTCTTCCAGTAAGTCGCCACTGATGCTGGCTAAATCAATTTGGTTTTCGTTACTGTCGGTTGATGATAGTTCTGGGTCTTCCAGTAGGTCGCCGCTGATGCTTGCTAAATCTACTTGGTTTTCGTTGTCTGTTGATGATAGTTCTGAATCAAGAAGTAGATTGCTGCTGACCTCAGTTAAATCTACCTTCTTTTCGCTGCTAGGAGTTGATGATAGTTCAGGATTTTCTAGTAGTTCGCCACTGATGCTAGCTACGTTTACATCTGCATAGTTGTTGGCAGTTGATGATAGTTCAGGACTGACAAGTAAGTCGCGGCTGACGCTAGCTACGTCCACGTAATCGGTGGCATAGTTATTGTTACCTTTGGCAGCATTTTTTAAAAGTGGCGTCTGGGGTAAGGTAAGGGCATTAGCGCTTCTGAGAGAAGAAGCGGGAACCGCCCGAATCGGACGACCGCCACCCCTGGGACTCGGTGCTGGACGCGGACTCGGTGCTGGACGCGGACTCGGTGCTGGACGCGGACTCGGTGCTGGACGCGGACTCGGTGCTGGACGGGGACTCGGTGCTGGACGCGGACTCGGTGCTGGACGCGGACTCGGCGCTGGACGCGGGCTGGGGATGGGAGTAGGCGATGGTGTTGGTGTTGGTGATGGTGATGGTGATGGTGATGGTGATGATGATGCCACACAACCAATGCCACCGCCACCGCTGCTACTGCTGGCGATAATCGTGCTACCGCTTTTAGGAGAGAAACCTGGTGGACAAAGTGCACGTTGAGGTGGATTTAGATTTGGAATTGGTGGAAATGGATTTGGAATTGGATTTGGAATTAGAAATGGAACTGGAGTCGGAGTTGGCTTTGGAACGGGAACAGGTACGGGTTTTTTATTTTTATCAGGAACATATTTGTACACCCAACCCCATTTGACTCCGTTATAAATCGTGATTTCTTGTGCCTTGTATGGATTCGATTGAGCGAGGTAAAGTTCCGCAGTCCAGAAATAATCTTGAGTTAAATTTATGATATTACTGGGTCGATAAGGGCGATCTTCAAATAAACCATTTGGCTGTATGAAATTACCAGAACCATAGTATGGAGTGAAATTATTGCTACCATTACGAATGTTGTCAATATAGCTTATCGTATTACCGACACTTCCAATTCCATACGGGTAGTTAGTGGTAACCCGCTGAATCCAATATAAATTTTGGCTATTCTTAGGATCCGGCTGTCTTTTGCTTCCTTTTAGGGGAACGTAATTCAAACTAATTGTAGAGCCAATTCCCCCCAGCTTTTGGGTCAGTGGATTCTGCTTACTTGTTGGAGTTACTTTAGTCCCCAAACCACAATCGGTGTCAATACCGCATGGGTACTGAAGCCTTACATTAAAACTCCCTTTTAAATTCTTTCCTTTCTTAAAAGTCCAACCTGTTGCTACGTTGTAAGTTGTTCTGAGAGTGTCTAGGAAGCTAAGCTGTTTGTACCTCCTCGTTTTATCTCGCTAACGAAGAGGTTAGCCTTATTTAAGTTAATAGGCCCATCGGGATCTAGTGCAATTAAAGAAGTATAGCCTGTTCCATTGGGCAACTTAGATTTAGATATGAGTATTCCTGCATTCTGTCTGAGAGTAAACGCACTACTAGATTGCCCGAAAAGCATGATAATGGAGCTAGTTGATAATACGAAGAAAAGTTTTCTGAATTGCATTTTTTTCACCTATTGGGCAAATCAAACAAAAAGAAATAGTGATTCGCCATTCAAAGCTCGATTAAGCGGAATTCAACAAAGGGAGTATCCACCCACCCAGTCCAAACTTTTTCTATTGGCCGACTTTCAATCAAATTCCCTGCAAGGTTTTTCTTCGGTATGGTATCACTCGTATTGTAATACTGGAAGCGGAAGTGATATATACCTGGCTTGAGTTTGTCAAAAGAGCAATGGCCACCATATCCGCTAGAGATACCAAGCGAAAATTGGCTATGGTTAGTCCAGAAGAGGCTGATATCTGGAAAAAATGTCACACTCTTTCCAGGTGTGACTAACAGAAAGTCAGATTCTTCAGGCCCTCTCATCCAGTCGGTAGCATAGCCTCTTCGCTGTACCTGACCATCTGGCATTATAAGTTCTGGGTAAAAACTGCCATAAAAGCTGAAGTAAAATGGGGTTGGTGTGTTGTTGGTAATCCGCATACCAATCTGTACAGATTGGTAGGAATTGTCATTCTTATGTGGCAGGGTTAACAATTGCTCCGGTATGAAAGTTTCAAAACGAATACCATCTACTTCCACGGCGCTGTTATTCAATCCCACAGGTTGAAGTAGGCGAAAATTAGCGAAGGGAGTTACCAACTGACCTCTCCCAGTTACTTCTATTCTCTCTAGAGGCACTTCTTTTCCATCTAGTAGTTCTTTAATATTAAAAACAGTAAAGGGATTTGTGTATACTATTGTCCCCGTCGGAGTTTCATAAGTGAATCGAACCTGATATTCCCCAGACCCCAGAGTATCAAAAGACCAAACTTTATCGATATCAATAGGGCTTTTATCGTAGGTGGGGCGATGTAATATCAGTTGAAGTAAATTATTTTGCCAAGACAGTCTTCCCTCCATAGAGGTGGATATCTGCTGTCTGACCCCAACTAACGAGCCATGATATTCTCCGTTCCCAATTTGCCTATTTATCGGTTCTCTTCGGTGCAGTGCTTGACCATCTGGTCCGAATATTTCTGGAATTAAAGCATCATAATCTATAGCCAAGGGAACAGGGGCTGGTGTATTATTAGTAAGGCTGACAGTAAAGCTGAATTCAGCAGTGACACCGGGCTTGTTTTCGGGGATGGATATTGCCACAATTTTTGGCCATTCCATTTTCAGTTGAAGGCTATTTTCTTTCAGTTGAAGGTCATTTTGTTTAACTTGATTGCTGCGTTTAGATTTTCTAGATGCCATCTTTTTTACATTTTCAAGTTGTGAATTTTCATTGCCAACAGCTTGTATACTTCCATAGGTTACTACCAGGAGCGCCGCCATTACTAAAGTTAATAAAAACCGGAAAAAATACCTCATTGCTCGCCCTCTCAATTACCGGACAATCAGCGAACAAACCAGAACCACACCGCCGCACCAATTACCGTCAACTAAAATAATTTACCGCCACCGCTAGAAGGTCGGGGCTGCTTAACTAAAGTGTATCGATAATATCCTAAAACAGGCTGACAATCATTTCGAGCCGACGCAGAACTAGGCCAATGTGACGAAGAAGAATTTGACCAATAATTGGACGGCATATTCTGAATTCTACCGGGGGACAACCATAGGATAATTACAGTTTTAAACGCTCTGGCAAGTGCTGTTGAGAGGCAATTTCCTTTTTAGTCGCTGCCACAAACTCATACTTCAGATCGATGGTGGGAGTTGGGTTAATTGTGTGATGGCAACTGCTACAAAACTGATTGCTAGCTAGCAAAAGATGGTTGTCTGCAATCACGTCTGTCGCAGTAATGTTTTTACCGTAAGCTTGTCCCCAGTAGTTCATAAGTCCTCCTGATGCCCCTGATTATAAATGAAAAGATTGATAACGATGCCACAAATGTATCTAGTTAAAAGCTCAATCAAAAATAGACAACATCATTAAGCTTTGTAACTGTTCTATTTACACGACTTAACGGCTGGACTGAATTTCGATTACAAACACGCGATCGACATTATTAGAGTACAGCATCAGTATTTTTACTGAACTTTTTGATGTTCATATTAAATCCCAAATTTATGCTCAACCGGGTATTTATATGTAGGTACAGTGAAGTTAAGTTTACAGAATATTTACAATATACTCCGTTGACTTCACACAATCTTCAAAAGTAATTGTTGCCTAGGATTATAAATTCTATCCGGTAGACTAGAAAATTGGTGATTTTACAGCGGCACAAAATACAACTTCGTCTCTAACCTTGCTTAAGTAAGTCTAATTTTTTTATGTAAGTAGTTTTACTTAAATGTGTGATGCAAGCCGAAACGTCGATTCCCTACGGGATAGCTGCGCTTCACGCACTTGTTGTACAATGGAACTCAAAAAGTCGATTCCCTACGGGATAGCTGCGCTTCACGCACTTGTTGTACAATGGAAATCAAAAAGTCGATCGCACGTTTGGACAATTTACTCAAAAAGTCGATCGCACGTTTGGACAATTTACTCAAAAGGTCGATTCCCTACGGGATAGCTGCGCTTCACGCACTTGTTGTACAATGGAACTCAAAAGGTCGATCGACAACAAACAGACAACAACCTTCTTAATAAATACCTTTAAATTTAATTTTTGGGGCAGACTCTCCAGCCCACCCCACTCATGGTTTTAAGAAACAGGATGGTGAAAATTAGATCCACACCAACTTATCTTAATATCTGACGCTTAAATTTACTTCCGCACCATCATGGACTCGATCGCAGCATTCGGCTGATACTTGTTAGTCTCATAAAATCCATTTTTGCCAGCACCGTAAACTCCAGCAAATTGCTTTCCATCAGCTTTGGGAACAAACATAATTTTTCGAGTCGGTTGTTTAGCAAAAACCGCTCCTTCTCTCATTTCATTGTCCACATTATAAGATAAAGTAGCCTTGCCGTAAATTGCTTCTGCTTTTTTCAAAGTCATTGCCGGCCCGACGCCCTCAAGTGTTTTATAATTGGGGTTGTCAGTCATCAGAAGTTCAATAACATCGGTATCTTTGAGCTTTGTACCGGCAGCGTAGATAATCCGATACTGCACTTTGCCCGATCGACTAATCGCCACTGCATCAAAGTCTACCATAAAAGGAGACTCTACCTTAAACTGTGCGGTGGAACCGAGAGCTTGTTTCAGTTGTCGGAAAGTCATTCCCACTTTTGCTTCGCCAATTGCCCGATCGCTAATTGCTACACTTGTAGAGGAAGGTTTTGTCGCAGCATTAGCCGTTTCCCCCAGCTTATGTGCGCCCCCACGCGCCACAGCAGCGCCGGGAATCGACACGAAGGTGAGGTAACTGCCGATCGCCAGCAAAACAGCTATCATCGATCCAGATAAAATTTTTAGATTCAACATGAGTAATTCCTCAAGATTTCAACTTCGATTATCAACCCGCATCTTCTTAACAGTTTTCGGGATAACTTTGTTAGTTTGGATTCTCCGAGGTGTTGGCCTCTTGACATTCCTTCCCGGCGGTGTTATTTGGGTACTGATTTTTTTGTCTTTTGTTACGGGTATCCTCAGCACTTTACTGCGCCGATAACCAGACATCCGGTATTTATTGCCTTTCTCAAAAAGGTGAAAAGTCAGTCGATTTTAGATTTGAGATTTTAGATTGGGGATTTAAAAATTTTAGACTTTAGATTGTGGGATTGAGCGATTGAGAAAACGATCGATCGATACCTCATATCAAATTCTCTCTTCATCGGAATAGTAAATTCACTGTTGACTGTTGACTGTTGACTGTTGACTGTTGACTGTTGACTGTTGTTATTTGTTGTTTGTTATTTGTTATTTGTTATTTGTTGGTTGCAATGCCCAATCCCTCCGCTTCGCTCCGCCCAATGCCCTGTTTGGCCAATGCCCAATGCCCTGTTTGGCCAATGCCCAATGCCCTGTTTGCCCAATGCCCTATACCCTGTTTGCCCAATGCCCTATACCCTATACCCTATCGATTGTTTCATGGCTTTTCCTACTGTCACGTTTAACTGAGCTCCGAGCAACATCGCCAAAGAAGAAAGATCGAGCCACAACAGCAACATAATAAAAGTGCCGATCGTCCCGTAAGCCCAAGTGAAATTGCTCAAATGCACAACATAAAACCGAAACAAAGCCGAAAACAGCGCCCACAAAATAGCAGCAAAAACTGCTCCCGAAAAAATCGGAATATCGGCTTGGTGGCGGCTGGGCCCGTAGCGATAAACAAAGGCAAAGGCAACTGATACAATCCCTAAAGCAATCGGCCACCGCCACAGCCCCCAAACAGCTAATAGTTGCGACTCTAAAGGGCAGTTTTTGGCTAGCAGCAAGCAATTTTGGACATCTTTTAAATTGCAATTGGCGACGGACTCCAACAGGCAACTCTGGCGGGCAATAGCTTGTACAATTAAGTCGCTGACAAATATGGCTGCCGATGCTATAATTAACAGCACAATTGTACCGATACTCAGACCTATAGAAATGAGTTTCGCTTTCACAAAAGATCGAGTTCGATCGCTAGGGATTTTATGGATGCGATCGAGAGCAGCCATCGCCGCGCTCATGACTCCAGAAAATGCCCACAGCGACACTACAAAACTCACGGAAAACAGCCCTTTATTGCGAGTTAACAGAATTTCTTTGATGACGCCACGAATCAAATTGCGAATGTCATCGGGTATGACTTCCCCCAAAAGACCGGCGATTTGATACAGTGTTGACTGCAAAGGTTCAAAAAGGGCGATCGCCGACAACACCGCCAATAGCCCCGGAAATAGCGCCAGTATAGAATTGTAGGCCATTTCTGCTGACAGCCCCGGCAAGCGCTGCTCTCCCGCTTGCGCGCCGACTTCCCTGAGCGTGCCCCAAGTCAAACACCGACAAAACACTAAAAAATCACTAAACTTTTTTGTGATGGCTCGAAGCTTCTTTAAAAGCGCCTTAAACAAAGCTAAACTCAGGTAGCGCAACCAGTAATAAATGTTCATAGGGCACAGGAAAGGGGAAAGGTGAAAATGCAAAATGGATGTACGGGCGATCTTCTTCGAGGGCTCCGCTAACGACAATTGGAAATCAAGAGCGTTAATTAATTAATTAAGCTATTACCCATTCTTCAATCTAAAATCTAAAATTAACAATATGGCTCAGGATGTCAGACAGTGGTTAGATGAAATTAAGCGGCTGCAACAGCAGTTAACAGAGGTTTCGCGCGATCGCGATGATGCCGGTGAAAGTGCGGCTCAGTGGCGACAGCTTTACAATACAGAAGCCGAACAGCGCCGGAATGATGCTAAATTAACTCAGCAAAGCATCGCTGCTTTGGAAGCACAAATAGAAGAGTTACAAAGTTTTTCGCCGATTGCGCCCGAAGGCGAAGATGCTGGAATTGCTCGCCAGCAGGAAGTCGCACAACTGCAAACAGTGGGCGAACTTAAAGCTAAGTTAGCAGAAGTTCTCGAAGAGCGCGATCGGGCGATCGAACAAATTAAACAATTGAGTCAAGCCCTCAAACAAGAAGAAGCCCGTCACGCCGATACTAGCAGGAATTTAACCACCGCCCTCGGAGACGCAGTTGACTTGCTGGCGAAAGCACAAACTGTTCCTACTACCAAAATGGAAACACCAGCATATTCTCTTGAAATAGTACCTACTCGCACTGCAAATCCCGGCGAAACTGCGATCGAAATTCGTCAAAATCCCGCTCCAACCGGTAGAAATTCCGCTCAGCTTCCACCTTCTAAAAACCAGTTAATAGATTTACCGCCCTTTGGGAATTAGAAATGAGCAAAGTGACTTGTGGCGAACATTTGTTGGACGGTTAGATTTTGCGCGATCGACTAATATAACAAAAACGGTTCGTACATATGAACTTTATTCCACAAAAAAAGAACTACTAATATAACAAAAACGGTTCGTAGTACGGACTTTATTCCGCACTACGAACCGACTTTATTCCGCACTACAAACCTGTAGTGTTGACTTTAACTGGTTCCCATGCTCCAGCGAAAGGAACCCATATCACTCTTGCTCTGCCTCGCTTTATGTAACTGTTTCCCAGATGGAGGTAGAGCCTCGCCTATCTGCGTTACCAGGCAGAGCCTGGTAACAAGAAGCAAGTAGTTTCTTCCTTCTTCCTTCTTCCTTCTTCCGACGGACATCGGACTTACATCCGTTACATCCGTTACATCCGTTACATCCCGTACATTGCTCGTTGCCGAACTTCCTTCTTCCGACGGACATAGGACTTACATCCGTTACATCCCGTACATTGCTCGTTGCCGAACTTCCTTCTTAAAATCCCATCGCCCCAGCTACAGCATCCAAACTAGGAGCAATTCCCTGTTTGAATTTGTTATTGCTGTGATTGATTGCTGTATCCGGGTCTTTTAAGCCGTTACCGGTGAGTACGCAAACCACTGTCGCTCCTGTCGGAACTTGGTCTTTTACCTTCAGCAAACCGGCTACAGAAGCGGCGCTTGCGGGTTCGCAGAAAATCCCTTCTTGGGATGCTAGCAGGCGGTAAGCGTCGAGAATTTCCTCATCCGTAACAGCACTAAAACTGCCACGGCTGGCTTCCGAAGCGGCGATCGCCTGTTTCCAGCTAGCAGGGTTGCCGATCCGAATTGCTGTCGCCAAGGTTTCCGGGTTCGCCACCGCTTTGCCGGTTACTAACGGCGCTGCTCCGGCTGCTTGAAATCCCATCATCTGCGGCAGGCGCGAACATTTTTTTGCTTGGTGGTATTGACAAAAACCCATCCAGTATGCTGTGATGTTTCCCGCATTTCCCACGGGAATGCACAGCCAGTCGGGCGCGTCGCCCAAAGCGTCCACTACTTCAAAGGCGCCGGTTTTCTGCCCTTCTAAGCGGTAAGGATTGACGGAGTTGACTAAAGTCACGGGATAGCTGACGGCCATTTCGCGGACGATTTCTAAGGCTCGATCGAAGTTTCCCCCAATCGCAATTACTTCGGCACCGTAAAGCAAGGCTTGCGCCAACTTGCCCAAAGCGACGTATCCTTCGGGAATCAGCACGAAAGCCCGCATTCCGCCGCGTCTGGCGTAGGCTGCCGCAGCGGCGGAAGTATTGCCGGTGCTGGCGCAAATTACTGCCTCTGCGCCGGCTTCCTTGGCTTTGGAAATTGCCATTGTCATCCCCCTGTCTTTGAAACTACCAGTGGGGTTGAGGCCGTCGTATTTGACCAGGACGCGCACCTCTCTACCGATGAGAGAGGCGATCGCCGGTGCTGGAATCAGGGGAGTGTTGCCTTCTTGGAGCGTCACTACGGGCGTGGTTTCCGTCACCGGCAGGTAGGGGCGATAAGCTTCGATCAAGCCAGGCCAACCGTAGCGTTTCGGCGAGGCTGCAGGGGCAGCGGAGTTAGCCGCGGAGTGAGTAGCAGAGTCAGTAGCAGGTAGGATCGGGGTCACGATGTCAATGGTTTTAGGCAATGGCCAAAGAATTTACACTAATTTTAGCTCGATCGGTTAATTTGATGTTTAATACGATCGGTTCAGGTTAAAGTAACTTAATGGTGTGAATGCGTAGATATGTCTACTCAATTACTAATGTCAAATAATTCATCCACTCTTTCCCGGCCTCAAATCACCGCGAGCCATCCCGAAACGGCTAGTCCTTCTGCCCGATCGACCTGCTTGACTCGCAAATTAGATTTGGTGAAGTGCCCCTACCAAGCCGATCAGCAAGTTAAGTTCCTGCACTTACAAGCGGAAATTGACTCCTTGCTGTTGCAGGTACAAACTCTCAAACAGCAGCGCTCTGTTGCTTGCTCTCAATTGGCGATCGAACACAATTCTGTTGTCAGCAACGGCAATTAGTAGTGACAACTCGTGCTAATTGTGCCGCCCCTGTGGTATAAAAAGTAAAGTTTTGTTAACCCCAGTTAACCTGAGTGTTTTTTAAACCAAAAGCGCTAGCCATTATCAACGGCGGCTAGCGATAGCTAGCATTTTCTAAAACGCCCCTGCCTGTTGTTCAACTCGTCTGTCCCTAGCTGACAGCGAGCTGATATTTTACTGTGCTTTTGTACTGCGTTAATTTTGTTAAGCCATCCACATGGCATACGGAGAATCGAAATCAATTTATGACAGCATCGATCGAAAAACCACTAAAATTGACATCCGCAAGTGACACTTCCAACCTGCGCCTCAAAGATATTCTCAAAACCCTGCCGCGCGAAGTGTTTGTCAAAAACCCCCGCAAAGCTTGGACAAAAGTCATCGTCAACGTTTTATTAGTAGCTGTCGGTTATGTTGGCATAGCAGTATCACCTTGGTATTTACTGCCCCTGATGTGGATTTTCACCGGTACCGGATTAACGGGTTTTTTTGTCATCGGCCACGACTGCGGCCACCGGTCATTTGCTAACCGCCGCTGGGTAAACGATTTAGTCGGACATCTGGCATTTTTGCCCTTAATTTTCCCGTTCCACGCATGGCGGCACGGACACAATTATCACCACAAGCATACCAACAAAATTGGCGAAGATAATGCTTGGCAGCCGATGACAGCAGCCGACTATGCTGCTGCACCCAAAGCTTTACAAATAGCTTATAGTTTAATCTTCGGCCCGATGTGGTGGGTTGGCTCGATCGCCCACTGGGCAAAAGTACACTTCATGTGGTGGCGCTTCAAAGGTCAACAGCGCGAACAAGTGCGGTTTTCAGTTTTGGTAGTTTTAATCGGTGCTGCGATCGGATTTCCGCTATTAATTGCCACCACAGGCATTTGGGGATTTGTCAAATTTTGGTTGCTGCCCTGGATGGTTTACCATTTCTGGATGAGCACTTTCACCATTGTTCACCACACAGCACCAGACATTTCCTTTAAACCAGCAGCAGAATGGAACGAAGCCCAAGCGCAACTATCGGGAACAGTTCACTGCGACTATCCCCGCTGGGTAGAGTTTTTGTGTCACGACATTAACGTCCACGTTCCGCACCACCTTTCAACAGCGATACCCTGGTACAACTTGCGCCTCGCCCACAGCAGCCTCAAGGAAAACTGGCAACCTCATCTCTACGAAACCAAGTTTTCTTGGTCTTTAATGAAGCGAATTGCCGACAACTGTCACCTGTACAATCCCGCAGGCGGCTATCTGACATTAGAGGAAGTTAACGCTCAAACCAAATAGTCAGCAGTCATTAGTTGTTGGGAATTGGTTAGTTGTTATTGGTTATTGGTTATTGGTTATTTGCTACGAATTCCCAATTCTCAATTCCCAATTCCCAATTCCCAATTCCCAATGACAACTAACAACTAACAATTAACAACTAACACCTAACAACTAACTATTAACAACTAACAATTAACAACTTATAAAATCCCTTGAGTTTTAATCCTAATAACTGTCGCAACGAAAGCGAAGTAGAAAGCAAACTCATTGTCACTTATCTGTTGCCAAAACTGGGCTATACCCCCGACAGTTGGCATCAAGAAATCGCCTTTGGGAATATTCGCCTAGACTTCCTCTCATTTCGCATCCAATACATCCCCTTAATGCTCGATGCAGACTCGCAGATGAGTATAGTCATCGAAGCCAAACATCCCAAGGAAAAATTAGACCGTCACGTCAGGAGACTGAAGCGTTACTTAACAAGTTTAAGCATTCGCTACGGAGTCATAACTAACGCTAAAGAAATTAGAATTTACGAAAAAGTCAGCGATGATATTCAGCTAGTTTTTCAGTGTGCCGGAGAAGAGCTAGAAACTAGACTTGATGAAATTATCGCTTTAATTGGCAGAGATAGTTTAAAATCTCTAAAAGCTCCAGAAAATCTCGAACAGGAAGATAGTAATATTGATTTATTAATTCCTGATTTAATTAACGAAGTATCAATACAACCGGACAATCTCGCCACCTCAGAGCCACAGTCAAGTGACATCTCAGAACCCCAAAAAATACCTGAAAATAATGCATTTAATCTGCAAGTTCAATCAGATGTAACTGTTTCCTCTAATAAGCCAAATACTATGAAAATAATTGCAGTCTACCACAACAAAGGCGGCGTTGGCAAAACTACAACAGTAGTCAATTTAGCGGCAGCGCTGAGCAAGGAAGGTAAAAAAGTTTTAGTCATCGACTTAGACAGTCAAGCAAATACAACCTTTGCAACTGGCTTGGTAAAATTTGATGATGAAGAACAAGACGATTTGAAAGATAGCAATATTCTTCACATTTTACAATCAGAAGATTTTTATTCAATAGCCGAAGTAGCACGCAAGTCTAATTTTTGCAATCCCGCCATTGATGTGGTTCCTTCCCACATCGATTTAATGTACTACGAAACGGAACTAAATCAACTAGATTACAGCCGCATGATTTTAATTCAAAAACTAGCGGAAGTTCAAGACAAGTACGATATTGTACTGATTGATACGCCGCCGTCTTTGAACTTTTATGCGAGAGTGGCGCTGATTGCTGCGGATTATTTGATTATTCCTTCTGACTTAAAACCCTTTGCCAATCAAGGACTGATTAATGTCAAGGATTTTATTAAAAAAGTTAATGGATTCAAGAAACAAATTGGCAAGAAACCTCTAGCAATTTTAGGAGTTCTGCCTTGCAAAATCTCGACAAATGCTAAATTTGTACAGTACAGTTTGCCGAAGCGGCGGGAAACAATTCCCCAACGTTACGGTATTGAAATTATGGACAGCGTGATTTACGAGAGAGATGATTTGGCTAAGTGTGCAGAACAAATTCAAATCGTGGGAGATATGGAAATTTCCGATCCGATTTCGGTACTGGACTTTAAGCCAGATTCCATCGCTGCTCAAGAATTTGAAATGCTAGCAGTAGAAGTTTTGGAAAAAACAGGTAAAAATTAATGAAAAAATTATTTCCGTCGCTGGTTGCGGTGAAAAAGATTGTATCTGCTGTGCCTTCTTCCAATTTTGCTCAGCCGGATTTGGAGAAATTAGCGAGACTGATTTTAAATTTGGGAGGATTGATTAATCCGATAATTGTTCGCCGCACGGGTATGGATTCCTACGAAATAGTAGATGGAAATTTTGAATTCTACGCGGCGGCGAGAGCAAAGGAAATTGAACCTTTCAAGGGCGAGACAATCGGTGCATTCATTCTGGAACCAGAAAATGAAGAACTTCTCCTCGCACAACTGGAAATTCTCAGAAGCGGCGCTGTCAGTGAGAGTAGGGGTGAAAGTGCAACTCCCGAAGAGTCATCTATAACTGAAAGTGTGGGTGAAAATCCGGTTTCGGAACCACCATCGAGTTTTGAGCAGCGGTTGATTAATATTGAAGCTAGGTTAGAAAATCAAATCAATGAATTGAAGGCGGAACACGCCCGCGAAAAACAGGTGTTGGCTGAGAGAATACAAGAAGTTGAAAATTTATTTTCCCAACAATTACCTCTGTTAATTGAGGCTGGGCTGGATCGCAGAATTGAGCGGTTGAAATTAGAGAGTGAAGCTGCAAAACCTCCGGCGGTAGAGCTGGAATCTGTTACACCGAGCTTGTCAGGTTCGATGCCGCTTTTGGAGGCATTGAATACTCAAGATAAAGCTCAACTGAAAGCGAGTTTAGAAGCCACTACGTTTTTGAAGGCTCCGGTGATACAATTAATACTTAAAGAACGAGATGTGCGCCCGTTTGTGTCCTTTGCTAATGTGGTGGAACGCATTAAGGGGTTAACGGACAAAACAATGATTAAAATTATTGATTATTGGCAAAATACTCATATGCTGTGATCTGTTTAAATTTCATTGTTGGGGCAGGCTAGAAGCTCGCCCCACAAGAGTTGAAATCCTAGTTGAAACCTGATTTTTGACAGGTAATTGACTAGGGCAAAAATACTTATCACTTGCAATTGCATTGTTGGGGCGGGCTTCTAGCCTATCCGACAAAATTTGAAACTGCCCGATCGCCTTTCATAGCAAAACATGGCCATCAGCAAGACTGGATAAACCGCGATTAAAAACCAACCTGCTGCTCAACAGATTTGCTTTTTAGCGTTTTCCAGCCAAATAACTAATACCAAAGCGACTAGCATCGCGATCGCGGGTTTATTTAACAGCGTAGGATCCGTAATCAGCATATGCGATTAACCGAACCATCTCAAATAAAGTTAACGGCCGCGACTACTTGATAGTTTTTTCTGCATCGAAAGAATTATTATTTGCATGATTTTGCAACTTTAACTCTTCTTGCATTGACATAAAAGAGTATTTACTCGAACTAATTCGCTGTGAACTATAAATGCCGGCATGACCTGAAAAAACATAGCTCATCACACAGGATATCGCAATAAATACCCCCGATTCGAGACCAAAAAGTTCAATTCCCATTAAAGTTGAGGCGATCGGTGTATTCGCCGCACCGCCAAAGACAGCAACAAATCCCATTCCTGCCAATAAAGGTGCTGGTAATGCCAAAATTAATGACAAAGCATTGCCTAATGTTGCACCAATAAAAAATAGAGGAGTCACTTCCCCTCCCTTAAAACCTGCCCCTAAAGTTAACGCAGTTAACACTATTTTTGCAGCAAAATCCCAAGGCGGTAACTGAGTGTTAAACGCATCGACAATAGTAGGAATACCCAAACCGATATATTTAGTCGATCCAATCGCCCACACACTCAGTGCGACAATCGCACCACCGATCGCAGTACGAAAAGGAGGATAGGATATTTTTGATTTAAAAAAGTGGCTTATTTGATGAGTGAGTCTGGCAAAAATCATCGCTACAATTCCGAAGATTGCACCAGCGATAATTGCAGAAATTAGCCCCATTGGAGTCATGGTGGGTACAAAGGTAGCATGGCGGTATGCTGTATGATGCAGACCCAATGCTAAGGTAACGCGATCGCCCACAACTGCTGCAACTAAACAGGGAAAAAGAGCATCATGTTGAATATTTCCAATTGCTAAAACCTCTAAACCAAAGATAGTTCCAGCTAAGGGAGTTCCGAAAACGGAAGCAAATCCACCACTGAGAGCAGACATTAATAAAATTCGTCGATTAGCGTGTTTAAAGCGGAATATTTTAGTTAATTGGTCGGCTAGTGATGCAGCAATTTGCAGTGCTGTCCCTTCACGACCTGCAGAACCCCCAAATAAATGAGTCATATCTGTACCTAGCAGTACCATCGGAGCCATCCGCAACGGAATAATATTTTTCGGGTTATGAATCTCTTCGAGTAAAAGATTATTTCCAGCTTCTACATTTTTTCCATATTGATCATAAATCCAACCACTTAAGAATCCAGCCAGGGGCAATAAGGCAATAATCCACAGATGAGACTCTCGCCAATTTGTTGCCCACTCTAAAGATGCTAGGAGAGCAGCAGAACCTAAGCCGGAAAGAATACCAACTAGACAAGAAATGATGAACCACTTACTGATTTTGACTAAGGCAATGAATTGCTCAAATTGCTCAAACCATTTCATAAAAAAAATTCCTATTTTTGAATTCGATTTTGGTGAATATTAAAGTAGCGAAACCTCTGTTGCAAATATCACCAAATCAGGGTTGATTTTTGCGATATTCTCCCAGAATCACGGGAAATCAAACTATTTTACTCTCGTCGTTTGCGCTCCAAAACTGACTAATATCAAATCCTCTTTTCATCGGAATAGTAAATTCACTGTTAACAGTTAACAGTTAACATCATGTATGAGTGCAACCGGAATTGATATAACACCTGTTCGCAAAGTCTATGTCCCCGTTTTTTCATCACAATCTCTGTCACCTCATACTAGACCTCTTGTATAAATCTTCGATCGATAAATTAAACGCTAATGAAAAGCAGATGCAACACATATCGATGCAGATGCTTTTCAAGATAGTTTATGACTTTGGTAATGCAAGTCTAATCTTGAGGGACGCGAATAATTTCCTCTGAAACGGAGGCATTAATGCTAATAAATTGATGACGGATATCTGAAAGTAATTTTTGAGTGCGATCGCCCAGTTATTCTACAGCTTCTTTTTCCACAATATTAATGACGTAGAACACAATTACTTCACCATCAACACGACGCGCTAGGCTTGCTGCCTCGAACAAAACTTTTGTAGAAAAGGGATAAGTATCCACTGCTGCTAACAATATAGTAGGACTTAATGCTGTTAGTTTTTCATCAGGATAATTGTCATTGCCACAATTGGTAGATTATCCGCCGATTTCAGCACTTCTTGACTAAAAATATCACTAACTTGCGGCCCTAAAACTATCCCCACCAAAATCATTCCAATCAAAGGTTGAGCAACTAAGTGACGGGAAATCTGACCCGTAAAAAAGCCCATGAATAAAATCCACAGCACACTAGCTAACATGAGATTCCTTTCTCCAGATCCTGAGTATGGACAAAGGCTTGCTAGCTTTGAGAAGTTAGTGAGAAGTTTTCACGGCCCCACTCTCCGGCAGCAAGCCAGAAAAGTAGGAGCCATCAGCCTTTTAGTCTTTCAATTAACGCAAGGAAAGAATGACGCTTCAGGCGGTTTTGGCGAGCTCCATCGCCATTAATATTCTTATACCATCTTTTGTACAAAAAGCAAAAGAAGATTATTTCTGGCAGAATCGCGATCGCAACTCGCAACGTCAGCCTGTTAGCGAAGTCCTCGCAGAGGCTCGCCCTAACTCGAAAAAAAGTAAAGATGAGTAAAGCGGTGTATCATTTGTGTCCCACAGCCAGTTAAACTCATCACAGTCGCTTTTTTTTAGGAATTGCAGTCTGTTTTGTCGATCGCCCGGGTTCTCACCGCACAGCCAGCGGCACAGTAAAGCACTGCGGCGATATGTCCTCCTGAGCGCACAGTCTGGCTAAGGTGTTTGTCTCGCACCTTATGGCTGAGAGTTCTTGGGTTAATCTCGCATCACTCAAAACGCAGGCTGTAAAGTGCAAATATACATAATTACCCAAACACCATAATTTTGATGACAAAAGGGGACTTGTAACAAGATGGATCGATCGCAAGATCAAAACCGAATAGTTGAATATTTACGGATTAAGCCAATTAGTCACAGTCAGATTTATACTTCGCAAATTGCGGTACCTGAGACTGAGGGGAGAGAAATCCCTCGCGAACGCCGCGAAGCTCTCAGAAGAAGCCTCATTGAGCAAGGTAGCAACTTAATTCCTTTAATTGTACGTCCTACAGAAGCTTACAGCAACGAAGAAGAATATGAAGTAATCTGCGGCTCAGATTGGTGTATTGTTGCGAAAGAACTCGGCACCGAGCAAATGTGGGCTTGGGTTTTTGAAATGACGGATGAGGAGGTAGCTGCTGCTCGATCGGAAATGGAACATTTAGCTCCGCAACCGACTCAGAAAACCTCACAACTTGAGACTCTACTGCAACAATTTGAGCAGTCATTTCAAAAAAAAATCGATAGTCTAACTAAACAAATAGAACAATCTGTTAAAAAAAATGAAGATTTACTAAAAAAGCAACTAAAAGCTCTAATTCAGCCTAATTTTGAGAGTGACAGAATAGAACAAATTCAGCGTCGGCTCGAACAAGTTGAAAAAACATTTCACGAAAAGGTAGATAAATTGGCTAAAAAAAATGAACAGTCGGGGAGCGATAATTCTCCGAAATCGGCGGTAATTTCTGAGACAAATCTGGCAGGTGCGTCGATCCAGTTGGATGAACTAGAAAAGCTGCTGTCAATAAAATTAAAACGCACAGTCCAAATTATTAATCAGTTTGTTTCCGAGGCGATTGAAGATGTAGAAAGCGATCTCAAAAATCAAATCGCTACACTCCGCAGCCAACTTTCCGACGGTGCGACGCCCTCAGAAATACCGCCGCAAATACAGGGTAAAAAGCAGCCGAAGGCGCAGCGTCAGAAGCAGTCGAAGGCGCAGCAAAAACCTCAGCTACCGCAGTTGCAGTTGCAGTTGCCGTTTCCGCCCCAAGAGGAAGACTACGAGGCTCTTTCACTGAGGCGGTTAAAGGATCTCGGCAAAGACCGGAAATTGCCGGGATACGCGCGCATGAAACGACCGGAAATTCTGGCGGCTCTCAGAGAATCTGACGCGCAATCAAGGGGTAATTGCTAATATTTCAAGACTAATTGTTTGGGGTTCGATCGCGTTTTTAGACAAAAGCGCGATCGGGATTTCAGAATAGTAGAACTCTTGCAAAAATCCAAAGTCCCCCACCCCAACCCTCCCCTCCCGCGGGGAGGGAGCAAGATGATTCTTGTTTCTCCCCTTAATAAGGGGGGACTTGCGGGGGGTGAATTTGACTTTTGCAAGAGGTCTAGTCCTCGGCAGAGATATCAAAAGCTTGCTAAAATAGACAGATAACCTCTTACTCCTCACCCAGCAGCCATGTCCGCAACGGCAGAATTAACTACTACCCAAGAAATACCAGAACAAGAGATACCGGAAAACTTTATCTTTCCGCCCGACGATTTATATAGTGATGAACATTCCGTAGAAACAGAACTGCACCTGCGACAAATAATCCTACTGCTCAACTGTCTAGAATGGCTGTGGCGAGATAGAAATGATTTCTATGCTGCGGGAAACCTCACCCTTTATTACTGTTCCAAGCAACTCAAATCGAAGGACTTCCGAGGCTCAGAATTTTTTGTGGTACTCGGAACTGAACGAAAAACTCGGAAAAGCTGGGTTGTTTGGGATGAAGAGGGAAAGTACCCGAATATTATCGTTGAAATCCTGTCGCCCAAAACAGCGAATATAGACAAAAACTTTAAAAAACAACTCTATCAAGATACTTTCCGCACTCACGATTACTTTTGGTTCGATCCAGAAACTTTAGAGTTAGCTGGGTTTCATTTACTTGACGGGGAATATGAAGCAATCGCACCTAACGAATTCGGGCATCTGCGGAGTCAGCAGCTCGATTTGAGTCTGGGAATTTGTGGGGAAAAATTGCGCTTTTTTACGGCTGAAGGGGAGCTGGTTCCTACTTTAGAAGAGGTTGCAGAAAGGGAGGCTCAACGAGCCGATCGCCTGGCCGCGAAACTGCGAGAATTAAATATTGACCCCGATACAATTTAGCGATCGGTTCCTCGCAAAAAAAACGGTTGATGGCTTGGTGTATTCGAGGTCGCCAAAATCGCACAGCCGACCAACTGGCGCGCCCGCAACCGCCTTTTTGAACAACAATAACCGCAGGTGATGACCGTTGCGGGCGATCGGTCAATCAACACTCACACACTATGTCAAGATTAATTAGCGCGATCGGCCAAAACTCCCAGTTTCAGTCAAGCGTAAAAATCCGACGCAGCAAGCTTCAATGAACAATCCCATCTACCCCGGCATAACTCTCAACAACCACTACCGAATCGTCCGCGAATTGGGACACGGAGGCTTCGGGCGCACCTACCTAGCTGAAGATGCCCACCGATTTAACGAACCCTGCGTTTTAAAAGAATTTGCGCCCCAAGTGCACGGAAGTTACGCCTTACAAAAATCCGAGGAACTCTTCGAGCGAGAAGCCGGAGTGCTCTACAAGCTGCAACACAATCAAATCCCGCGCTTCCGCGAACTGTTTCGAGTCAGTATTAGCGATCGAGGCTACCTATTTCTCGTCCAAGACTACGTACCGGGCCAAACCTACCGCTTCCTGCTGGATGCCCGCAAGCGTCAGGGTTTGCGGTTCATAGAAGCAGAAATCAATCAACTGCTGTTCCAGATTTTGCCAGTGCTCGAATACATTCACTCTCTGGGAGTGATCCACCGCGACATCTCCCCAGACAACCTGATTCTGCGCTTGTCTGACGGAATGCCGGTGTTGATTGACTTCGGCGGAGTAAAACAAGTCGCAGCCACCGTAGAATCTCTGTTTGCCGAAGCTAACGGTACTCCCGCCCCCGCAACTCGCATCGGCAAGCTCGGCTATGCTCCCGTCGAACAGATGCAAATGGGCATCGTCAATCCCCACAGCGACTTGTACGCTCTGGCGGCGACAGTTTTGGTGTTGCTGACGGGGAAGGAACCGCATCAGTTGCTCGACAGCCAGACGCTGAATTGGAACTGGCGGGCAGAATGTTCTCTATCTCCCAATTTGTCCCTAGTGTTGGATAAAATGCTCGCTCACGGGCCGAACCAGCGTTACTCCTCGGCTCGCGAGGTAATGCTCGCTCTCTCCGGCAATCCGCCTTTACAGCCACCGCAGCCGTCCCCAAATTTTGCGCCCGCGCCGTCGCCGGATCGATCGCCCATACCCATGCCCGCCCCAGTCCCAACACTGCCGGGAATTCCTGTGCGAGCCGCTATTAACAACCAGCAAAAAATGCCTGCTTGGCAAATGGTTTTGTTTGTGGTAGTGGTGCTTGTTGGTATGGGGGGAGTTGGCTGGTTTGCGGGCAATTATTTGTTAAACCTGCAATCAAAAGTGCAGAAAATTCCCCAAACTCGGGGCCCGAAGCAGCAGCAAGAAGATGTTTTGCGCGATCGCTTTTCAAGGCTCGGAATTGACGATCGATTCTATAGCGGTTACGTCAACCTTGTAGACGAAAATTTCTATGCCAAATACCCAGAATTGGGTGGGCGACTGCTAAAAGAAGGTGAGGACGATCGCCTGTGGCGCGAAAGGTGGCAGAAAATCGGCGACGAGTTGCTCGACAAACTCCAAAACCTCAGCAGCGACGCTAGAGCCAGGTTGGGGAGTTACGATACTGCCGATATCGATCGCTGGAAAATAGAGGTTAACAAGCTGAATTTGAGCAGTCGGGCTTTGTACGATTTGGCTGATGCTAAGTTCTTTTATTGGTTTCCGCGACAGCCGCGCGATCGCAATATCATCGGTTTGCCGATCGGACAAATTTGGCAAGCAATCACCGCCGACACCCTCGCAGCTTTGCAAGCAGGAGCAACTCTCGAAAGCGTAGAATTTGACAGCCGAGCTAACAGCAAAACCCTCACAGGTAATCTCAAACCCGGAGAAGGCAAAGCATATATTGCGCGGTTAGCTCAAAATCAAACTTTGCGCGTAAATTTGCAAGCGCCGCCAAAATCTACTCTGCTGTCAATGTATTCTCCTGGGAGAACCACCAAAGCTAGAGCTTTGCTGCAAGATGCAGAGGATCAAAGTTGGTCGGGATTGCTGGATGATACTGGTTTTTATGAATTCGTAGTGGTTTCTCAGTCATCCGAGCCGATCGCCTACGAATTGAATCTGACAGCAAAGTAAGAGATTATAACACAATTTTCTCCAAATTATACAACTGTCGGGCAATTCCTAATCCATATCCAGTCAATCATCCTCAATTCTTGAGAATCGAGTTGCACTCCATCGCTTTCAGTCATGGAACGATCTGCGTCTATCGGTGTTTATCCGTTTAAAATCTGCGGTTAAAAGGGCGATCAAATATCGAATATTGATGCAGCTCAAGTTTTTTAATCTCAAATCCTATAACCCCCGCCCAAAAACAGACACAAGCCCCCGACACTCATCGCGGGCCGCCCCAAACTTTATATGCAAGATGGATTTGCAAATCAATCTAAAATCTAAAACTTGTACCCTCTAGACTTGTCGGCTGGCGTAGCCGAAGCAAGCCGAAGTATCTAAAATCTCAAATCGATTGATGGCTATTGACGCTTTGAGGGCGATCGGGCAATAATAAGGTAATCCTGAGCTGGTGAATTTTTAGATTCAAAAAAATAATATGGTGAGATTTGCGATCGTAGCTTTATTAACTTTGGGATTAGTATTAGTGACAGCATTTGGTTTGCGTCCCGCCAGTGCAACAGTAAGCAATCCCGAATTTTATGCTTGGAACTTTGCCTCTGTAGGCAGCAGCGAACTTGTGTGTAAAAAGACAGTTGTAGTTCCGCAAAACAAAATCGTTGCGTCATCAATGCAGGCTGTCAGCATCAATTCTGCAATTGTAGATAACAAGTTTTGTGAGAACTCCACTAAGCCATTGAATTAAGACGGTGTATCCGAGCCTATCCTGATGAGCTAGCATTAAAATTTGCTCGCGCGTGCGGACTAAAGTCCGCAGCCGGAGAGTGGACTAAAGTGAACACTACGAATCGTTGTTATGGCGATCGACAAGACACGATATAAGCGGGCATTATATAAGTAATTGCCACCATCTGCTCGCAGAAAGTGTTGGCGACATTTTTTGAGGATCAATCTCCGCGAGCTTGTAATAATAATTTATAAAACTTGTATCGCGCCGCAGTTTTCTGACCTGACAAAACTGGACAAATATCGAACTATTCCCAATTTTGTCAGGTATTCGATTGTGATTTAAGAACAGATGCAAAATTATTAGCCATTTGGCTAATAATTTATTGGCTAATTGGCCTAATCAGTAGCTCGTTAGTTTGAGTATGCTAGAGTTAGTCAGGTTCTGATATATAGTGCCATCTGTAATCTAAGTATCATGCTCAAAATTTTGGTTATTGAGGACGACGAATTAATCCGGGAAACTCTTCTGCAACTCCTGGAATCTCAAAGCTATCGGGTGATTGTCGCCGAAAACGGTCGATTTGGGGTGCAGATGGCACTTTCAGAAATCCCCGATTTAATTTTGTGCGACGTGCAGATGCCGGAAATCGACGGTTATGACGTGTTGCGGACGTTGCGACAAAACTCTCTAGCCGCAACAATTCCATTTATTTTTCTCACGGCTCAAAGTTCCAAAACCGATTTTCGTCGGGGGATGGAATTGGGAGCCGACGATTACCTGACAAAGCCCTTTACTAAGGCTGAATTGCTCGGAGCCATTGCTTCTGGCATCTCGAAACGGCAAAGAATTACTCAACCGCTGACATTCGCGCTTCACCAAGCAGAAGCCAGACTCAAAGATTTAGTTAACGAATCTACCAATGCTTCAGTCTTCTCTCCTGAAAAGTTGGCTCTGGAATCTCTGCTGCGCCGCGCTTTGGCACAAGGTGAGTTTCAGGTATACTATCAGCCGCAGGTAGATATTGCTACCGGACAAATCATCGGTGCTGAAGCCTTGGTGCGGTGGCAAAATCCCGATCGAGGTATAATTTCTCCCGCCGAATTTATTCCCTTAGCCGAAGAAACAGGTTTAATTATTCAGATTGGCGAGTGGGTACTGCTTTCAGCTTGCGCTCAAGCCGCTAGTTGGGTGGCGGCGGGGTTTTCGCCCTTTAGGATATCAGTAAATTTGTCGGCCAGACAGTTATCCGACCCGGAACTCAAAGCGCGAATCGTGCAAATATTGGAAACTACAGGCTTGGAGCCTGCTAATTTAGAATTAGAAATGACCGAAAGCGCTTTAGTGGAAAATGCGACAGTCGCAGGCGCTACTTTAAACGAACTTAAAGCTCTAGGAATTCGGATTGCGATCGACGACTTCGGCACGGGTTATGCTACTTTAGGATATCTCAAGCTATTTGCCTTTGACAGTTTAAAGATCGATCGAATTTTCGTCCGCAATGCCAATGAAGACTCTCAAAATGCTGCTATTACTACAGCAGTAATTTTACTGGGTCACAGTTTAAACATGACAGTAATTGCTGAAGGCGTAGAAACAGAAGCAGAACTAGCCTTTTTGAAAAAGCACAACTGCGATATCATCCAGGGATATCTGTTCAGCCGCCCCGAACCCGCACCGATATTTGAAAGTATCTTAGTTGCCGACCAGCGTTTGTTCGCGCCGCCCGCGGCTGCAGCAACTGCTCACTTTATGCCCTTTGTACCCCTGTCGGAACCAGAAAAATCTAAAAACCTTTCCATGTCTAGTCTAGGAATAGTCTAAATGTTAGCAAGATTTGTGTATAATAAAACAAAATTCTGGCTTTTAGCTGCTATTTTCTGCGGAAAAGTTGACGATGCTTCATAAAAAGTTGTACTTTTTTGGGATAGGCAAATAAAAAAAGGAGA
This sequence comes from Microcoleus sp. S1D4, assembly GCF_036700765.1. NCBI lineage: Bacteria > Bacillati > Cyanobacteriota > Cyanophyceae > Oscillatoriales > Microcoleaceae > Microcoleus > Microcoleus sp. S1D4. The sequence continues at coordinate 128,658 of NZ_JAUBPP010000011.1, forward strand.
TTTTCCCCAATATTCCTCTACTTCTTCCCATTATGTGGGAGCGGCACCGGTAATTGGACTATTTGAGGAATTGTGCCGTCTTGAAATTGGGAGCCTTTATCAAGTTGCAGCAGTTGACACTCCCCTGCTATCGAGGCGAGGGGATTCTTGGATCAGCCAGTCGAACTTATCTCTGTTTTGTCGCCACCAGCGAGTAGAGATCGGTCTGTCCCCCAGCGTGAATTCCGGTGTGCCCCACCGTATTTAAATTGATTCCTGCACGGGCTTTCAAACCCTTTGCTAAAATATTTCTTCCAGCGTTGTGGTCGCGATCTAGTATCGTTCCGCAACCGCAAATATGCGTTCGGGTTGATAAAGTTTTCTTAACAAGATTACCACAGTTTGAGCATTCCTGAGATGTGTATTGTGGTGGAACAGCGATAACTGTTTTGCTGTACACTTTTCCAAAATACTCCAACCATTGAGCAAACTGTGACCACGCAGCATCACTAATTGATTTGGCAAGCTTGTGGTTTTTCACCATATTCCGCACCTGAAGGTCTTCATAGGCTACAAAATCGTTAGATTTTACCACACACAACGCCGTCTTTATGGCGAAGTCTTTACGCTGCCGACTAACCTTTAGGTGCTTTCTTCCTAACTTGTTGATTGCTTTTTTCCGGCTTTGGGAGCCTTTCTTTTTCCGAGAAACTCGCTTCTGCAATCTCTTCAGAGCTTTTTCGCTTTGGCGGAGATACCGAGGATTAGGAACTGTTTCACCGTCGCTGTCAGTATAGAAGTGGTTTAATCCAACATCTATGCCGATAATTTTACCAGTAGAAACGGGTTCTTCTTTTCGTTCAACGTTGATGCAGAATTGGGCATAGTAGCCGTCAGCACGACGAACCACCCTGATTCGCTTAATCTCATCGGGTGCCGAGAAATGCAAATCTCTACTGCCGAGCAATCTAAATGTTCCAGCGGCAAAGCCATCGGTGAAAGTGAGGCATCTTTTGTCAGCAGAAAGCTTCCATCCTGATGTCTTGTACTCTACAGAACGACTGTGCTTTTTGAATTGTGGATATCCTTTTTGACCTGGCTTTTTAGCCTGGCAATTTGAGAAGAAACGTTGAATAGCAAAAATAGCACGTTCCGCCGAAGCTTGACGCGCCATTGAGTTAAGCTTGCCTGCCCATTCAAATTCTTTCGCCATGATGGCGCATTGTTTGTACAGGTCTACTAACTTGACTCCCTGATTGTCTACCCAATGTCTAAGAGCCTTGTTTCGGACAAATTGAGCCGTCCGAATCATGTCGTCGATGATTCGATATTGCTCCGCTTTGCCCTTCAACTTAAACTCTAAAACTATCATTGGAATAGTTTATCACTTTTGCTAAAATTTTTACTTATAAGTCTGTATGCTTAACAAGTTTTCACACTTTTTATAATTAAAGCCGTCCTATAAGGACGGGGCTTTAGACCCAATTTTTTGGTAAACTCATTTAAGTTCCTACTTTGGGAGCCGCAGTTTTAAAAACTGTCAACGGGAATTGGTGCAAGGCTGTCATGGAAAGAATCTTAGTAGTTGACGACGAAGAAGACTGTCAAACAGTCTTAGCAATGTACCTGGAAAGCCAAGGATACCGGGTGGAATGTGCTACTTCTGGAATTGAGGCGCTCTCGATTTTTGAAAATGCCCCTCCTGATTTGGTAATTTCCGATGTGATGATGCCGGAAATGGACGGGTTTGAGTTTTGCCGGCGCTTGCGTACTACCCGTTTGGGACAGTTAGTGCCGTTTATATTTTTATCAGGCCAAGGCGAGATTGAGTCCAAAGTTGAGGGTCACGCGATCGGCGCTGACGATTATCTGGTAAAACCTTTTCAGTCTGAAGAAATCTTGGCTAAAGTGAAGGGACAATTAGAGCGCTCTCACCGCATTCACGCCGAGATTGTCCGACTGCTGCAAACTTCTAGCGCTAGGCTGGAGCCAAAACTTGTGGCCGTATTGCCAAATCCTGCACCTTTGCCGCTCACACCAGCCGAGGAAAGAGTGTTTTGGGAAGTTATCCAAGGTTATACTAACAAACAAATTAGCGATCGACTGTTTATTAGCCCCCGGACTGTACAAGCTCATTTAGGCAGCATATTCAGCAAACTACAGTTAGAAAATCGCGCCCAGCTTGTGAAATTCGCCCTAGAAAGGGGATATAAACCACCTCAAAATTAGCTCGTATACCCATTCTGATTTAAGAGAGGTAATGGGTAATTGGTAATTGGTAATCGTAATTGGTCATCGCTCGTGGTTGACCGAACTCACCTAAGAAGCTCTATAGATAGAGCCAGGGTGCGCCAGCGGGTCAAACGCTCTCGTAGCTGCTAAAATAATCGCGGCTGACGCACTCTAGGACTGAATTACTCCAAATTCCCAACACAATCAGGAAAAGTAGTTATCACACAAACCCCCGGCCCCAAATTCGTACCCCGCAAGTTAGCACGTTCCAAATCAGCTTGCCGCGCATTATTAGCCGCGTCAATATTTGTCCCGCTCAATTGAGCTTTAGCAAGCCGAGTATTTGACAAAATAGCATTCTGCAAATTAGTATCGCGCACGTCAGCAAAAGACATATCCGCTCCGCTTAAATTCGCGCGATTCAAATTAACTCTAAAAAGCAGCGAACGCCTCAAATCCACATTCGACAAATTAGCTTGCAGCAAATTAGATTCGCCCAAATTAGCATTAAAAAGTTTAGCACCGCGCAAATCAGCTCTCGTCATATTTGCCCGCCCCAAAAAAGCATTAGACAAATCCGCATTTCGCAAATTAGCACTGTCCAAGCCAACACCGTACATCTCCGCATTAACCAAATTAGCATTCGCCAAATTAGCACCACTTAAATCCGCTTCTAGCAAATTAGCTTCGTAGAGATTAGCTCCACTTAAATCAGCACCCCTTAAATTTGCTCTGTACAAACTCGCCTTAAACAAATCAGCATTTCTTAAATCGCAGCCCTCACACTCCTTACTTTCCAGCAACCGCCGGACATGATCTGGATTTTGAGCTTTGACGGGAGCTGCCAGCAAAAACGGCGCTAAAACTGCTATAGTTGCCGTTACACTTGCCAAGATTTTAAGTTTCACAAACAAACCTCACTGCCACTTCAGATCGATCGTACTCGCAAACAGTAGAATTTCAACCCATTTCTTTCTCTCTTTTCTCCCTCTCTGCGCTCTCTGCGCTCTCTGCGGTAAAAAAAAACAGCATTCGCAGCCAATGATTTAGACCTGCTTACAGCAAGGCGGGCAAAGCCCGCCCTACTTAACTCAATCAAGCCTCATCTAAAGCTGCAACACCAGGCAATTCCTTACCTTCTAGCAGTTCCAAACTAGCACCGCCACCAGTAGAAATGTGGCTCATTTCTGATCCCAAATTTAACTGTTCCACAGCCGCTACCGAATCACCGCCACCGATAATTGTGGTAGTGCCGGTTTTAGTAATTCCCGCCAAAGAATGGGCAATTCCTTCAGTTCCAGCAGCAAACTTCTCCATCTCAAACACGCCCATCGGCCCGTTCCAGATTACTGTTTTGCAATCGGCCAAAGCATCTTGGAAAGTTTTCACAGAATCCGGGCCGATATCCAAACCCATCCAACCGTCGGGAATATTCTCAACAGAGACAGTTTGAGTGTTAGCATCAGCAGCAAACTTGTCAGCAACTACCACATCAGTAGGTAACAGAAAAGTAACTCCCCGTTCCTTCGCCTTAGCTTCCAAAGACTTCGCCAATTCCAGCTTGTCATCTTCCACCAAAGACTTACCAACGCTCAAACCGCGAGCCTTGTAGAACGTGAACACCATGCCGCCTCCCAGCAGCAATTTGTCGCACTTTTCGAGCAGTTTTTCAATGACTCCAATCTTGCTGGAAACCTTGGAACCACCGATAATAGCAGCTAAGGGACGCTGAGGATTGTCGATCGCACTACCGAGATACTGCAATTCCTTCTCCATCAAAAACCCAGCCACAGAAGGACTCAGATACTTAGTAACGCCCTCAGTAGAAGCGTGAGCCCGGTGAGCGGTACCAAAAGCATCATTGACATACAAATCGGCCACAGAAGCTAACTTCTTGGCAAATTCCGGGTCATTTGCTTCTTCTTCGGGATAGAAGCGGACATTTTCGAGCAAAACCACATCGCCATCAGCCATCGCCGCCACTGTAGCAGCCACTTCATCGCCGATGCAGTCGTCAGTCTTTTTGACCTCTTTCCCCAACAATTCCGACAGCCGCTTAGCAACCGGAGTCAAGCGCAACTTCTCCGTCACACCCTTGGGACGCCCGAAGTGACTGCACAAAATGACCTTAGCGCCCTTGGACGCTAAATCCTGAATAGTCGGCAGAGCAGCCCGGATGCGAGTATCATCAGTGATATTGCCGTTGTCGAGCGGCACGTTAAAGTCCGCCCGCACCAATACCCGTTTGCCCGATAAGTCTGATGCTGATAAATTTGCTACAGTTTTTTTTGTCACAGGATTAACCTCCTAATATGTGTGTTTTTGTCTAATTCCGTTGAAATGGTGGCACTCGTCACTTGCACTTGGGGCCTCGGACGCATTCAACCGCGCCCGCACACAAAACGGAAGATGAAACAAACGGCACTGATTTGGCTCAACGTAAACATTTTATCGGAGTCCGTGTCCGGGAAATGCGAACTATGTTCAAGACTGTCTTATTTCCTGTAGATCAAAGCCGAGAAGCCCGCGAAGCTGCCGAAAAGGTTGTCAATATTGTGAAAACCTACGCTTCTCGTTTAGTTATTCTGTCGGTAGTCGAGCCCCCAGCCGATGAGGGCGACGCGCCGTCAGAGGTGATGAGTTCGCCCGAAGCAGTGGCCAAGCTGCTGTCAGAGGCCCAATCGATGTTTTCCCAGCAGGGAATTGAAGCTGAAGTCATTGAACGAGAAGGCAAACCGGCTTTCACGATTTGTGATGTGGCTGACGAAATTGGCGCTGATTTGATTGTGATGGGCTGTCGCGGGATGGGTTTAACCGATGATGGGGCGTCTGACAGCGTTACCAATCGGGTGATCAATCTGTCTCCTTGTGCAGTTTTGATTGTGCCTTAACAGAAGGAAGAGGGAACAAGGAAGAAGGAAGAAGTAAGAAGGAAGAAGGAAGAAGGAAGAAGGAAGAAGGAAGAAGGAAGAAGGAAGAAGTAAGACAACTCTTTCTTATTGCTTCTGGCATTTTTCTCGATTCTTTTTCCATTTTCCTGATTTCTTCCTTCTTCCCTCTGCTTCCTTCTCTCTGCGCTCTCTGCGCCCTCTGTGGTTAGTTCCTTCTTATTTATTCCTTAGATTTATTGTAAAAGTCGCTTTTCAATGAGGAAATTATCTACATTTATCTGCCTTTCATCTACGGTTGGCTGGCTCGATCAAAGATTTATGTAATAAGCCCCTTCCTTCTTCCCTCTTCCCTCTTCCCTCTTCCGACGGACTTACATCCGTTACATCCGTTACATCCGTTACATCCCGTACATTGCTCGTTGCCGAACTTCCCTCTTCCCTCTTCCTTCTTCCTTCGTATTATGAAAATTCACTGGTATCCCGGTCACATTGCCAAAGCTGAACGGGCATTAAAAGAACAGCTAAAGCGAGTAGATGTGGTGCTCGAAGTCCGAGATGCCCGCATTCCATTGGCGACTTACCACCCCCAAATGCCTAGCTGGGTGGGCGGTAAGGCGCGAGTATTGGTGGTCAACCGCATGGATATGATTACGCCTCGAACCCGCGAGGCGTGGGAAACATGGTTTGAGTCCCAGGGAGAAACCGCCTATTTTACCAATGCCGAGCACGGCCAAGGAGTGCACGATGTTTCCGATGCTGTCCAGGAGGCTGGGGTGCAGCTAAATAAACGCAGGTTCGATCGAGGTATGCTGCCCCGTCCAGTTCGGGCGGTGGTAATGGGCTTTCCAAATGTCGGAAAATCTGCTTTAATCAACCGGCTGTTAGGACAGAGAGTAGTGGACAGTGCCCGCAGAGCTGGAATAACTAAATCGCTCAGATGGATTCGCATTTCTGACGAAATTGAGTTATTAGATGCCCCCGGAATCATCCCCACCCGGATTAACAATCAAGAAAATGCCATAAAATTAGCTATTTGCGAAGATATTGGCGAAGCTGCTTACGACAATCAAGTAGTAGCCGCGGCTATGGTAGATTTGGTCCTAAAACTTGAGGCGGATGATGACACTTTAGTATCAGTATCTGGTTTCAAATCCCGGTATAAAGTAGATATAGGATCTAGTAACGGTGAAGATTATTTGCACGAGGTAGCAAAAGACAGATATAAAGGAGATGTCGAACGAACGGCGCGACAAATGTTGAATGATTTTAGAACTGGTGTGTTGGGTAAGCTTAGTTTGGAATTGCCAGTGGATTAATCAGACTCGTGCTGTACCACTAATCAGGAATGGCATTAAATAGGGATTTGGTGACTCTGAGGATTTGAACTTCGTCTCCTATTCGTACTATTTTTCCGGCGGCTTCCCGTGGTACTCGCGTGTTAACTATCGGTCTGCTCAAGTGATTTAAACCCCCATCTTTTGCCAAGTCAGGCATAATTTCCTTGTACTTGGCTATTAGTACATTTTTCAAATTTGGATAAGCTTCTGTCGTGGCCGAATTTCGCGTTGATAGGAGACAGGGCTGACGGGGTTTAATACCTTCAAATATTACTGTCCCTATTTTAAACCTAACAATTTCGTCTGCTTCTGGAAAAAGTTGGTCTTCCCAAAAAGCCGGGACATCTCCTATTTCAATATTAGCTCGCAAGCGATGTCGCATCTCGTTAACGCAAACTCTCGGAAACCAAGATGCAGTTTCGGCAATTGTTTGGGTACTGACAATAGTTGGCCCCGGTGCTGCGGTATCGTCGGGAAAGCCTGTCAGCAAGTTTTCAATTAATTGAACGGAGAAACCGAAGTAGCTACTCAACCAATATTCTATTTCGGGGCGTTCTCTATCTACATGAAAAAAAATTTCTTGTTCGGTGTCTTTAATTTTTAGACCGGCAATTCTTTTTTTGATGTCAAATGAAAAGTGCAGAAAATGGATTCCGCTGTTGCGCTTAGTGTTAATAAATTCTCCTGCTGCGTCGCAGATTGCAAAAGAGCGATCGCCTTCTAGAGCTCCGCTAGCAAGAATAGTGGCTTGACTGACTGCTATGCCGTCCAGAGACTTGACTGGATAGATATGAATGCTGGCAACGTAAGACATTTTGATTTATTTATAAATAATTGTCTTTTTAGATACACTATAGCATCCTCTGCCGGCAGAAGGATGACGGCTGTTGACTTTTTGAAATAAAATTGGGCAATTTTTTTGAAGTGTAATTTTTGCCCTAGATATTTGTAAAGAATAATTAAATAATTTTGGCCGCTATTGCCGATCTTGTGGTAACTCTTATGCTATAAAATATAGGACTTAGGCACGGGCGACCCGAAACCGGGTTTTTAACTAAAATATTTATTTAAAACTTTCTTGGGAGAATTTTAAAAGTCTGTTTTTTTGTTGGGGTGCGTCCATGACTAAAGTACAAAAAATTGAACTGAGTTGCAAATAATGACTGAAAGCGAAAAAACAGGCAGGATTTCGCGAAGAAATTTAATGTTGAGGGCTGGTGCAGGGATGCTGGCGGCAAGCATTGCACCCACGCTTTTACAAGCCCAAGCTGCAAATGCTGCAGAGATTATTTCTGAGATCACTCCCGACGGTGCTCTCAAGAAATTGATGGAGGGGAATCAACGCTACATTGAACAAAAACGGACATTTCCCGACCAAGCCCGATCGCGAATTGTCGAAGTAGCGCAGGGTCAACATCCGTTTGCAACCATCCTTGCTTGTTCTGATTCGCGGGTTGCTCCCGAAATTATTTTCGATCAAGGATTGGGTGATTTATTTGATATCCGAGTAGCTGGAAATTTTCTCGACGATGTGGTTCTGGGAAATATCGAATATGCCGCATTAGAATTAGGTGTTCCGCTATTAGTAATTTTGGGTCACGAACGCTGCGGTGCTGTTAAAGCTGCTTTAGACGGCAAAGCTGTACCCGGTCACATTGGTACTTTGGTGGCGGCAATTAAACCGGCTGTGGATGCGACAAAAAATCTCGATGGCAATGCGTGGGATAATGCAGTCAGAGCTAATGTGAAAATGAATGTGCAGAAGTTAAGTTCTTCGTCGCCTATTTTGGCTGAAGCTGTGAAAGCGGGCAAGCTGAAAGTTGTTGGGGGGCGCTACGATTTGGATAGCGGCAAAGTGGAGATAATTGCTTGATTTTGCTGTAAGTCATTAGGCATGGGCCATGGGGCATGGGGCATGGGGCATGGGGCATGGGGCATGGGGCATCTTGCCCGATCGCGAAGTCAAAGGCTAGTCCAACGTCATTGGTCATTAGTCCTGTCCCCGATCGGGAATATCATTGGTTAATAAAGTAGATATGCCAGCTTAAATCAAGCCCATTTCTTGCAGGCCTCGGCGGAGGCGTTCTGCTTCAAAGGGGCGGGACTGTTCGTGAAGGGCGATCGCTCTTTTGAATTCTGCTAAACTCTCTGGCATTTTGCCAATTTTTAGTAGCGCTACTGCCAAGTTTTGATGAGCTTCGGCGTATTCGGGAGAGATTTTAATGGCTTGTCGGTAATAAGCGATCGCATCTGCTAAATTTCCGCCTGCTTTCAGCGTCAGTCCCAAATTGTAGTGACCTGTTGCAAAATTGGGGTCTATTTTTAATGCTGCTTTGTAAGCTTTTTCTGCAGCAGGCAAATCTCCTTCATCTTTGAGCAAATTGCCCAAATTGTTGTAAGCGCCCAACTTCAGCGCCGGGAAAACATTCGTATTAATTGCCGCTTGATAGTGTTCTTTTGCTTTAACAAACTGCTGCTGCTGGTAGTAGGCAATTCCTAAATGATAGTTGAGTTCATAAATAATAGAATCATCAATTGCGACATTCGTCAATCCTCTGGTTAATAAATTAATTCCCCGCCCAATTTGCCCGCTTTCTACATAAAGCGCGCCTAATTTGCTACAAGCATAGGCGTCGTTTGGATAGTAAGCTATATAGCGTTCCATTGCTGCTTGAGCTTTTTGGAATTTATTTTTGGCGGCGATCGCATTTTTGTGATAACCAGAGTGGTAAATCGCCACATCGGGGAGAGAAGCTATTTTCCATGTGGGTTCCCTCTGCAAAATCTCAGCCGCGCTGTCGTCTATCATGGCGTGGTAGGGGCGAGAGAAGCGGATGTCGGGGCGATTGCGAAACAAGCGCGAGACGAGGGAATAGGGAGATTGAGATGCACCGATTTCTTGGCGAATGAGATTGATTAGCAGCAGTCGATCGCTCTTAATGGCCTGCTTAAGAAGAGGTACAATCTCTGGTACCAAAACCTCATCGGCATCCAAAACCAAAATCCAGTCGCCTCGGGCGTGCTTGAGAGACTCATTGCGGGCTGCTGCGAAGTCGTCGCACCATTCAAAGTCATAAACCCTCGCCCCAGATTCACGGGCAATTTCACGGGTGCGATCGCCCGAACCAGTATCAACCACGACTATTTCGTCAACAACACCCTTAACGCTGTCCAAAGTCCGCGACAGTGTTGCTTCTTCATTCTTGGCGATCGTGCACAGTGTCAGATTCATAGGATAATTGTAATTTTTTTTACCAGTACCACACAAAAATTCCGAGAAAAGATTCTCCTATAGCGGTTCTCAAAAACATGAGGTATGCCAAATTATGCGACGATCAGCTTTTCGCACGGAGGCCGTCTTTACCTCCAGAAACCTCTGAAAGCCTATAGGCACTTGCGATTCCCAATTCCCAATTCCCAATTCCCAATTACCCATTACCCATTACCGGACATACCTCATCTTTACGAGAAAGGCTATATATCAGCTTAAAAAGATAATACTACTGCGGGCGCTTGCTGCAAACCTCAATAGTCCTCCGTCATTTTCATCTAAAATTTCAAATCTCAAATCGGATGCTTTTCCTTTGGCATTGAGCATAAGTACCTTGCGTCGCGAAAAAGACTGGGTTAACTCTTTTGACTGATTAAATAGCCTCAAATTCCGAGGATTCACGACAAATTCTACCACTTTCGGTTCCTCCTTACGGTAGAGGTAATGGTGAGTCGTCAGTTGTTATTCTTGGTACATAAGACAAAGAACGAAAGAAAGTTAAGTATTCAGGAGAAAAAGAAATGTTTGGAATTATTGCTTGGGTCGTTTTAGGATTGATTGCCGGTGCGATCGCCAAAGCCATTTATCCCGGAACTCAAGGCGGCGGTTTTCTCGCAACGACAGGTTTAGGAATTGTGGGTGCCCTAGTGGGAGGTTATCTAGGTCAAGTCTTTTTCGGGACAAGCGCGGGAGCTTCATTCGGAGCATTGACTCTACCCAGCATAGCTTTTGCCGTCATCGGTGCTATCGTGGTACTTTTCGTCTGGGGATTGTTAACTCAGCGTGCTGCATAAAAAATATTTTCTATTCCGAATCCTGCAGATTTTTAGGGTATTCATAAACCCGGTTTTTTGAAAAACCGGGTTTTTCAGTGAATAGCCCCCGCTGCGATCGCTATAATAAGATTAGTTCGTAGTGAAGACTTTAGTTCTCTAACAGATGCAGACTAAAATCCTCACTACAAACCTTGTTTATTTCATCGGACGGGTGCGGCTAAAACCGCTGCTGCACAAACAAAACCCATGCCAATCGGGTTGAAGATTCAAGTTAATTAATCCGTAAATTGAAAGGCAAGCGAACGTAAACGCCTTGCGGGTCGTTCATGGACTTGACAACAGCTAATTCATCCTGCATTTTCTTAACTTCAGCAGTCAGCGGGTCGAGTTTGGTGGCTGGTTCCAAAACATGAACGCCTGAAAGTCTTTCCAAAATTCGCTCCTCCAAAGTGCGATTTTTTGGATATTCTTCTAACTGCCAGTTTTCACCTAGTTTAGCTTGCTCCGCCGCAGCTTTGATAGCGTCTTCTAAACCGCCAATTTCATCGACTAAACCCAACTGTTTCGCGGCGGTACCAGACCAAACTCTGCCTTGAGCAATTTCTTGCACCTTGTTTTTTGGCAGTTTGCGGGAGTCGGCGACTTTGGTGATAAATCGATCGTAAATGCGATCGACTACTCTCTGAATATTCGCCAATTCTTGAGGAGTTTTCGGGCGGGAAATCGTTTTACTATCGGCAAAGCGGGCGGTTTTCACCACATCCCAAGTCACGCCGTTGTTAGCAGCCAACTTTTCGACGTTAAATAGCATTCCAAACACGCCGATGGAACCCGTAATCGTACTCGCTTCGGCAAAAATTTTGTTGGAACCCATCGAAATCCAATAGCCGCCGGAAGCTGCTAAATTGCCCATCGACACGATAACTGGCTTTTTTTTGCCCGTCAGCGCGACTTCGCGCCCGATGACTTCCGCTGCCGTCGCGCTGCCTCCGGGACTGTTAACGCGCAAAACTACTGCTTTTACGTCGTCATTTTCTCGGATTTTCCGCAATTCTCTAGCAATGCGATCGCCCCCTACTTGAGTCGGCCCGCCGTCCCCATCGACAATCTCACCCTCAGCGTAAAGCACAGCAATCTGGTTTTTATTGTCAGCGCGAGTTGAGTTTTTACTCTCAGCAACTCTCGCGTAGTTTTTCAAGCTAATTTGCTTAAAAGATTTGTCTTCGCGATCGGTTCCTGTGAGTTTTTTGAGTTCCGTCGTAATTTCGTCAAAGTATACAACTTTATCAACTAACTTACCTTTGAGAGCTTCGTCAGCCATCAAAGTTCCGCCATTATCTGCCACCGCTTGCAGTTGCGGCACGGTCAATTTGCGGCTCGGGCCGATAGTTTTCAGGTATTCTCCCCAAATATCTCCGAGCAGTTTTTGGGTTTGCTGGCGATTTTCGGGACTCATTTGTTTGAGCAAAAACGGTTCCACGGCTGACTTGTATTTGCCGACGCGAGTCACTTGCACTCCCACGCCGTATTTTTCCAAAGCACCAGTCCAGAACATTGCCTGACTGCTAAAACCGTTGATTTCTAAAGAACCGTAGGGATTGATAGCAATTGTGTTGGCGACTGAACCGAGGTAATAATCTCGCTCGTTCCAGTCCATTTCGTAAGCAATAATGGGTTTTTTGGCATCTCGGAAACGCTGTAAGGCCGATCGAACTTCTTTGAGATTAGCAAACCCGCTGCTGCTGGAATCCGAACTGCCTTCGAGATAAATGCCCACGATTTTGGGGTCTTTTGTCGCAGATTCGATCGCGTCTAAAACAGTCCGCAAAGTCACTGCATCGCCGGACTCGTCCGAAAGAACTTCTTGAATCGCCGCACTCGTGCTGCGGTTCGGTTTGCTATCAGTGATATTTAAAGAAAGGTCTAATACCATTACAGACTTATCTTTAACTTGCGGGCCTGAATCTTTTGACGACGATGCCGCGACAGCAATTAGCAGTACCAACCCTCCCAATCCGATGCCGCCCAGCAGCAACAGTCCGAGGAAGGTTCCTAGCAAACTTGCACAAGTATATTTGAGGAAATCTTTCATTTAGATAATCTGTAATTGGTGATTAGTCATTAGTCATTGGTCATTAGTCATTGGTCATTGGTCGTCTGTAATTGGTGATTAGTCATTAGTCATTGGTCATTCGTTAGATCAAATCCAGTTATAGCGGTATGATACCTAGCGTGCGAGCGGGACGATCGAACTGCACTCGGAAAAACATTATTCTGATGCCAACGGCAACGATATTATGAGTCATTGCTGCAAGTATAATTTAGCAATTCTCCACTGTCGTTAGTTATTAGCTGCGGACTAATGACTGCTGACTAATGACGGAAAGGGAGCGGGGACAGCACTAATGACTAATGACTGATGACCAATGACTAATGACCAATGACTAATGACTTACTTTTATTTTAACCTTTCCAAAACCCCAGAATATTTTAAATCATGCAAGTTAGCGCAGCCCGTACAAAACATCACGGTGGCAATCTCTGCAATTAAAACCTCAGCGAGGAGGGCTGCGACTGATTCCGATTGCGCTGCTGCTTCCAGAAACGGCCGCGCCAGCCCTGCAACATCCGCGCCGAGGGCGAGAGCTTTCGCTGCATCCAAGCCGTTTTGCAAGCCTCCAGAGGCAATCAGGGGAACATCTGGGGCGGCAGCGCGGGTGCTGACAATGCACTCGGCTGTGGGTATTCCCCAGTCGGCAAAGGTTGCGCCCAACCTGCGCTGCTTGCTATCTTTGGCTCGCTGTCCTTCTATTTTCGCCCAAGAAGTGCCTCCGGCTCCGGCAATGTCGATCGCGCTTACTCCAGCCTCCAGCAATTTCTGTGCCATCTTTCCTGAAATACCGTTGCCAACTTCTTTAGCAATTACTGGGACTGGTAATTTTTCGCACAATTTTGCAATTTTATCTAACAGTCCTTTAAAGTTAGTATCGCCTTCGGTTTGAACGCATTCTTGCAGAGGATTTAAATGTAAAATAAGGGCATCGGCTTCGAGAATGTCGATGATTTTTTGACATTCTGCCAAGCCGTAATTATAGTTTAACTGAACTGCTCCGATGTTAGCAAATAGCAGAATATCGGGAGCGCGGCGGCGCACTGCAAATGTCGGAGCTAGTTGAGGGTTTTCGACAGCGCATCGCTGGGAACCGACTCCCATTGCTAGTTTGTATTCTTGAGCGACATCGGCGAGGCGGTAGTTGATTGTCTGGGCTAGTTCTGTGCCGCCTGTCATTGAGGATATTAGCAGGGGTACGGCTAGTTTTTTGCCGAGGAATGTGGAGGTTAAATCGATTTGGGCGCGATCGAGTTCTGGCAAACAGCAGTGAGTAAAACGGTAGTTTTCGAGTCCGCTGGTAGTTTCGCGAAATTGTACGTCTTCTTCGAGGCAGATCCGCAGATGATCTGCTTTGCGGGTTTCGGTTTGCGAGGGCGAGGTTTGCGGCAAGTTCACAGTGGCTGTTTGGGGAAAGAGTTGTGATTTGGGAATACAGTAATTTTATTTCATTTTTGAGTTTTTTTTTACCGCAGAGAGCGCAGAGGGCGCAGAGGAGTAGAAATGAGAGATGTTTGCAAATTATGTTTTCTGTTGCTTTGTTATCCAGGAACGGTCATCGGTACGCCGTTATCTGAAGGTTTTAATTTCAGCAGCAAAGGCACTGCTTTTTGCACCCAGGCTTTGATTGAGGTGTAATTTACCGCATCTTCGCCGAAACAAATGTCTAGCATATCTGTGTGAATTATGCCGGGATTTAAAGGAACTGCTGCCATACCTGGGGGCAGTTCTTGGGCTAGCGATCGTGTAAGTCCTTCAATCGCCCATTTAGAAGCGCAATAGGGCGCGACTTCCGGCGAAGTTGACCTTCCCCAACCGGAACTAAAGTTGACAATTATGCCGCTTTTTCTCGCAATCATTGCCGGGACAAAGTGGCGAATTACATTAGCAGTACCTTTAATATTAACATCAATTAGCTGAGAAAATTCTTCGCTGCCGACATTCCAAAGCGGCGCGGGATGGTTGACTAAAGCTGCATTGTTAATGAGCAAATCGGGAGCCTGATTATTTGCCAGTATTTCTGTAGCCCAAGCTTTGACTCGATCGTCGCTGGTGACATCCAAACAAGTAAAATAATGGGGTTTACTATATTTTTGGTTGAGCTTTTTCACCGCTTCCGAAGAACGGGCGCATCCTAAAACTGTGTGTCCCAATTCAATAAATTTTTCGGTCATGGCAAGACCGAGACCGCGACTGACTCCGGTAATTACAATTAATTTGGTCATAGATTTGCTGAAGTTTGGCAGAAAGTAATACAATACATATTGACTGGTAAATTGACAAATCGATCGCAGGGAATAAACCATGAAAGTAAAAGCAGCAGTTGCTCGCAGTGCCGGCCAACCTTTGACTATTGAGACGGTCGATTTGGATGGGCCGCGGGCTGGAGAGGTGCTGGTGGAAATTAAAGCGACTGGTGTTTGTCACACCGATGCTTTCACTCTTTCCGGCGCAGATCCCGAAGGTTTGTTTCCTACTATCTTAGGCCACGAGGGAGCCGGGATTGTGGCAGATGTTGGGCCGGGAGTGACAAGTGTCAAAAAGGGCGATCGGGTAATTCCACTTTACACTCCCGAATGCCGCAACTGCGAATATTGTTTGAGCAAAAAAACGAATCTCTGTCAAGCAATTCGCCTGACTCAAGGCCAGGGAGTGATGCCCGACGGCACGAGTAGGTTTTCCATAGACGGTGAAAAAATTCACCATTACATGGGAACTTCTACCTTTGCAAATTATACAGTATTGCCAGAAATTGCGGTAGCAAAAATTCGCGATGACGCTCCTTTTGATAAAGTTTGTTTGATCGGCTGCGGCGTAACCACGGGTATCGGCGCTGTCATCAATACGGCAAAAGTAGAACCAGGTTCTAATGTGGTAGTTTTCGGTTTGGGCGGCGTGGGTTTAAACGTAATTCAAGCCGCTCGCATGGTAGGAGCTAACATGATTGTCGGCGTAGATTTGAATCCCGACAAGCGAGAAATGGCAGAAAAATTCGGCATGACTCACTTTGTTAATCCCTCGGAAGTGGAAGGCGATTTAGTGCCTTATTTAGTAGATTTAACCAAAGGCGGAGCTGATTACAGTTTTGAATGTATCGGCAACATTAATGTAATGCGCCAAGCTTTAGAATGCTGTCACAAAGGTTGGGGCGTGAGCGTAATTATTGGGGTAGCGGGAGCAGGTCAAGAAATTAGCACCCGCCCGTTTCAGCTAGTAACTGGTAGGGTTTGGAAAGGCTCGGCTTTTGGCGGGGCGAAGGGCAGAACTGATGTCCCCAAGATTGTTGATTGGTACATGGATGGTAAAATTGACATTGACAGCTTGATAACTAAAGTAATGCCGATCGACAAAATTAATAAAGCCTTTGATTTAATGCACAAAGGCGAAGTAATTCGCACAGTCTTAACATTTTGAACAAACAACTTCTCTCTTCTCTATTCCTCTGCGTCCTCTGCGCCCTCTGCGGTTAAAAAAAATCTAATTCCAAAATGAAATAGAATTAACATGATCTCTCACACCCTAAAACTGCACAAAGAATATCAAAGCTTTGGCGGCAAACTCGGCTTTTACAGCCATCAATCCTCAACCTGCAACAGCGAAATGAAATTCACTGTTTACCAACCACCCCAAGCTCAAACTCAACCCGTACCAATTCTCTATTTCCTATCAGGTTTAACCTGCACCGAAGAAAATTTTATGGCAAAAGCGGGGGCGCAGCAATTTGCGGCAAAATACGGGTTAATGCTAGTTGCGCCCGACACTAGCCCGCGCAATACTGGGATTCCTGGGGAAAATGAGAGTTGGGACTTGGGAAGTGGCGCGGGTTTTTATATTGATGCGACAGTTGCACCTTGGAATTCTCATTATCGAATGTACAGTTATGTGGTTGATGAATTGCCGAATTTAATCGCCGAAAACTTTCCAGCGATACCGAAAAAACAGGGAATTTTCGGTCATTCGATGGGCGGACACGGGGCTTTAATTTGTGCGTTGAAAAATGGATCTCGCTATCTTTCAGTTTCGGCTTTTGCGCCTATTTGCGCGCCCGTGCGCTGCCCTTGGGGACAAAAAGCTTTTGCAAATTACCTCGGTGGTGACAAAGAGATTTGGAGCGCTTGGGATGCTAGCGAATTGGTTGTGGCAGCACAGTACAACCGTCCGATTCTGATTGATTGCGGCACTGCTGATTCGTTTTTGGCTGACGGGCAGTTGTTGCCGGACGTGTTCGCGGAGGCTTGTGCGAAAGCGGGACAACCGCTAACTTTAAGGATGCAGGATGGTTACGATCATAGCTATTATTTTATAGCGAGTTTTATGGAGGATCACATTCGCCATCACGCGGCTGTTTTGTGCGGGTAAACTTTGTTCGATCGTTCGGACTTTAGTCCTTAAACCTAATTTGATTGTGCAGGGCACCCCAAGGAACTAAAAGCATATCAGCTATTTGCGATTGTCCTCTTGCCCTGTAAATATCCATAGCTTTCTCAAAATCTTCAATTCCCCCCTGTAAATCTCCAGCAGCAGCTCGAACATCAGCACGGATCATATAAGCTTCTACAAAGTCAGGATTGAGATTAATTGCTTGAGTAAAAGCTTCAACTGCTTCATGGTACAGCCCTCTACGACCGAGGTCAAATCCTTTTTCATAAAATTCTTGAGATTCCATCGCATTTCTTAATTTCTGCTATTCATCTTGTATAAAGGAGCGAGTGATGGTTTGTAGTGAGGAGTTTGGTCACGAAAAGAAGGACTGAAGTCCTCACTACAAACGGTCAATTTAGGTCGATCGCAAATACCCAGTCTTTGTATTGGCTGTCGCGATTTTCGATAATCCCGGTGAGTTTGTCCAAAATCTTTTCGGTGATGGGTCGGTTTTGAGGCAATTGATAGTTTTCTATTCGGTTGATTGGGGTAATTTTGGCGGCGGTTCCGCAGAGGAAAATCTCGTCTGCAATCAACAGTTCTGATTTATCAACTGGTCTTTCTATGACTTCTATTCCTAAGTCTCTGGCGATAGTTATAACGCTGTCTCTGGTAATTCCTTCGAGAATATCTTGATCGAAACCTGGTGTCACTAATTTACCGTTTCGGGCGATAAATATGTTCATTCCTGAAGCTTCGCTGACTTTTCCTTGGGTGTTCATCATAATCGCTTCGTCGAAGCCGGATTCGACTGCTTCTGTTTTGGCTAAGGCTGAGGTGATGTAAGCGCCGCTAATTTTGCCTCTTAATGGTAAGCTGCGGTCTTCTTGGCGGTACCAAGAGCTAATTCTACAGTTAACTCCTGCTTTGGGTAAGTAGTCGGAAAGTTCTAATCCGTAGACAAAGAAGTCTGTTTCTACGTTGTGAAGTCGGGGGGCAATTCCTAAGCTGGATGTGTAGACGAAAGGGCGGATGTAAAATGATTTTGTTGGTTGATTTTTTTTGACAAAATCAATGATTATATGTTGAATTTTGTCGGCGGGTAAATCACAGTGGAGGAAGCTGGCACTTTGGCTTAATCTTTGACAGTGGCGCTCTAATCTAAATAGAAGGATGCGATCGGGATTTTGGGGGTCGGGAATTCCTCGCAACCCGCCTAAAACTCCGGTTCCGTAGTGCAGGGCGTGGGTGGCTATGGAAATGTTGGCGTCGCTAAATGGCAGAAATTGGTTTTGAAAGTAGGCAATTGGTAGAAAACTATCCATGATTTAAGCTGGAGATGAGTTTGGCTTTCCGCGAGGAGTCGTGAATTGGGTTATACTACCATAAGTTATACCAATTTCATAAAGTAGCGCTAGATATTACCCCCCCCAACCCCCTTCGTAAGGGGGGGCTAAGACTTCATCAGCACATCTTTAGAAAAATGGTATTAGACGATTTTAGATACTTCGGCTTCGCTATACAAGTTTTAGATTCTTCGACTTCGGCTTCGCTGTACAAGTTTTAGATTTTGGATTGAGAATGATTGATGACTATTGGGCTTTGATGGTTGCATACAGTTGCATTATTTGTTGAAACTGGGATGATTGTTTTGTGGTTTTATCGATCGATAAAATAATATAAATAGTGGTCAGGTTGGGAGATAATTGTATTGTTTTGAGAAAGAGTGCGATCCTCTTTGGGGCTTCGCTAACGACTGCAAGCAAATATCAACGAAGGGGTAACTGTGGCACGTAAATGTTTCATCATTGAAATGGGGATGGGTATTGACCAGCACGGACAGGAACCGACTGTAGCGGCGGCTAGGGCTGTACGGAATGCGATCGCCAATAATGCTCTGTTAGGTGTCTGGGAAGTGGCGGGTTTGACTGACCCAAATCAGATGATTGTGGAGGTTAAGGTGGCTGTTCCTTACCCGGAACAAGTGCGACCCGATGAGGTGTTGGCGGTGCTGCCTTTTGGTAGCAAAACTCTGATTGTGGAGCAAGGAGGCATGGTGGTGGCGGGAAGGGCGATCGCCTCTCTGAATGATAAAAATGATGAAATGTTAATCGCTGTGGCGGCTGTGACTGTTTTTGTGGACACTCAGGACTAATTTTGTGTTGTTTGAATAAATCAGCCCTGAAGTACGATCGCCCTTGAGAAAATTACGATCTATTTAGGCAAAGTAGTAGGGTGCGTCAGAGATTTTGCCTCAAATAGGGGAGAAAAGGCGAAGTTCTGACGCACCCTACAAATTTAGTGTTACTCCGATCGGGTGAAAGTGCGATCGGACGCTGTACGGTCTTTCCGAAGCAAGTTGAGCAAACCGAACACGCCGAACACGCCCAGCCAACCGAAGTTATTGGGGCGATCGCGCCGAGCACTCAAAACTCCAGAATTCGCCCCAGCCGGCGTCACTGTCGTAACGTCTGTCGTAACGTCTGTGGAGCTTCCGGTAGTACCAGTTGTACCTGTCGTACCAGCCGGCATCGGTGTCGTACCTGTTGTACCTGTTGTGCCTGTCGTACCAGTTGTACCAGTTGTACCAGTTGTACCAGTTGTACCTGTTGTACCTGTTGTACCCGTGCCAGCACTTCCAGGAGTGCCTGTCGTATTGGTTGTACCAGTTGTATCGGTTGTGCCTGTCGTACCAGTTGTACCAGTTGTACCTGTCGTACCAGCACTACCAGGAGTGCCTGTCGTACCCGTGCCAGCACTACCAGGAGTGCCTGTCGTACCCGTACCAGCACTTCCAGGAGTGCCTGTCGTACCAGTCGTATCGGTAGTGCCAGCAGTACCAGTTCTGCCTGTCGTACCAGCAGTACCAGGAGTGCCTGTCGTACCTGTCGTATCCGTTGTACCAGCAGTACCAGTGGTATCGGTTGTACCTGTTGTGCCTGTCGTACCAGCATTACCAGCAGTACCAGCAGTACCAGGAGTGCCTGTCGTACCTGTCGTACCAGTCGTATCCGTTGTACCAGCAGTACCAGTGGTATCGGTTGTGCCTGTCGTACCTGTCGTACCAGCATTACCAGCAGTACCAGCAGTACCAGGAGTGCCTGTTGTGCCTGTCGTACCAGTGGTATCGGTTGTGCCTGTCGTACCTGTCGTACCAGTGGTATCGGTTGCACCTGTTGTGCCTGTCGTACCTGTCGTACCTGTCGTACCGCTTGTACCCGTACCAGCGCCTGTACCAGTTGCATCCGTACCCGTGCGAGTGCCTGTACCGTTGGTGCCAGCGCCTGTACCGCTGGTGCCAGTGCCTGCGGTACCTCCCGACTGGGCAGAGGCAGGCACTGTTAAGGAAACCGTTGCTAAACCTACACTACAAGCCCCTGCTAAAATAACTTTCAACAACAATTTAGAAGATTTCATGATTATGCTTGCTTTTGCATTATAGATTCCTGCGAGCGGGTTTTGAGGCCAAAACAGCAGGTTTAAATTGACAGCGTAACTTACAACTTTTATAAGATTCACTGCGGGACAATCAAGGTAATGAAGCCCATTGATTGCGGTTACTTTGATTGATTTTCCGTGGAAAATCACACCAATATGTCCATACTTTATAAGGTATTACCACTCTGGCAACTTCGCCATTCATCTTTAGGAATATTTCGGAAAAGGGCGTTTCTTTCAAGTGGATGATATTTGCTTTTGGGGTTTACGAGATCCATCAAAACCTAGGGATAGGGCATATAAACCCGGTTTCTCTGATTTTGTGGCTTAGTGTTGCGTTCGCTTAACTCCCTCAGATGAGTTAGTTGAATATTTTTTTAGCGCTACTGTTTCTGATGTTGCTGCTGGCATTTTTGTCACTCGCAGCCTACGGATCAAACTTTCCCAGCAAACTCAATGATCTCAAAAAGCTCTCAGGCGATCGCCCGCTGGTTGCCGAATTCGCCCGTAACCTTTCAACTGCAAGGTTTTGATGGGGCTTGGGGCGCGGCCGCAGCACAATTGCTTGCTGGTCAGTGCGATCGGGCAAAACCCTGATATAGTAAACCCAAAGGTATGCCAGAGAGCGGTTCTTCTCTCATAAATTTCCCCAGCGGATATCAACTATGCTGCATCGAATTCTTGCCAAAAGTCGCTATCTAATGATAATTGCTGTACTCGGTTCTTTTATAGCCTCTGTGACACTTTTGATCTACGGTGCCCTTGAAACGATCGCTACCATCGGCTACATTATCACTACAGGGCCGATTTCCAGCGAAAACTCTAAAACACTGATTCTGTCCTTTGTCGAAGTTGTAGACTTGTTTCTGCTAGCCACAGTATTTTACATTACGGCACTCGGACTTTACGAACTGTTTATTGACGATCGCATCAAAGTACCAGACTGGCTAGAAATTCACACCATAGACGACCTCAAAACCAAACTTGCCAGCGTGATAGTCGTCGTATTGAGCGTATTATATCTCGGCCAGGTAGTTAAGTGGAACGGCGATCCGAACATCCTTTCATTAGGAGTGAGTATCGCTTTAGTAATCGCTGCGCTGACGTATTTTCTGAGTTCGCAGGTAAAAAAGCCCAAGTCAGATTAAGGCCTGTTTGAGCAGGGAAATTACCAAAATTTTGCTGATAGAGCAACGGCATCCTAATGGGACTCTAGGCTCACAATAAATTTTATATAAAACCTGTTAATCGCTATAGCAATCCTCGCAGGATTTGTAGGACTGCTCAGTTCGAGCGAAAGCAGGGCCCACAGGCGAGGAAGAGCCGATCTAATCGTGTGCCTAGGCTCTTCATCGCTTACACAGTTTCCTTTCGCTCCAACGGGGAACCACTTATTTAAATTGATAAACGGATTGC
The DNA here is from genome assembly GCF_036700765.1 of Microcoleus sp. S1D4. NCBI lineage: Bacteria > Bacillati > Cyanobacteriota > Cyanophyceae > Oscillatoriales > Microcoleaceae > Microcoleus > Microcoleus sp. S1D4. Next base: position 150,470 of record NZ_JAUBPP010000011.1, read on the forward strand.
TAGGGAATTGCAATCTATCAATAGGATGAATATTATTAATTTTACGTTCAATCGAAAGTAATACTTTTACAATCGCACGAAGTCAAACAGGAAGAGTTTTTCCATTTTTTGATTGGAGATTGAAGAATTGAGGGATTGAGAACTCGATCGCTCAATACCTCATCTTTAGATCGAACTGCTATAGATTTTTCATTTTTTGAGTTGAGATTTTAAATGGGGGAATCGATCCAAAGATAAGGGAGCGAGCTCTCCCTTATCTTTGGATCGAAGTGCTATAAAACTTGATTAAATAGCTCTTGGGACAGATGGCTGCACTATTACTTATTCGATATTTTAAAAAGAGTAAACTTTGTTACAGAATTTATGCTCACTTCATCCAATCCTCTGAAACAAGTATTCCACTGCCCGGAAGAATCGAATTTTTACTCGCACTGCTTGGAAAGTTTAGTGTTAAATGCCAGCGACAATTCTAGACTTATCGTAGAGTTTGGTTCAGGAGAAGGAAGTCCAGTTATTAAGTCTTTGCTGAGAACAGATTTTAGCGGGACAATACAAGGATTTGAGCTAAATAATGTAGCTTGGAAAATTGCTCAGTCTCAAATTAAGCAATATCAGATCAGCGAACAATATACGGTCAACAATTGCTCTTTTTTTGATTCGCTTTTATATCAGTCGGCGGATTGTGTCATCTCGAATCCGCCTTATTTGCCTGCGGTGGATGACAAGATTTATCAGCCGCTGTTGCACGGCGGGAATGATGGTTCGACAATTGCTAAGAAACTTTTATCTTTGGACTGCGATCGAGTTTTGCTGATGGTTTCTAGCTATTCTAATCCTGTGGGTTTGATCGATTATGCGTTGGATCGAGGGTACTCGGTGGCGAATTTTGAGATTGCACCTTTAACTTTTGGCTATTACAGTTCGGAGCCCAAGGTGAAAAGCGCGATCGCCACTCTCAGAGAACAGGGAATGGCTTTTTATTCAGAAAATATCTATCTGCTGGCTGGAGTTTTGTTTAAGAAGCACCAAAAGTCGCAAAGAGATTTGTCGATCGAGCTAATTCAGTTAATGACAGCATTTTAAGCTAATTCCTGGTAGGGTGCATCAGTCTTTGATACACCCTAGGATATAGCTGTTAATTGTGCTCTGTGGCTTGGATCGATCGCACTACAGCAGCAGCAGCCCGATCGCCGATCGACTTCTCCTGATCGTAGCCCAACACCAACTCCCACGCCTCCTGCGGGTATCTGTCAACCAGCGGAATCGCCACCTCATCAAGCATCCAGCGCCCGTGACGTTCGTCTTCGCGGATGTGCAGTTCCCAATAGCCCATCGCAGCCTGCGAGAGGCCCAGACGCTGGGCGGCCGCTAGATAATTGCGGTAAGCGACGGGCCCGGCCACTTCAAAATAGGTGAGTCCGCCGTTGTAGCGCAGAAAATGGCGCTTGCGTTCCGTCAGCAGGAAATTGTGATTGATGCTGGCGAGCACTTGCCAAGGCACCAAATCGAAATACGCCTCCGGTTCCGTGTTCATACCGAATTCTGCCAGCATTTGGGCAAAATAGGTCGAGTGTTTGCGGGCTAAGCGACCGCCGCCGTATTCTTCGATCAGCACTCGCGTAAGGGTGCACTGAATTTCGTTGCCGGCACCGCCGATGATGCGAGAAACGCGGCTGGCTTCCACTAAACCGTCGAAGGAGGCGATCGCCAGCAAGTGCTTGTATCCCTCTTCAGTCATCTGTTCTCGCAGGTAGCGATCGATCTCAGTAAGCTCTGGATCGACATCGGCAGCGGCGCGATCGCGCAGGGCTTGCTTGACATCCTCGATGTTTTGCAGCGCTGCAACGTCGATTTGGGCGATTTCCCATTGCTGCCAGGGTGCTTCGATGCGATCGCGCACAGAACGCAAATAGTGCGATCGCTCATTGTTGTAGCGGCGCAAATCGTCGTACCAAAACAAGTTGAGGCGGTTGACGCGGTAAAGTATGCGCTGCAAGAAGCGGTGAGCGGCCTCATCGCCCGGTTCCTGTTGGTAAGCTGCTTGAATTGCATAGGCGATCGCGCTTTCAAAATCGCTGACAAGTAACGGTTTTGCCGCCACCGTCTTGTCTAAATCCTCGACTTCTAGCAAATTGACAAATTGGCGATCGGCTGCTTCGTAATTTGGGGGTACGGGTTGCTTTTTGGGAAGACTCGGCGACTCAGAAGAAGAAAGTATCTCTAGGGTGTTTTGCATGGAATCAAATTATGCTAACTCAGATTATTGTGCTGCCTGCCAAAACAGCCAACCTTTGCAGATTGCCGAATATTCTGGCTGCTTATTTTCAAGATAGCTAATCATTCAGCCGGCTACACCTTTCTATTGATAGATATTTTCGACTTACCCTTGTTCTCGGCTCTTCCTTTAACTAACTAACCCATTACTCCTGACAGTCTATTTCTGCGATCGAGTAATTGGGGCTAATATTTCAGCGTCTTTTTTAGCAGGTATAGCTTGCCGCCATGCTGTGATACCGCCTGAGAGGAAAGCCAAATTCAACCCAGTTTTTTGCAATTTTTGGTATGCTTTAACTGAGCGCGCTCCCCGCGCACAATAAAGTACAACAGTTGGCTGAGGTTGATTAAATTTGACACTGGATCGAGCCATAGCTTGCACTTGCTTGACACCGAATCCAGCTTCAATGTCAGTTATCGGAACCAGCGGACTTTCACCGATGCGATCTTCTGCGTATTCTTCGGGCGATCGCACATCTATCAAAATCACTGGTTTCAACTTACCCTGCTGCAATTCGGCAACAGTTACTTGTTTCGTATTTAAACTGGCGATAAAAGTTAGGATATCCATGTGATGAAATAGGGCAACTGCACCCACAGAAGCAACACTCGTCAAACCAAAACCCATAATTGCCAGGAAAAGGCGAGAATAGCGCTTAATACCTGGTTTTGCATTTTCATCTAGCATTTTTAATCATCCTTGAAAATGGATAGAACATTTGTCCGACATATCCAGCAGGTATAGAATCAGAGATTCCATATTGATCAGGCATTTTTTTGGTTGGCATATAGATAGTGCCAAATAGCAAATCTAACAATGGCAACTGAACAGCAAAGTTTTTGTTGTGGATTTGGGGAATTTTACTGTGATGCCAGTGATGAAATTGTGGGGTTGCTACGAACCATTTTAGGATGCCAAATTTTAATTTAATATTAGAATGAATTAAAAAAGCGATCGCCGCCGAATAAAGAGCATAAACCACCAAACTCTCCTTAGTAAATCCCAACCAGTAAAGAGGCATAATTTTGCAAATCTGAGTAAAGATTTGCTCGCAGGGATGCACCCGCACTGCGGCTAACCAGTCCATGTGTTCAATGGTGTGATGGATTGCATGAAATTGCCAAAGCCAGGGTACTTCATGCAGTAGTCTGTGAGCAATATAATATGCCATATCTGAAACGATAACTGCTTCTGCCAACTGCAACCACAAAGGTTGAGAAGCTACTTTGCTTTGCAATTCCGGGTTTAGTAAATTAGTCATCAGCGACAAAATTACAGTCACAACAATAGCGCCGGATCTACCAATAAAGTGACCTGTAAAAAAATAGGTGGCATCCGTTGCCCATCCGAGACGGAATATCTTTTGCTTGTGCAAGGATAAAATTCTTTCGAGGGGAATGAAGATGCAAGCTAAGATGATGAAGCCTTTGACAATTTCTGGCATAATTTTGGTCGCAATTTACTTATTCAATTCTACTGTCCCATCACCGCAAGCTAATTTACCGTTAATATTTATTGGCTCAGCAGGTGGAGTTGGAGTATCAGACTTGGCAATACATAGTATAGTTAGCCTCGTACTTGTATCGGCAGCTTTCTTAGCCTTGGCAAGAGGAGTAGGTACTAAAAAAACAGCTCCGATAACGCTCTTGATATCCTTTTGTACTGTGCGGGATACGCCGTAACTAAATGCAGCTTTTTCACCAGCAATTACTGAATAATTGTAGTTGGTTGTTTGAGACTTAAGACCAAGATCGAGGGCATCAAGGGAAGTTGCAAAAACACCTTTTTCGGCAAAATAAGCTTGTTGAGCGCGGTTCATTGAGCTAACATATTGTTTAGCTTCTGACTGCTTCGCTTTATTGCCACAAGAGAGCAGATTCGGCAACGCGATCGCACCAAGTATTATGCTGCCCATAGGAAAATAAATAAAAGTGATTTTCAGAAAAGTTCCTACCCATGATTTACGTTTTTTGTCAGGGAGAATCTTTTTTTCTGAAGATTCCACTTTTTTATCGAGTGCATCGAGTTGAGGATTTTTCTTAAGCTGCATGATTGTTCTTCAAATGTGTTAGCCGATTAGTTGTCCAGCGAGTAATTATTGGAGGAGAGGCGCGACAATATTCAGGTTTCAGGTAAATGCCTCATTGAGGTTAAACTGAATATATCACTGAGTGCGGCGGGGTATGCAAACCTCGCATATTGTGCCTTGCTTCTACTCTATCTCTATTAAATCACCAGGCTATTTGAGAACTCGACTGACTTTTCATCGACTTCTCATCGACTTTAGACATCACTGGCATTTGGCATTTAATAGGGCGTGTGACTATAATCGAAGAAATAATTAGAGGAACGGTAAGTTATGGCAGTGCAGTTGCTCAAAAGACTTTTCACCGTAGAAGAATACCATCTGATGGGTGAAGCTGGGATTCTTTGTGAGGGCGATCGCGTAGAATTGATAGAAGGAGAACTTGTTGAAATGGCCGCTATTGGAACTCGTCATGCAGGTTGTGTTAACCGGATTACCCGACTCTTTTGCCGGCTTCCAGAAGAAAGGGCGATTGTGACGGTACAAAACCCCATTCAAGTCAGCCAGCGAACCGAACCGCAACCCGATCTAGTATTGCTGCAACCTCGCGCCGATTACTATTCAACTGCCCATCCTGTCCCATCCGAAGTTTTACTATTAATAGAAGTAGCTGACACTTCAATAGATTATGACAGAGACGTGAAACTTCCTATTTACGCTCGATCGCAAATTCAGGAAGTATGGATTGTCAATTTACAGGAAAACTGCTTGGAAGTTTACCGCCAGCCGACTGTTAACGGTTACAGTTTAATGCTGAGGTTTTGGCGGGGCGACGAAGTTTCGCCGCTGGCTTTTCCCGAATTTGTAGTTAGTGTGGATTTGGCGATCGGGTAAATAGGGATTATTTGCAGTCAAGCCGATCGCCAAAATACTCCTGATACAACCGACATCTCGGAATGCAATGATTTCCATCCAATTTCACCAACCCCATACTATTTAACTTAAACCCCAATTCTGACCTCAATCTAACTGGCTGAGAAACATTCACAACCTCTCTCATCGCCTCCATTAATTCCGAATATTTCTCTAAATTCCATAAATGTCGCCGCAAATGATCGCTGTAAATTCCCGCTTCAGTTGCAGATTCTTTCACTAACCGATCTAAAGTCACATCTTGACGCGAAATATGATACATCCCTAGCCGCACTAAATAAGGATTTCCGCCCACTAACCCCATCAAGTCTGCAACTTCATTCCCACTCCAATTCAATCCGTGCCGCTTTGCCAAATCTTGCACTTGCTGGGAATTAAACTCTGGTAATTCAATCGGTAAACCCACATTAAAAGGCGATTTGTTCACATCCAGCGGGATATAGACTTCCGTCGAATGCACCACAATCAAACGAAACTTTTTCCAAATATCTCGCCGTTTTGCTTCTTCGTGCAAAGCTCGCAATAACCCAAAGAAGTCGTCGGCAATTTCCGGTGATTCAAACAGGCGATCGCTCTCATCCAAGCCTAACGTCAGAGGTTTTGAGGATTCTGACAGCAAATACTGTTCAAAATAAGCCTTGCAGCACTGATTACTGCCAATTAAATCGGCTAATTCCCAACACTTGGGCAACTGCTCCAGCATTCCTAGCTCTTGACCGATGCTAGCACAAAACCACTGCAAAAATGTATCTGAATTAGCGAATATTTTCCGATTGGCTAGCTGAAAACTCAGCGCTACCGTGCGAGAACCTTGCTGTTCTGCGTGATGCAAAATCCTCGCCATCAAGGAAGTTTTGCCCATCTGTCTGGGCGCTTTAATGCGGATCAGTGCTCCCGGTTGGGCGATCGTCTCATAACAGCGGGATTCGATCGGAGGGCGATCGATATAAAAACAAGAAGTGAGTTCAACTTGTCCTCCCGGCAATTCTGGCGGCGCTGCTGGCAGGGGTTGAATTATTGACTGTTTTGTGCTAGTAATTGCGTGCCATTCTACAGCTAATTCATGGTCGGCAGTTAACGATGTGCGACCTTCTTTGATAATGGTTAAAATTTGTGATATTAACTTAAATGAGTCGCCAACACCGCGCCACAGCCAGGGCTGAATTCCTGCTAAATAGCTCAGTAAATCAAAGGAAAGCGGTGTATTTAATTCAAATAAAATCGGTAAAATTGCAGGTTTACGAGCAGTTAGATTGTGCAATTCCTTGGCTAGCTGCACTTGTTCCAATATCATTTCGCTAGCGGCCGATTCTTCGGAAATAAGCAACAGCAAATAATCGCAACGCTTTAAATATGAGCCTGAGTCGCTGCTGTTGTTAATAAAAAAGACCTCGTGGCCTCCCGCACTCAAAGCTTGGTGTAACTGCTGAGCAAGGGTTTTGTGTGAGGTCGATCGGGCGTTGGCGAAGCCCTCGAAGACGATCGCCACTGTGGCCCTCACCAGCACTACCTCCTCTGGCTCTGAATTCGCCTCAAAATCGGCTATATCGCGCCATTCCTGACCCAATCCGCGACAAATTTCTATGAAATTGGCATAATCCACAGGTTTGCCATTCAGAAAATGGCTGACTGTAGATTGGGCCATCCCTAAATCCTCAGCCAGGATTTTCTGACTGGGGAAGCCATTTCTCAGGAGACAGGATTTAACTGCGCGAATGCACTCTTCGCGCACCCTTAGCGATCGTGGCATTGCTTATCACAATCAAAACACTGAAACCATCATAAATGCCAACCGTCCCTAAAGTCGATGAAAAGTCGATGAAAAGTCGATGAATTTTCAAATAACTCAGTCGCAAACTCAAATAGCCACCTGATTAGATTAGAAATAACAAGGTTGAATCCCATCAAAACGAGGTAAAAGCATTGTGTATTCTATCCTAATTTGGTCGCTGGCCTCAGCCACTAATCAACCAGGTTTCGCCTTCACCCCGCCCCTATTCTGGCTGCTACTGGGAGTTGTGCTTAGTGCGATGGAGCTATTAATCATTAAAACTCAGCCCCAAAAATACAGATTTTACCTGCTAATGATGGGAGCTTCGGCTGTAATTGAATCATTTATTTTGTGGAGAGGTTCGGTAGCATTTCAATTTAGTTGGGCGAACATAATGTATGAAGATTTTGACTGGCAAATCTTCTACTGGATGGGGATAGCCATCGCGCTGAGCATCTGGATTAGACCAATTTTTATTGTTCGCAAAAAGTTTGTGATTCCCGAAGCAACCGAAGCGACAACTATCTCCGAAATTTTCCCCGGAGAAACCGGAATGGTGATTTATGAAGGGGCTTCGTGGAAAGCTCGCAATGAAGATTCCCAAGGGGCGATCGCACCCCGACAAAAAGTTTACGTTTTGCGCCGCGAAGGAAACACGCTGATTGTTGTACCTGACAGATTAATTCACATCAACGGCTAAATCTGAGTTGGCTCTTTTATGACTCGGCGAGTTAAATCGCTTCTTGCCAAACAAAGTCCCTCTAAGAGACTAAGAAATCACTATCAACTGTCAACTGTCAACTGTCAACTATTTACCAGGAGATTCACTATGTATCAGTATTTTTTGACGGTATTGTTTGCCATCACTGGAGTATCCTTAGCCAACAGCGTAAAAATTGTCCGTCAAGGAGATGAGGCATTAGTTGAAATTTTCGGAAAGTACGATCGAAAAAAACTAGAACCGGGTATAACATTTTTGATTCCCTTTGTCGAAACAGTCGCCTATAAACAAACTCTGCGCGAGCAAATTTTAAGGCTGTCACCGCAAGAATGCACGACGCGCGATCGGGTTGCCGTCACCGTTGATTTTATTGTGTACTGGCGAATTATTGACTTAGAAAAAGCTTCCTACAAAGTGCAGAATCTCAAGGAAGCGATGTTAAATATGCTGATTCTTTCAATTCGGACTCACCTTGCTAAATTATCTGTTGAGGAACTCTACACGGCTCGACATGAGATTAATAATGCTTTAGTGGAAGAGTTGGATACAACGACAGATCCTTGGGGTGTGAAGTTTACAAGAGTGGAATTGCGCGATTTTGCGATCGGCAGTAAAGTGATTCAGCCCACATCCATTGACCGGAAAGAAGTACAAAAGCTGCGAGCTTAGAGATTAGTATTCCATCATTTTCCTCGTTACCAGGCTCTGCCTGGTAACGCAGATCCAGAAGCTCTGCCTCGCCGATTTTAATTCGCATTGTATATACCATTTAAGGAGACAACACCATGACTAACAATAAAGAATCAATAGTTCGCAATGCAGCTTCTCGCGGTTGTGGATGCTTATTACTTATAGCCGGTATTGGAGTAATGAATGGGATAGCTCTGCCATTTTATCTAAATAATACCAATAGAAGCAAGCAGTCAGAAGCAAAACAGTATGTTGGATCAATGAACAAAGCCCAACAAGCTCACTTTGCTGAAAAAAGTGCTTTTGCTACTTCTGTTAATGCTTTGGAAATTGGGATTAAAACCGAGACGACCAATTTCAAGTATTCAGTTCGCACCACTAAAAAAGCAGGATTTAATTATGGAGTATCCAAGGAAAAAGACTTCAAAAGTTATGTCGGCGGTGTCTTTCTAGTTCCTGCTAAAAACTTTGATCTAAATGCTGCTAAAGAGGAAATAACTACAACGTTCATCTTGTGCTAAACTGATTCTCCCGGTACAATTAAACCAGCGGAACCCACCTATGAAAATGGTAAAATTGCTTGTGGGAAAGGCACAAAAGAATGGCCAAACTAATCTAACTATACGCAATATAATGACCGTCGATTACAATATCAAATCGGCCTTCACTTGAGGTTTACTGGACTAAAGTTCTTACAACAAACAGAGAGGATACAAAACTATGAGTCAACAAAGTTCTAAATCAGCTAGCATTTCACCTAATGGTTGCGGATGCTTACTGCTTTTAATGGGCATTGGAGTAATTGGCGCGATCGCTCTGCCATCATTTCTGGGTGATAGCGGGCATGATGAGTATATGACATCGTATATGACATTTCAAGCGCAAGAGTATGTTAGCTCAGTGAACCGAGGTCAGCAAGCCTATTTTGCAGAAAAAAATGCTTTTTCCAGTTCTGTTAAGGCTTTGGGAATGGGCATTCAAACAGAGACAACACATTTCAAGTATTCAATTCGTGCCACTAAGAAAGCAGCATTTAATTATGCAGTAGCAAAGGGAAACAACTCCAAAAGTTATGTCGGTGGTGTTTTTCTGGTGCCTGCTAAAAACTTTGAGCCAAATGCTGCTAAAGAGGAAAGAATTACAACGTCCATATTGTGCCAAGCTGATTCTCCCGGTACAATTAAACCAACGGAACCCACCTATGAAAATGGTAAAATTGCTTGTGGTAAAGGCACAAAACAATGGTCCCAATAATCTAACTATACGCAATATAATGACTGTCGATTACTCATATCAAATCGGCATTCAAGTGAGATTTACCGGACTAAAGTCTTTACTACAAACAGAGAGGATACAAAACTATGAGTCAACAAAGTTCTAAATCAGCTAGCATTGCATCTAATGGTGGTGGATGCTTAGGGATTTTAATCGTGATTGGAGTATTGCTTTCGATAGCTGTGCCATCCTTTCAGGTTAAGCTTAGGAACAACAAGCAATGGGAACCCAGAGATTATATTAGCTTAATCAACAAACGTCAGCAAGCCTATTTTGCCGAAAAAAGTGTTTTTAGCACTTTTGTTAAGGCTTTAAAAATTCGCATTATTAAAACCGAGACAGAAAATTACAAATATTCCCACCATACAACAAAAAAAGCAACATTTAATTATGGAGTCTCAAAGCATAAAAATCTTAAAAGCTGTGTCGGTGGAGTTTTTGTAATTCCTGCTCCCAAAGGTGAGTCAAATGCTTCTAAAAATAAAAAAACGACCACATCTATATTGTGCGGAGCTGATTCTGCTGGTACAATTAAACCACCAGAACCAACTTATCAAAATGGTAAAATTGCTTGTGCTACAGGCACCAGAGAACTGAGACAAAGTTATCAATAGAGGCAATATAATGACAGTCGATTATCAATATCAAATTGGTGGCAGTCTTCCGCAAGATGCACCTACCTATGTAGTGCGACAAGCTGACTCGGAACTTTATCAAGCTCTGAAAGCTGGAGAGTTTTGTTACGTGCTCAATTCCCGGCAAATGGGCAAATCCAGTTTGCTAGTGCGAACTGTACAAAAGCTCTCGGCTGATGGCATTGCTTGTGCTACGATCGACCTTTCGGACATTGGCAACCAGCAAGTCTCTCTGGATAAGTGGTACGGCGGCGTCGCTTACAAGCTTTTGTGCAATTTCAAACTGTTTAACGCAGTCGAGTTTATGACTTGGTGGCGGGAGAGAGAGTTGATGTCGCCGGTGCAACGCTTAGGAGAATTAATCGAAGAGTTATTGCTGGTCAAAATCTCTCAAAATATTGTTATTTTTATTGATGAAATTGATAGCGTTCTCAGTTTCAAAGAATCGCTAGATGACTTTTTTGCCTTGATTAGGTCTTGCTACAATAAACGAGCGCACAAATCAGAATATCAGCGGTTAACATTTGCTTTGCTGGGAGTAGCTACGCCATCTGATTTAATTAGCGATGCAACTCGCACGCCGTTTAATATCGGTCGAGCTATTGAACTTCATGGTTTCAGCTTACAGGAATGTTTGCCTTTAATCAAGGGTTTTGAGGGGAAAGTTGACAATTATCAAGCTGTTTTGCAAGAGATTTTGGAGTGGACGGGCGGTCAACCGTTTCTGACTCAAAAGCTGTGTAAATTGATAGTTCAAGGGCAGAAATTAGGAAAAAAAACTGAAGTCTTCACTACGAACAGATTGTCGATCGCGGAGATTGTGCAAGCTCAGATTATTGATAATTGGGAAGCTGCTGATGAGCCAGTGCATTTGAAAACAATTCGCGATCGCCTTCTCAGAAATCAGCACTGCGCCAGCAGATTATTAGGACTCTATCAAAAAATATTGCCGATCTTAGAACCTTCCGATTGTGGGGGCAGTGCCCCCGTGTGGGCCCTGGCTGGGCGGATCTGCGCCGATGATACCCCCGAACAAACTGAATTGAGATTGAGTGGATTAGTGGTAAAACGAGGTGGTAAATTAATGGTAAATAACCTAATTTACGCATCTATATTCAACCATAACTGGGTAGAAAAAGCCCTTGACAATTTGCGACCTTACGCCGAAGCTCTAACAGCATGGATAATATCAAGTTGTCAAGATAAATCTCGTTTTTTGCGCGGTCAAGCACTGCAAGATGCGCGAGAATGGGCTGCTGGCAAAAGCTTGAGTGCTCACGATTATCAGTTTTTAGCTGCTAGCCAAGAAGCCGAATTTACCGAATTGCACGATCGCGAACAGCAAACTAAATTAGAAATACAATTATTGCGCCGGCAAAATCAGTTATTAGAAGAAGTAACCGCAGAGCAAAACCTGAGAAAAGCTACTCAACTTAAACTCTGGCGTGAAGAACGACTGAAAGTACAAATTTTTACTGTAAGTTCAGGATTGCTGATTTCAATCTTAATTGCTGCTTTTTGGATCAAACCTTCAATTGAGGAAAGAAACCAGAAAATTCTGACTCTCAGTTTGTTTTCCGAAACTCTATTTGCAGCGGGTAAAAAACCAGAGGCTTTAATTGAAAGCATCAAAGCTGTCCAAGAAATGAATTGCTCCCTTGGAGTCAAATCAGATATCCAAGTCCGGGTTTTAACGGCACTGGAACAAGCAGTTTACAGTTTCGATCGACGCATAACTTTCCGCGCTTCAACTGCAAAGCTAGCTTTTGTTACTTTTAGCCCAAACAGTCAACTTTTGGCGACTGCTAGCGAGGATAATACTATTAGAATTTGGCAGAAAAACGGCAGTTTGAAAGCTGTTTTAATAGGTCAGCCTCATCAAATTATCGATGTCACTTTTAGTCGAGATAATCAGAGGTTGGTGGTAGTTAGCGATGATAATACAGTTAAGGTTTGGCAAATTGACGGCAAGTTAATTCAAGTTTTTAAGGAAAAAATACGCCCGATCGCAAAAGCTAATGTAAAACAAAGAAATCAAATAACTGTCTCAGTAGCAGGTGAGAAAGATGTGAAAATATTGAAGCCAAATGGTATACTAATGAGTATGTTTAAACATCCCAGTCAAGTCACAAATGTTAGCTTTAGTCCCGATCGCCAAATACTGGTATCGGCGAGTGCAGACAACATGGTGAGACTGTGGAAAGTTGATGGTACATTGCTCAAAACTTTAAAGGGTCACAAAAGTGCGGTGCAAAGTGCGATTTTTAGTCCTGATGGTAGGGCGATCGCTAGTGCGAGTGCAGATGGTACGGTGATATTGTGGAATTTGAATGGGGAAGATTTGCTGATACACGGTTGTAATTTAACTCGCAATTCTCTTCAGGTTAAGTCTCAGCTTCAAGAAAGCGATCGCCGCTTGTGCGACGGTATTATAAATTAGGACGGGGTTTTTAACCCAATTTTCGAGATAATAGCTAATCAGCAAGCGAGATAGGTGTATTCAACTCTAGAGCAAAAGTATCAGCATCTGGAAAAAGAGTTAACGGGCGGCGCGATCGCCCTTGGTGGTGTTTTATGCACGGGTACTCTCTGGTATTGGCAGGTGGAAAAATGGTCTTTGCTGGATGCAGCTTATATGACTGTATTTACCTTAGCAACTGTCGGCTACGGCGAAATTCACCCCCTCGGTAGCCGCGGGCGAATGTTTACCATGTGCCTGATTTTGATGGGTGTCATGGTGATTGGTTTCATCGTTAACCGCTTTACAGAAGCGCTAATTCAAGGCTATTTTCAAGAAGGAGCAAGAATTAGGCAGCAGCGGCGTTTGGTAGATTCTTTGAGCGGACATTATATTCTATGCGGTTTTGGGCGCACGGGCCGGCAGATTGCCTTGGAATTTGAGGCAGAAAAAATCCCTTTTGTGGTGGTAGATTCGGCGATACAGTCGATCGAGGCTGCCTTGGCGCTGGGGTACAAGGGGGTGCAGGGAGATGCGACTCTGGACGAAATTTTGCTGAATGTGGGGATCGATCGCGCAATTTGTATTGTAGCAGCTTTGCCGTCGGATGCCGAGAATTTATACACTGTGCTGTCGGCAAAAACTCTGAATCCGAAGGTACGGGCGATCGCCCGCGCCACGACAGAAGAAGCCGTAAAGAAGTTGCAGCGGGGCGGAGCCGATGTGGTTGTATCCCCCTACATTACGGGGGGAAAACGCATGGCGGCGGCGGCTTTGCGCCCTCAAGTTCTGGATTTTTTAGACGGGGTTTTGACGGGAACCGACAATTCTTTTTACATGGAAGAATTTCTGGTGAATCCGAATAGTTGTATGTACGTCGGAGAAACTTTGAGAAATGCCAAATTGCGATCGCAATCCGGGGCTTTAGTTTTGGCAATTCGTCGCCCTGACGGCAATTTGATTGTAGGGCCAACTGGAGAAACTACGATCGAAGGAGGAGATATGCTAATTTGTTTGGGCACTGCCGAACAATTGCGCGCCCTGAATCAAATCCTCAGCCCGCTGAGTTCTCGCGTCCCTCGCCCTCCAAAATAAAATCAATTAATCACGACTAAAGTCTGGACTACAAATCTAATTAATAGTTAATATCAATTCCGGTTGTACTCCTGGTGATGTTAACAGTTAACAGTCAACAGTAAATTTACTTTTCCGATGAAGAGAGGATTTGATATAAATTTCATGGCTTCGTTTTCGCAAAAACAGCTCAAACTCAAAGCCGATGGCGGGATTTGAACCCGCGACCGACCGATTACGAATCGGTTACTCTACCACTGAGCTACATCGGCACAGACAGTTTTGAAGAATAGCACAAATTTTAAAAAAAATCAACGAGTTGTAGAATTTAATTCCAAACTCCACAACTGAGAACTTGAGGACGCTGAGCGATAAAAACCCGGTTTCTACCCCAATTTTCGACGCTGGATCGACATTAAAGCAGAAACTGGGTTTTTGACCCCGCAGGCGAACAAAACTCAGAACTTGTCAAACAACCAGTTCCCCGTCAGTTGAGCCTGCTCTTGCGCCGGAATAAACCAAACCCCGCTGCATATCCAGCGTCAGCATAGTGCCGTCCCGAATTATCCGCATCGCATTCTCAACCCCCACCATCACTGGCACGCCCAAACGCAAACCGATAATCGCAGCGTGAGAAGTCAAACTTTCCTCCTCCGTCACAACACCTGCTGCTTTGCGAATCATCTCCACAAAATCGGCGCTGGTGCGCTCCACTACCAAAATGTCTCCAGCGCGGAAATTCGACACATCCGTAGCAGTGCGAGCCACCCTGGCCATCCCGCTTACCGAGCCCAAACCGACACCGGTGCCTCTGCCTAAAACTGCTGTCACTACTTCAACTTTGATCAAATCCGTTGAGCCAGCAACCCCCTGCAGAGTACCGGCGGTCATCACCACTAAATCTCCGTCGGACAATAATTCTTTTTCTTGGGCGACAGTTATCGCAGATTGAAATGTCTGGCCTGTTGAGGGCAAATCTAGCACCAACAGGGGTTTGACTCCCCAGACTAATTGCAGTTGTCGGGCTACGTCTACGTGGGGAGTAACTGCCAAAATTGGAGTTTTCGGTCGGAATTTGGAGACATTGCGGGCTGTAGAGCCGGTTTTGGTCAGTGTCATAATCGCCGCGGCGTTTAGCTGTTCGGAGATTTGGCTGACTGCTTGGCTGATGCCGTTGGGGATCGATCGACCGACATCTTCTACATTTCTAATATTGCGCTTAATTTCTTCCCTTTCGATGCGGATGGCAATTCTCGCCATCGTCGCCACCGCTTCGACAGGAAAATTGCCGACAGCGGTTTCATTGGAGAGCATTACCGCATCAGTTCCGTCGAGAATCGCGTTAGCCACGTCGGAAATCTCGGCGCGGGTAGGACGGGGATTGTTGACCATGCTGTCGAGCATCTGGGTCGCGGTAATCACCGGAATGCCCATGCGGTTGGAAGTCGCAATCAGCCGCTTTTGCAAAATCGGCACGTCTTCGGCGGGAAGTTCTACTCCCAAATCGCCCCGGGCGACCATCACGCCGTTGCAAAGGGCGAGAATTTCTTCCATTTGTTCGATCGCCTCGTGCTTTTCGATCTTAGCAATCACCGGTACTTGCTTGCCCGCACTAGCAATCAGTTCTTTAATTTCCAGCATATCCTGGGGATTCCGCACGAAGCTCAAAGCCACCCAATCGACACCTTGGTCGAGGCCGAACATTAAATCTTTGCGGTCTTTGTCAGTCAGGGCTTTGATTGACAGGTAAACTCCCGGAAAATTTACGCCTTTGTTGTTGGAAAGGGGCCCACCAACGACGACGCGGCAGAACAGTTCTCCCCCGCCGCGGTCTACTTTTTCGACGCGCATTTCTACTTTCCCGTCGTCGAGCAGAATCGTGGCTCCCTCTGGGACTTCCGAAGCTAAGGTTTCGTAGGTGACGGAAGAAATCAGCTCTGTGCCGACAACTGGGCGGCTAGTCAAAATGAAGGAATCGCCGTTTTTGACAACTATAGAGCCTGTTTCAAAGCGCCCTAAACGAATTTTCGGGCCTTGGAGGTCTTGGAGGATTGCCACCGGCTGGTTGAGTTCAAAGGAAGTTTGCCGGATTAAGCGAATGCTGCGCTGGTGGTCTTCTTCTGTTCCGTGGGAAAAGTTGAGTCGCAAAGTTGTAGCACCAGCTTCTATGAGGTTGCGCAGCACTTGTGGGTTGGATGTGGCAGGGCCAATGGTGGCGACAATTTTAGTTCGGCGTAGGGCTTTTGGCAATTGCATCAGCGGTGTTCTGGGGAGGCGGGTGGAAAGACAGTCGGTCGATTTGAGATTCTTCGACTTGGGCCTACAAGTTTTAGATGTGAGATTTAGTCTACAACAGATGAATCTGGGAGCTGAACTCTTAGTCTAAAATTTGGGGCTGCTGGCGAGTTTTGTGGGAAACTTGTATCCGTTTTTGGGCGGGGTCAAGATGCCTATAATACAAAAACTCTACCATTGTGGCGATCGAATTTGCGATCGGGCGAAATTTTAAATATCCCCTCTCGAAAAGTTGGTCAGCTTGCGGGTAAAACAATTTTAATTTGGGATTGGATATTTGGGATTGTCCCGCGCACCTAAGAGTTTGAGTCCAGAGACATCTCTAAACTTAGTGGGCGATACATTAGATTCAGTTTTTTTACCAAACTTTACTATAGGGAGACTTGTATCTTATACTACGCAAGGGTGAAATATTAAGGAGTGTTAACAAAGATGTCGGAGGCAGGACGGCCGCTGACAGTGCCGAAAGAGTTTCTGAGTCCTCCCGGTGACTTGAATCCGACGCTGCTGTTGTTTGTGAGTGCATTAGCGACGATCGCGATTTCCTTTGTGGGTTACTGGTACGGGGAATGGCCGGATTGGTGTTGTTTTTTGCTGAACGTGCTGGCGTTACACATGGCTGGAACGGTGATTCACGATGCGTCTCACAATGCGGCGCACCGCGATCGCACAATTAACGCTATTTTGGGACACGGTAGCGCGCTGATGTTGGGCTTTGCTTTCCCGGTATTTACGCGGGTACATATGCAACATCACGCCCATGTTAATGACCCAGAAAACGATCCAGACCATTATGTTTCTACTGGCGGGCCTTTGTGGTTAATTGCTGCGAGGTTTTTTTACCACGAGATTTTCTTCTTTAAGCGCAAACTGTGGCGGAAATACGAACTTTGGGAATGGTTTTTTAGCCGTTTGTTTGTAATTGGAGTGGTTTGTATCTCCATTCAATACGACCATTTAGGTTACGTGCTGAATTTTTGGTTTTCTCCTGCTTTGGTGGTGGGCTTAGCCTTGGGGTTATTTTTTGATTATTTGCCGCACCGTCCGTTTCACGAGCGCGATCGCTGGAAAAATGCCAGAGTATATCCGAGTCCGATTCTGAATATCTTAATTTTGGGGCAGAATTATCACCTGATCCATCATTTGTGGCCTTCAATTCCTTGGTACAATTACAAGCCGGCTTACGAGGCTGTAAAGCCGCTGTTGGATGAGAAGGGTTCTCCTCAAAGTTTGGGAATATTGGAAGGGAAAAAGGACTTTTGGAGTTTTATATATGACATCTTTTTAGGGATTAGGCTGCATCACAAGAAAGCCACTGATTGATAAAAACCCGGTTTCTTCGAGAAGCCGGTTTTTTTTGCAATTTATTAGTAAATCAAACGGCTATCCCGACATTTTGGCGATCGGTTAATCTAATGTCTGGTAATGGGTAATAGGTTCCGAATCGATCGCCAATTACCAATTACCCCGCAGCCCAATATACATTTTTCCCCAAATATCCGAAAGAGCCGTCTATTTTTCCCCAGCCACCGCCACAGCTAAATTCCAATCGGGGCGCAAATTTTGAGCTCCGCGCAAATAAGGATGATAAATTTCGGTATGTGCCGGCCAATTGATGTGAATTAAAAAGCGGATGCAGCGTTCCAAAGAACCCTTAACGTGCATTTGCTGCACATCCAACAAAGGAACATTGCACCAGCGGGGACGTTCGCGGGCGATCGCGGCCGGAAAGATAGCATCTAAATCGCGGGTGACAGAAAACGTAGCACTAATCATTAATTCCGGATCTAAATTATTTCTTGTTTCTAATTCATCTAAAAGTTCTCTCACCGATTCTCGAATTGCTTCCACCGAATTCTCGCTAGCAGTTGTTGCCCCGCGAATCGCCCGCACTTGCCATTCCACGCAAATATTCTCCATTTTTTTGTCAGTTGGTAGTTGCTAGTTGTCAGTTGTCAGTTGTTAGTTGTTAGTTGGTAGTTGTGAGTTGTGAGTTGTGAGTTGGTAGTTGTGAGTTGGTAGTTGTTAGTTGTTAGTTGTAGTTGTTAGTTGTTAGTTGTTAGTTGTTAGTTGTTAGTTGCAATTACAAATTACCAATTGCCAACTGCCAATTACCAACTGCCAACTGCCAATTAGCAACTGCCAACTGCCAACTGACTATTAAATCACGGGCGATACAGCCACAGCGGTAAACCGCTAGTCGAAAGCTCGAATTCCAGCAAGTTTTTGTAAGCTGAAATCCCCGATGTATCCAGACTACTCCCCAAGACCCGATTTAGGAAAGGTTTGGCTTTTTCTAGCGTACAGCACTCGGTTTTTTCCGGGTCGAGGCCTGCGAGTTCGGCTGTCCAGCGGCGAGCGTCCTCTTCTGTTCCGAGTCGATCGACCACACCCAATTCTAAGGCTTGCTGACCGCTAAAAATGCGACCGTCGGCAAAGGTTTTGACTTTTTCAACTGGGAGTTTCCGGGCTTCTGCGACGGTTTCGACGAATTGCTGGTAGGTGGTGTCGATCAAGTCTTGCAGAATTTGCTGTTCTGGCTCGGTCAATTGTCGATCGAATGCCAAGATATCTTTATACGGCCCCGATTTAATCACCTCAAAAGAAACGCCGACTTTTTCAAGCAGCTTTTCTAGATTGTTGCCGCGGATAATCACGCCGATGCTGCCAGTAATTGTACCGGGATTGGCAACAATATGGTGAGCGCCCATGCCGATATAGACTCCGCCAGAAGCTGAAATATTGCCGAAACTAGCGACTATTTTGATTTTTTCTTGCAAACGCTTGAGCGCGCTGTAAATTTCCTGGGAATCGCCGACTGTCCCCCCAGGGCTGTCTATCCGCAGCAGCAAGGCAGGAAATTTGCGTTCTTCAACGGTTTTGAGCGCTTCTAGAACTCGTTTGCGGGTTTCTCCGGCGATGGCTCCGGTGACTTCGATACGGGCGATTTGTTTGCGGTAGCGGGGCTTGAATGGCCAAATCATGGGCAGTTTACAGGCAATGTAGGAAATTTTGTAGCTAACTTCTAGTGTGACTCATCTGAAGGCACTTGGCAGTTGGCAGTTGGCAGTTGGCTGTTGTCAGAGGGAAGAGGGAAGAAGGCTACTCGATGAGACTGAAGAAACCGGGTTTTTTGCAGAGATTCAGGGTTTGAAGCGAATATCTGGGTGAAAAAACTGGGTTTCTTGCCGATCGGTCGATCGCACTTAACCCACCTTCGATATATAATTGTAAAAATTGCTTAACAAATCTACATTATTTTTCTGAGAGCCACTCTCATCAATTATTTGGAGTCCCCGCCATGCAGCTAAAACTTACCGATTCTAAACTACCCTTTGCCCCGCTGTTGTTAATCGCGCCGTTTTTCCTGTGGGGAACCGCAATGGTAGCGATGAAAGGAGTGATGCCGCACACGACACCTCTATTTGTGGCATTTGTGCGTTTAGTACCTGCGGGCGTGTTGGTGCTGTTGGCGGCGGCGCTGATGGGAAAGGCACAGCCTGCGGGTTGGAAAGCTTGGCTGTGGATTTCGCTGTTTGCTTTAGTTGACGGTACTTTGTTTCAAGGCTTTTTAGCCGAAGGTTTGGCGAGAACCGGTGCGGGTTTGGGCTCGGTGATGATTGATTCTCAACCGCTAGCTGTGGCGATTTTGTGTTTGTGGTTGTTTCAAGAAAAAATTGGTTTTTGGGGCTGGTTGGGATTAGTAATTGGCGTTATCGGCATCAGTTTGATTGGGTTGCCCGATGGCTGGATTTTGGGGCTGTTTTCTCCCGAAGGCGCGCAGGTTTCTGGGGGTATGGAACAGTTCTTTGAGGGTGGGGAATGGTTGATGCTGTTGGCGGCTTTGTCGATGGCTGTGGGTACGGTTTTGGTGCGCTGGGTTTGCCGCTATGTTGACCCGATTGTGGCGACGGGCTGGCACATGATTTTGGGCGGTTTGCCACTGTTGGCGATTTCGGCGACTACTGAGTCAGAGCAGTTTGTGAATATCGATTTTTCGGGCTGGATGGCGCTAGGTTATTCTACCGTGTTCGGAAGTGCGATCGCCTACGGTTTATTCTTTTATTTTGCTTCTAGCGGCAGTTTGACGAGTTTAAGTTCTCTGACGTTTCTTACCCCAATTTTTGCTTTGCTGTTCGGCAATTTGTTCTTGGGCGAGGTGTTGAATTCGCTGCAATCTATGGGGGTAGGGCTGACTTTGGTAAGTATTTATTTGATCAACCAGCGGGATACTTTGGCGGAAAAATTGGGAAAAGTGCGGAATGGTGAAGCTAATTCTGAGGAGAAAGTGCAGTTATTAGAGTCGTCTGAGTTGAAGAAAGTTGAATTTCCCGTGAAATTACGAGCTACAGAGTTGGAGTCAGAAATTTAGAGATTTGGGAAATTTATAGCCGTTTTCAGGTAGGGAAACGGCACTGCCGTGTCCTGTATTTCAGAAAATTGAAAACTGCTATGGGGATAATTCGTTAAGTCTTGAATCATTGGTGTTTATGAGGACTTTCACAAGTTATGTTTCTCCTTCAAAGCTTCCCATCTAGCTTCGTCTGCATCGAAGTCAGGCGGGACAGGCTGAGTATTCTCAAACAAAGCTTGAAATGCTTTCACCTTCGTTTTAAACTTCGTCTGAGATGTCTCAGGTATCGCACTTTTCGACTCGCTAGCCAGTTTAACAGCATCAGCCACCGGCCAAACGATGATTTCCACATCTCCGGGCGGCATATCCAGGGATTCCAAAACTACTAAATTCCCAGCCTCATCTATTTTACCTCTAAGTTTGTATACTTGCATACTAATCTCCTAATTTTTGTCTCTATTATACGACATAAAAATCTGGATAGTTACCAGTCATCCTCTTCAATAATTTGAATATTTCTACTCTCAATCTCTTCTATAAAAATTTTCAGACTAGGATTATCTTGGTAATGCTTCATTAAAACTTTATGCTTGCCATATTGTTTGGCAATCTCTCGATAATATTCAGGATTTTTAGCATTCTTGTCAATTGTAAATTTGTGTTGCTTGGAAAGCTCATAACTTAACGTATTAAGACAGTTTTTGCATTTACCTTTTTTCTGTTTATCTGTATAATACAGTGGGAGCAACCAACACTCAATAGAATGTACAGATATTGCAAAAATTATCTTCTGTTGATTGGTGTTGTAAAAATCCTCACCAATCCCGTCCCTAAATTTCTCAATAACTTTTGCAATTAACTGCTGAGGAGTAAACTCATCACCATTGTCATCTCGACTGGGAATATTATAATTAGAATTTTCTGAATCCACCAAAACATCAGTATCTATTTGAATAATGATATAGTCAAAAAATCGAAATGATTCTTGAAACTTTTTTGAATGACAATAATCAAACACTAGAGTCCAACCGCCGGATTGGGACTTATTCTGATTGTCTTTATTTCTTTTTGGCTGAAGAGGTGTTACCTCTATATTTTGACTATTAAAAAATCCAGCTAAAATCTTCTCAATTACAATTTGGTCAGTAAGTCCC
Source organism: Microcoleus sp. S1D4 (assembly GCF_036700765.1). Taxonomy (NCBI): domain Bacteria; kingdom Bacillati; phylum Cyanobacteriota; class Cyanophyceae; order Oscillatoriales; family Microcoleaceae; genus Microcoleus; species Microcoleus sp. S1D4. The sequence continues at coordinate 172,131 of NZ_JAUBPP010000011.1, forward strand.
TCTGTAATCAATCCAAAAATAATCATATTAAAAATTCTTAGGAAGTCCGCCGATATAGCCTCTCAAAAATGCCTCTGATAAATCTACAGGTTCTTGTCCATCCAAAGGTTTGGGGTTGAGAATACGTCTAGCTTTAGTATAACCTAATTGGTTCCGGGAAATCACAAGCAGCCGCTGTTGGTCATCATCTAAATCCAAACCATCTAAAACTGCTGGGTTGTGAGTTGTCAAGATGACTTGTTTATCATTCTTTTTTGCTAGTTCGACTAATTCTTCGATTAATCGGCGGCATAATCTGGGGTTGAGAGAAGCGTCAATGTTATCAATTGCAAAAAATTTAGGTGTGATATCGCTTATGAACAAGGTAAAGTAAAAAAGTAAAAACAAAAAACCTTCATTCGAGCTTCTTTGGTCAAAGTAACTTAAATCTGTATCTAAGTACCTATCTGTGATTTGGAGAGAAGTTTGCATCGCTGATAGATTTTGAGGAATTTCAAAATCTTGAAACCAATCTATCAATCGCAGTTTTTTCTTGATTTCATTAAGCTGTTCTTGGTTAGCTGAACTCAAAACTTTTAATAGCTTAAACAAGCCTTCTCCATTAATTCCTAATGGTTGAACTTGTCCTTCTTTTTCAAAGATTCGTAATGCTGAGTTTTCAGGAGAATAAATTATAAACTCATGTATGGAAAATGTTTTCCAATATTGCAGAAATGATTGTGCCTCATCTTGGGTTTTTGCTATATCATCTTTGACTTTTAATAAGGCTTGTAGTGATTGTTCCAAAGACGATTCATTTCGATCTTTCTGGGATTTTTGCCAAAGATTAATAGCATTATCTAGACTGTTGTGAGTACCCTCAATAAAGTTGAGTACAGGAATAACAGAAATGTAAGGGCTATTTTTATTTAACCACTTAGAATAGGGAGAGTTATCATTTTGTAAAACACAACAAAAGCGTTGTTGCTCATTTCCTGTTAAATCAATTTTAACTTCTTTACTAAGATTATCTTTTTCAAAAGCCGATCGCATTAATTGAGGTTCTGTAACTCTGATGCCCCTAGATGCTAGAAACTCATTATCCAGTTTATCATCAGCCGCCGCAGAAGCCAGGGCGATCGCCTCTAGGATATTACTCTTACCGCAGCCATTTTCACCAATCAATACGGTGACTCGTCCTAATTCTAGCTTCAGCTTGTGAATGGACTTATAATTTTTGATTCTGACTTCTCCAATCATAATTCAATCTCATATAATCTGAGTGTACTCATTGTATCTCCGATCGCATGAATCTCAAAGAACGCTTGCACAGCCACCTAATTCAAATTGTACGCGATCGCAACCCATACCTCGCATCCGAAGGGCATTTTTATGCTCAGCAATACATCCGCGAACAATTGGGACAGTGGGGAACTGTAGAAATCGACGATTTTGCGGTGCGCGGGCGAATTCATCACAATTTTATCTTGGATTTACCCCCCCTCAGTCCCCCCCTTGGTAAGGGGGGGAAGCAAGAAGGATCGCCCCTTGCTAAGGGGGGGAAGCAAGAAAATTTGCCGATCGTAATTGGTGCTCATTACGATACTGTGCCGGGGACGGCTGGGGCTGATGATAATGCTACTGGGGTGGCTGTTTTGCTGGAACTCGCTAGGGCGATCGCACTTCAACCGCTACAATATCCAGTACAATTAGTTGCCTTCGATATGGAAGAAGCTGGTTGTTGGGGTAGCAAGCATCATGCCGCTAAATACAAACAACAGCAACAGTCAATTCGGTTGATGATTTCTTTGGAAATGTTGGGTTATTGCAACAACAAACCCAACTCTCAAAGCTACCCGGCGGGACTGAAATATTTTTATCCGAATATTGGTAATTTTATTGCTTTAATCGGGAACTTACGGACTGTTCGCGATATGATGGCCTTGAGCGGAAATATCCGCAAATCGGGTCAAGCTTGCGAGTGGTTGCCGGTGCCGAATCGAGGTTTGATTGTGCCGGATACTCGCCGCAGCGATCATGCTCCTTTTTGGGATAATGGTTATCCGGCGATTATGGTGACGGATACGGCTAATATGCGGAATCCGCATTATCATCAAGCGAGTGATAAGATTGAGACTTTGGATTTGGATTTTCTTGCGGGTGTTTGTCGGGGTTTGGTTGAGGCTATTGGGTATCTATAATTTTATTTTAACGAACCGCGAAGACGCGAAGGGCGCGAAGGAAGAAAGAAGAAGATGGGAGAAGAAGATATGAATGTTTTTTACGATCGCACTTCTTGGCAATTCTGGATCGATCGCGGTGGTACTTTTACCGATATAGTAGCCCAAAAGCCGGATGGTAAGCTCGTAATTCACAAGCTGCTGTCGGAAAATCCCGATCGCTACACCGACGCAGCAGTGCAAGGAATTCGCGATATTTTGGGGATTGGGGCGGGGGAATCGATCCCGGCGGGGGAGATTGCAGCGATTAAAATGGGTACGACGGTGGCGACAAATGCTTTGCTGGAACGTAAGGGCGATCGCACTATTCTACTAATTACTCAAGGTTTCGGCGATGCGCTGAGAATTGGCTATCAAAACCGCCCGAATATTTTTGCCCGCCACATTATTTTACCAGAAATGTTGTACGATCGCGCGATCGAAGTTGCCGAACGCTACAGCGCCAGAGGTGACGAGTTAATGGCTGTGAATTTGGATTTTATCCCATCTTTGCAGCAAGCCTACGATGAGGGAATTCGCAGTTGTGCGATCGTATTCATGCACGGCTACCGCTACTCGGAACACGAAAAAAAAGTTGCTCAAATAGCGAAAGAAATTGGCTTTACTCAAATTTCCGTATCTCACGAAGTCAGCCCTTTAATGAAGTTAGTTTCGCGGGGAGATACTGCGGTTGTCGATGCTTATTTATCTCCGATTTTGCGGCGTTATGTCGAACAAGTAACGAGTCTATTATCTGTAGGGGCGGTGGATGGTGCCGGCCCGCCCTCCTCCTCCTCGCCCTCCCAGCCCCCTAAATTAATGTTCATGCAATCCAACGGCGGCTTAGTAGATGCCGCCAAATTCCAAGGAAAAAACAGTATTTTATCCGGGCCTGCTGGGGGAATTGTCGGTGCTGTTCAAACGAGCAAAAAGGCAGGTTTTGATAAAATTATTACCTTTGATATGGGCGGAACTTCGACAGATGTTGCCCATTTTAACGGCGAATACGAACGCGAATTTGAGACGGAAATTGCTGGGGTGAGATTGCGATCGCCCGTGATGGCAATTCATACTGTAGCAGCCGGTGGCGGTTCAATTGTCTTTTTTGACGGGGCTCGCTACCGTGTCGGGCCGGAGTCTGCGGGGGCTAATCCCGGCCCTGCTTGCTATCGCAAAGGTGGCCCTTTGACGGTGACTGATTGTAATGTGATGTTGGGGAAAATTCAACCGGATTTTTTCCCGAAAGTGTTTGGATTGAATGGAGATTTGCCGATCGCCCCTGACGTAGTAAACCAAAAATTTGGGCAACTAGCGGGGGAAATTGGGGGCGAGAGGACGGCAGAAGAGGTGGCGGAGGGTTTTTTGGCGATCGCCGTGGAAAAGATGGCTAATGCGGTGAAAAAAATCTCGCTTCAGCGCGGTTATGATGTTTCGGAGTATACATTGTGCTGTTTCGGCGGCGCGGGCGGCCAACACGCTTGTGCGATCGCCGATGCTTTGGGGATGAAACGGGTATTTATTCACCCTTATGCAGGTGTGTTGTCGGCTTACGGTATGGGTTTGGCTGATGTGCGGGCCATTCGCGAAAGGGCGATCGAGCAACAATTAAATGCAGAATTATTACCTGAGTTGCATCATATTTTAACCCTACTGGAGGCTGAGGGAAAGAGGGAATTGAACCGCAGAGGCGCAGAGAACACAGAGAATGAGTCAGAGGTTTTAGTTGTTAGCAAGCTGCGCTTAAAATATCAGGGAAGTGACTCGGTTTTGGCGGTCAATTTTGCTGACAATATTGAGCCGATGCAGTCTGAATTTGAAGCAGCTCACCGACAGCGTTACAGTTTTATTATGCCAGAAAAACCGCTGATTGTGGAAGCGGTTTCGGTGGAAGTTGTAGAAAGAATGGATGTGCCGGAAGCCTCCACAATTTCCCCTTCTGGTGGGACGGGAATCTTGCCTGTGCAACCAATTTCAACCGTGCAAACCTATGTTGCTGGCGGGTGGCGGGAAACGCCTGTTTATCAGAGAGACGATTTGCGATCGGGCGACTGCATAGAAGGCCCTGCTATGATTGTTGAAGCTACGGGAACTAATATCATAGAACCGGGCTGGGAAGGGGAAATCACCGAAAATAATGATTTAATTTTGAACCGCAGATGCACGCAGATGGACGCAGATAATATCGGCGTTAATTCGCGTTTATCTGCGGTTAAATCCGACCCAGTTTTGCTGGAAATTTTTAATAATTTGTTTCGGGCGATCGCCGAACAAATGGGCGTCACATTGCAAAACACAAGTTCCTCAGTTAACATCAAAGAACGTCTCGACTTTTCCTGTGCAATTTTCGACAAAAACGGGCAATTAGTTGCCAACGCGCCGCACATTCCCGTGCATTTAGGTTCGATGAGCGAAAGTGTAGAAGCTTTAATTTTAGCACAAGGCAATGCGATTCAACCGGGCGATGTTTATGTTTCTAACAATCCCTACAACGGCGGCACACATTTACCAGATATCACCGTTATTACTCCAGTATTTGCTGATGATTCCTCCGTTCCTTTGTTTTATGTAGCCTCGCGGGGACACCACGCCGACATCGGCGGCATCACTCCCGGTTCCATGCCTCCCAACAGTACCATAGTAACTGAAGAAGGCGTATTACTGGACAATTTTCAGCTAGTAAGCGAGGGCAAATTTCGCGAACCAGAATTACTGGACATTCTCACAACTGGAGATTTTCCTGTTCGCAATGTCGCACAAAATATCGCGGATTTGCAAGCGCAAGTTGCTGCAAACAATCGCGGTGTAGCAGAACTGATCGAGATGGTAGAATGTTACGGCTTAGAAATGGTACAAGCTTATATGGGCTTTGTGCAAAATAATGCTGAAGAATCGGTGCGGCGCGTAATAGATGTTTTGCAAGATGGCGAGTTTACTTATCCGATGGATAGTGGCGGACAGATTAAGGTAGCTATTACAATTAACAAGTCGGCGCGCAGTGCAAAAATAGATTTTACTGGCACATCTTCTCAGCAATTTAACAATTTTAATGCTCCGGCTGCGGTGTGTAAAGCGGCTGTGTTGTACGTTTTTCGCACCTTGGTAGATGACGATATTCCTCTAAATGCGGGCTGTTTGAAACCTCTGGAAATCATCAATCCGGCAGGCTGTATGCTGAATCCGCGCTATCCGGCGGCGGTGGTGGCGGGAAATGTGGAAACGTCGCAGAATATTACGGATGCTTTGTATTGTGCGCTGGGGGCGATCGCATCTTCCCAGGGCACTATGAATAATTTCACCTTTGGAAATAACCGCTATCAATATTATGAAACAATTTGTGGCGGTTCGGGTGCTGGTGCAAATTTTGACGGTACTGATGCGGTGCAAACTCACATGACTAATTCGCGTTTAACCGATCCAGAAGTATTAGAATGGCGGTTTCCGGTGTTGTTAGAAAGTTTTGCCATCCGGGCTAATAGCGGCGGGAATGGATGTCATCGCGGGGGTAATGGAGTGGTGCGGCGAGTGCGGTTTTTGGAGGATATGACGGCGGGAATTTTATCGGGGCGGCGGGTGATTTCTCCCTGCGGTTTGCATGGGGGTGAGGCGGGGAAAGTTGGGCGGAATTATGTTGAGAGATTTGATGGAAATGTTGAGGAATTGGGAAGTACGGCGAGTGTGGAAATGCGATCGGGGGATGTGTTTGTCATTGAGACTCCGGGTGGTGGAGGTTATGGTGGTTGCAGGGAAAATTAAAATAGGATTACATTTTTTAATGTAAACAGATTTCTTTTTTATGCTACGCTCTATTTAGAAAATAAATTACAAATACAATTTATAATAGCACTGGTGTAAAAAATGGAAGGCGATCAACTATCTCTACCTCTATTTCCACAAAATTCAAATGAGTCAGAAAATTACTTTACTCGAAAACGGTTATGGTCAGCATCTAAGCATCGGATAATGCTAAGGTATATTCAGTGTTTTTGTTACAATCTTGGTGGTCAAAAAGCTTATCAATCAGAGCATCTAAATTATGTCGATGGGTTCGCAGGAGTAGGAAAATATACAGAAGGAATAGGAATTGAAGACTTTGTAAATAATTCAAATTTTTGGTCGAAATATAAACATGAATTTGAAAATACTGATGGTTCACCATTAATAGCTCTCAAATGTGCGAAACTCTTCAGGCAAGAAAATCGTGTAAACTTAAGATGTTTATTTATAGAATCTAATCGTAATTTCAATAGAAAGCTTCATGAGCATTGTGAACGTTTAGCAGAAAAATTGTCATATAAAATCTATAATCCACAAACATTTGAAGTTGCTTTGCCTGAGCTAATGAAAGACTTGCAAAACTATCCTACATTATTTTTTCTTGATACCTTTGCTGTTAAAGGAATGAGTTTCGATAATATATGCGAAATAGGAAACTATGTCAGCCAGTATAAGGGCGAACTGTTTTTACTTTTTCACAATATACACGTAGCTCGTAATGCTGGGCAGTACAAAACTACCTATGCTAATTCTAAAGAACAACAAACTGCCGAGACTTATATAAAAAATTTGACAAAACTTCTAGGTGTTAATTCTGATATAGATTGGAAACCAAAGTGGCTGGAACTAAAAAGTGAGCCTCAAAAATTTGAAAGGTGGGCGCTGGAATACTTCAAAGAAAGAATGAGAAAAGAAGGCGGTTTTAGAGGTGTAACTAGCTTTGAAATTAAGGAGACTTATAATGATGTCAGACCTCAATACAGTATTGTAGTTGGCAGCAATCATCCAGAAAAAGCATTTGGTTCTTTTCTGAACGATTTTGTTTGTGACGAAGATAAACTCTTATTTTTTCAAGATAATTATCAAGGAATTGAAAAATTTCTTGATAAAGAATGGGAAGCAGAACAGAAAAGACGCATCGCTATAATTAAAACACAATCTATCCAAATTTTGCGTGAATTCAAATCAGAATGGAAATCTTTTGAAGATGTAATTACTCATATTATTTTAAAATTGAATGATTTGGGTTGTTTAAAAAGAACTCAGTATTACAACGATATTCTAGGTTCACTGTATCAAGAAGGGATGTTAGAGATACAAAAACCTGGTTCCAAAAAGCCTTACACACTAAATAGTTTGTTAAAGATAGTAGAATAATATGATTATTAAATTTTAGTTGTAATAATTGCTCCTCTGTTACTAGCATTTATTCATCTTCGATCATCTAAGCAATTTTTGTCTCTGTTTATTCTCAGCTTTTGGCATCTCATCCCAAATTTTATCATCGAGAAGTCTCCCAGCAGCTTTAGGTGTTCTACCTCCCCATTGCTTGAAGAAAAACGCGACTCCAGCCTCCTGACACTGATCCCTAATACTTTGCGCCCATTCTACCTGCATCGGACGGTGTTTTTGCCCCGACTCTCCACCAACTATTACCCAATGAATTCCGGTTAAATCAAGCTGTAACGACCCTAAAAGTGGTTCGCACGATAGGAATCTGACTTTTGCAGGTACTTGTCGCAAACAGTCAATCCTGTTAACGTAGTTTTGATTTTCAACAGACACGCCCATCCAAATATTATCAGACCATTCAAGTTGAGGGGCTAACTCTACTAAACGTTTATCTCGCTTGGTAAGGATTTGATAAATGTGATGAGGAGTTTCACGCATTACATCAAAGACTTGTTTCAAAAAATCAAGAGAAATATCTTCATGGAACAAATCGCTCATTGAATTAACAAAGATGCGACTAGGCTTTCGCCAACCCCTAGGTTCGTTCAAACGCTTGGGATGTTCTTGAAAAGTAAACCCATTAGGAAAATTAGTATGGAAACGCTTTGTTAATGCTTCTGCATAACAATGAGTGCAGCCGGGACTGACTTTATCGCAGCCAGTTGTGGGATTCCATGTGCGATCGCACCATTCGATACCAGTATTAATGCTAGACATACAAGAATCTTACCCTTGAAACAATAAATTATCTTTTGATGTGCGCTGGATACATATAGTTTATATGTATCAATTTAGATTGATGCAGCATCGCCTACAACTCTATTATATAATTAAATTGACGTAAATATCAACAAGTTTTAAGCAGTTGCATGAACTGTAGATCCTAGTGTAGAATCATGCTGCACCAGCATTTATTCCCACAACCTTTCCAGAACAATTGTGCAAACACCTGTTTTTTCCGAACTAAACCATCCTGTGGTTAAATCCCTGTTCCACCACAGCGATCGCGAATTATTGACTTTGTTTCAAAACCATCCCGATCAAGGTCGCTTCTTCACGGCAATTTTTTGCCGCTACGCTCAAATTGTCCACTCCCTGATCCGCCATTCCGTGCGATCGCCCGTACAAGGCGATTACCTGTTCGCACACACTTGGCTGCACATCTATCACGAGCTCCGAGGCCTCGATTTGCGCCACGAAATCCCAGAGTCTGATGGCGAAAATCTCAGCCTCCAAAACTGGCTGATTAATGTCACCGCTATCTGCATCAATCAAGCCGAATTGCCACCTGTAGAGTCGATTCACTACTCCTTGCAATCCGCTCCACCTCCCCTCTGGTGTTACGTCAAACAAGCCTTAGAATTGTTGGCTCCGCTGCCGCGTTTAGTCGTGTTGATGGCTCAGACTTTCCGCTGGAGCGAAACACGAATCGCAGCTTATTTGCAAGCAGAAGGTGAAGCAATTTCGCCCGCTCAAGTCAAGGCTTTGCTCCAAAAAGGATATCAAACTTTAGAATCAAATCTGCCGGAGGATATTCGCGCTATTTATCTAGATGAACCTCTAGAATATCAACAAGCACTTGTCTAGCAGCCGATAATTCCGCTAATATCAATTATTCTTCAGTATCGCGTTGCGCGGACTTCGTTTGATAAGAAGCGGTTTCAACCGCCTCCTTCTTAAACTCGGAAATAATATCAGAGGTGGAAATGGCAATTTATCAAGTTCGGCTGGTGAATGAAGCTCTCGCCCTCGATCGCACGATCGCCGTACCAGACGACCAGTATATCTTAGATATAGCAGAAGATGCCGGCATCCGCTTGCCCAATGGATGCAAGCAAGGAGAGTGTTCTGCTTGCGTTGCTAAACTGCTCAGTGGTGAAATCGACCAAAGCGAACAAAAGTTTTTGAAGCCGTCAGAATCGCAAGCTGGCTACGCTGTTACCTGTGTAGCTTACCCACTTTCTGATTGTACTTTGTTAACGCATCAAGAACAAGTTTTGTATCAAGCAGCTCTTTATTTTAAGTAATGCAAAGTTCTTGATTCTTGAGTCTCGCGTTGCGCGGACTTTGTTTGTATAGTCACGAATTCTATTCGCCGATAAAATCGTTATCAAAGCAGATTTAGTTAATAAAAGGTGCGCGCAGCGCGCACCTTTTATTAATACTTAAAAATCAGCTAGGACTGACGCTCGACCTGAAGCAATTGCAGAACTCGCTGGAGCGGAATTTCTGCCAAATCCAAGCGGTACTGGAGTTCGTCTGACAACTCAGAAACCGCTTTTTCTAAAATGTAAGCATTCAGCAAAACTTCCAATTCCGGTACAGATTTTGGCAAGAAACTTGCATCCGCTGCTGTTGACAAATAGCTCTTGAGAAAAGTCAGGCTAACCCAGCGGTGCCAAACATTCGCCCACTGCTGCATTTCAGGTAAGTTTTCAGGGCGGATCATCCCACTTTCTACTTCGTTCCCCAGCGCCATAGTAACGGCGTAATTGAAAGATTGCAGCATTCCGGCAACATCTCGCAAAGGCGACCTCTTCATCCGCCGCTCGCTTAACGGTCGATTCCGTTCTCCTTCAAAATCAATAATTACGAAGTCTTTCCCTGTATACAGAACTTGTCCGAAATGAAAGTCTCCGTGACAGCGAATTCTGTCGGCGGTGATTCTCAAGTTCAAAATAGACTTGAAACGTTCCATCAGCAAGTCTTCGCGGTTGAGAAGAGTTTGTCCCAACTTTTGCGTTTCTGGCGGCAGTTTAGACAGCCGCTTTTTCAGCAACAGCAAAGTTCTTCCTGCCAGATTTCTCATGTATTGATAGATGGAACGCTGGTAAAATGAGGTGAAATTTTCTGGAGCAAAAGCGGGATCTTCTGTGTCCGAAGCTAAAGCCAGGTGGAGTTCGGCTGTCCGCTGACCTAAAAGTTCTGCTGATGCGAAGTAAGAGCCGATTAGTTCGCGAGCTAATGCGGGTACTTCTAGGGATAAATCGGCTAGTAGCGAGCTTGACTGTCGCATTTGTGCGGTCAAAGCGCTGGGTAAATAATCTTCGGGGGAAGTAGATAAAATATCGCCTGCATACTTTGCTTCTACTGCCATTACTTGCTCGAAATAGTCGCGCAGCGAGTCTAATGTATAAGACAAAGCATCCCTGCTGTCGGGGATTAGTTTTTGCAGTATTCCGACTGTAACTGGTTTTTGACCGGCTGTGCGATATTTCAATTCTCCGGCAATGGGAGCGTAGTTTTCGAGCGACTGGCTATTGGTTAAAAAGCGTCCGATTTCTAATTCTGGGTTGATTCCTTCCTCGAATTTTCGCAAGATTTTCAGGACTAACCGATCGCCGTAACCGGCCGATGTATTGCTTTGTTCTTTTTTGAACAGGTACGGTTCTAGTTGCGATAAATCTTGTTCTGAGTTCAAGAAATTGTCGGCAATCCCTACGAGTTCGCCCGCTGTACCTTGGTAACTGGCATTGGTGGCGATCGCCCCCAGCAGCTCGCTCAGAAAACCTTTGTCCCCCGCAGCATCAAATAGCACTCCGACTTCCTTGGTTTCTGAGAATTGCAGGCGCGCGATCGTCGGTCGATCGTCCGGCTCGTTTTTGAGTTCTTCCCAACCTAAAGGCAAAACGTAAGTTTCCGCCATACCTTCGGTATAATTCAAATGCAAAAACAGAATGTAAACCGTAGATTGCTCCCCGGCACTATTTTTATATCCAACAGGTACAATTTCCTTAATTTCTAATGATTGAATTATCCTGTCTGCACCGCTAAACCAGCGATTGGATTGCAAGTAATTCGGCAAAAGAGAGATCAACATATTGTTGAGCTGACTTTTAGGAGAAAAAGCAGTTTCCCAAGTACCGACGATCGCCAAACTCGGCAAATCTGTATTCAAACCGTTCACCGAAAAATCCTCTTGCTTGACAGTAAGAGTAAACCAGTAAAACGTGTGAGGGCTCAAGCTCAAAAAATAAGGCGATTCGCCAACTGGCGGAAACTCAGTCCGGCCGAAAATCTCCACCGGAACAGCACCTTTAAACGGCGAAAGGTCTAATTCTGCCGTCTGGACGAAGCGGGATAAATTAGTCACTACGAGGATGTGTTCGTCTTGATAGGTGCGAACAAAAGCTAAAACTTTGCGGTTTTCTGGATACAGAAACTCGCAAGTTCCGCGACCGAATGCTTGGAAGCGCTGGCGCACAGCAATCAAGCGTTTCATCCACCACCACAGAGAACTCGGATTCGCCCGCTGCGCTTCCACATTAACAGATTCGTAGTGATATTCAGGGTCAACAATTGGCGGCGCGTACAGTCGCTGCGGGTTGGCGCGGCTGAAACCGGCATTGCGATCGCTACTCCACTGCATCGGAGTTCTCACCCCGTTGCGATCGCCCAAATAGATATTGTCACCCATGCCAATTTCATCGCCGTAATAAAGCACCGGCGTACCAGGAAGAGACAGCAGCAAAGCATTCATCAACTCAATCTGGCGGCGGTTGTTTCCCATCAGCGGAGCCAAGCGGCGGCGGATACCCAAATTAATTCTCGCCTGAGTGTCTTGAGCGTAAACCCGATACATATAATCTCGGTCTTCATCGCTCACCATTTCCAGCGTCAATTCATCGTGATTCCGCAAAAACAATGCCCACTGACAGTTATTAGGAATCTGCGGAGTTTGCTGGAGAATGTCGCTAATTGGAAAGCTATCTTCCATGTGCAAAGCCATAAATAGACGCGGCATCAACGGAAAATGAAAGTTCATGTGACATTCATCCCCAGCCGAATAATATTCAACCGCATCTTCCGGCCACTGATTCGCCTCCGCTAGCAGCATCCGGTTCGGGAATTTTTCATCTACGTGCTGGCGCAACTGTTTGAGGAAAGCGTGAGTTTCTGGCAAGTTTTCGCAGTTAGTACCCTCGCGCTCGTACAGGTAAGGTACAGCATCCATTCGCAATCCGTCTACGCCCAATGCCAACCAGAAATCTACCACATCTAAGATGGCTTGGCGAACTGCCGGATTGTCGTAATTCAAATCGGGTTGGTGGGAATAAAAACGGTGCCAGTAATAAGCTTTTGCTACCGCATCCCAAGCCCAATTAGATGTTTCAAAATCTTGAAAAATAATCCGAGCATCTTGATATTTTTCCAGCGTGTCGCTCCACACATAAAAATCTCTTTCGTTACTGCCTTTCGGAGCGCGCCTCGCTCGCTGAAACCACTCGTGCTGGTCGGAAGTGTGGTTAACAATCAACTCAATAATGACTCGAATTCCCCGCTGGTGCGCTGCTTCTAAAAGGTTTTTAAAGTCATCTAAGGTGCCGTAAATCGGGTTGACGGTGGTATAGTGAGATGTATCGTAGCCGTCGTCTCGGAGCGGTGAGGGAAAAAATGGCAGTACCCAAATGGCGGTTACTCCCAAGTTTTGCAGGTAATCTAGTTTTTTTGTCAGTCCTTGAAAGTCGCCGATGCCGTCTGCATTGCTGTCGGCAAAAGCGCGAATTGGTACTTCGTAAATGATAGCATCTTTGAACCACAAGGGATCGTCATTTAACATTGAGATTGCCATAATTTGTTTGGGTAATTGGTAATGGTTATTTGGTAAGTGAGATTTAGTAATTAAGATTTGTTGTTTCAAATCCAAACCGATAGATTATAACTCATATCTTTGCCCAGTTCCTCATGCTAGTGGCATAGTTTTAATCGTAAATTTTAAACGCAAAAATTATAAATTCTTAACTAAAATTTCATCATAAGATGCCATGAATTCTGCGATCGCGGATACAGCATAAAATTCGAGTCTGGTGGCGCATGCTGCATCGGTGCGCGCTAGCAGACGCTACATACTGGTGGCGCGGCAGGCACTACACGCGCAAATTTCCGGTCAAGTCCTGTCACCTTCTCTCAGTTTCCTCAAAGGTGTGGTATTTACTACCTCCCGGACGGTTGCCACGCAAATACACTACCTTGACATTCTCATTCACAGTTTGTTACATTTCTTTACATAACGCAACAAAAGTTAAGGAAAAACAGCTATGACTATCGTAATCGCCCTTTTAATCGTCGGTTGGGTAGCAGCCTCAGTGATTGGCACTCAAGCATACTTCCTCGGCGAACAGTCAAAGCCCATCCACGATCGCAACTGGAACGACGAATCTTTTGAACAACTAGCAAAAGCTGTGACTGGAACAGATATTGATTACAGCGTTCGCGTTCCGGCTTACAGCATGGATGCTTACACCAGCCGCACGATGGGCAATTAGTAATATTAAGTAGCACGCTTCACTATTTTCAACAATATGGAGTCCGAGGGATTACGATAACAAAAACGGTTTGTAGTGCGGACTTCAGTCCGCTCTCTTGTCGCGGACTGAAGTGCGTACTACGAACCTTACTGATTTCGGCTAATCTACCGGACATATAACAGGCCAGAAAGCCTGTTTTTAATTGTTTAATCACAGACAGAATGCCTGTGCCACTTTCATAGGAATTTCTACTTCTTCAACTCGCCACGCTGCATAAGCAAGCGCTTCATATATATCTGCTTCTTCCAGGTAGGGATAGGCCTGCAAAATGCCTGACGGTGAGTGTCCCGATGCCATCAGTCCGACTATCGTGCCAACAGTGACTCGCAAGCCGCGAATGCAGGGTTTTCCACCCATTACTTCGGGATTCAGAGTGATTCTAGTTAGTTGTTTCATGATTTTAAACTACCAGGCTTTCTGGGCTGTGCTACTAGAAAATTGATTGTTTGTGGAACCGGCCATAAAGCCATTGGTGTCAACTTAAGCCAGAAAAATTTTGTATCTTTCGTTTATAGCCTAGGCCAGATCCCCCTAAATCCCCCTTAAGAAGGGGGACTTTGAGAAGACTTTTGTCCTTCTTCGCAAAGAGAGTTGCTAGTTGGAAAGATCCCTCAAAAAGGGAAGTAGGGGTTGACTTTGAGAAGACTCTTGTCCCCCCCTTCTTAAGGGGGGTTAGGGGGGATCTAGCCTTAAATCACCCAACAGAAGTCTCTGAGTACGTTTGATGTTAAGTTGACACCAATGGCCAGAAAGCCTGTTCCTAATCCAGCTACAAACTTTTACCTACTAGCGCGGGGAGAGAGTCTTTTTTGCGAAACTGCAAACTGTTATTTTTGCAGTCGATCGCAATTGTATCGCCTTCGACAAACGCATTTTCCAGAATCTTGTTAGCTAGCGGGTTTTCCAACTCCCGCTGGATAGCGCGTTTCAGCGGACGAGCGCCGTAAACTGGATCGTAACCGACATCTGTGATATGGTTTTTCGCCGCATCTGACAGTTCCAAAGTGATTTTTTGCTCCGCCAACAACCGCTCGATCCGCTTAACTTGGATGGTGACAATTTGCCGCAGTTCGATCTTGCTCAAAGTGTGGAACAAAATGATCTCGTCTACCCGATTGAGAAATTCGGGCCGGAAGTGCGATCGCAAAGCAGTCATCACCCGTTTTAACATTTGTTCGTACTCTTCGTCTGTCTCCCGTTCTTGAGTCAAGGATTTTTCATTGTCAGACTTGTTTTCAGACTTACTTTCAGACTTACTTCCCGTCTTAACTTCACTATCAATATCAACTCGCTGAGCTGACACCTCGACAGTACCATCATCATCAACTTTATAATCTGTCTTGGGA
This sequence comes from Microcoleus sp. S1D4, assembly GCF_036700765.1. Lineage (NCBI taxonomy): Bacteria > Bacillati > Cyanobacteriota > Cyanophyceae > Oscillatoriales > Microcoleaceae > Microcoleus > Microcoleus sp. S1D4. The sequence continues at coordinate 187,209 of NZ_JAUBPP010000011.1, forward strand.
ATTGATACCTCCTTCGTTTCCTGCTTGCGACTAGCAGGTTTTTTGGGAGTTTTTTCCTTCTTCGCAAACACCTCTAAAATGTGATCGCTACCGATATTGCTAGTCATCACAATTACGGTATTTCTAAAGTCAACCACTCGACCTTGAGAATCGGTAATTCTGCCATCATCCAACACTTGCAGCAAAATGTTAAATACATCCGGGTGCGCTTTTTCCACTTCGTCAAACAGCACTACCGAATAAGGATGTCTCCGCACAGCTTCGGAAAGTTGTCCGCCTTCGTCGTAACCGACATATCCGGGGGGTGCTCCTACTAACCGAGAGACGCTGTGCTTCTCCATATATTCCGACATATCGATGCGGACGATCGCATCATCGCTGTCAAACAAAAACTCAGCCAACGCCCGCGCCAACTCAGTTTTTCCCACGCCTGTGGGGCCCATAAACAAGAAAGAACCGATCGGTCTACCGGGATCTTTCATGCCAGCCCGCGCCCGCCGGATCGCCGCAGCAACCGCCGTTACAGCCTCCTCTTGACCGATGACTTTTTTGTGCAAATGGCTTTCCAATTGCAGCAATTTTTGGCGTTCCGACTCTAACAATCGGTTGACCGGAATTCCCGTCCATTTCGCCACAATTTCGGCAATGTCACCCTCAGTAACTTTTTCCCGCAGCAGCGAAGAACCTTGAGCTTGCTGTTTCAAAAGTTCGGCTTCCTTGGCTTCGCGATCGCGCACCGCCGTCTCCAATTTACCGTACTTCAACTGCGCGGCTTTATTCAAATCGTAAGCTCTTTCTGCTTGCTCAATTTGCACTCGCAATTGGTCTTCTTCTGCTTTCAACTTATTGATGCCATCCAATAACTGCTTTTCGCCCAGCCACTGAGAGGACAATTTTTCCTGCTTGACTTTTAAGATGTCAATCTCTGTTTTGATGCGTTCGATCCGGGGGCTGATGGTGGGGGTTGGAGAACCTTTTCCCTCGCCTTCAATCGACAATTTTTCCATTTCCAACTGCATCACCCGGCGGTCGATCCCTTCCAGTTCCACGGGTTTGGAGGTAATTTCCATTTTCAAATGGGCGGCCGCTTCATCTACGAGGTCGATCGCCTTATCCGGCAAAAAGCGATCGGAAATATAGCGAAAAGACAGAGTTGCAGCAGCAACCAGCGCCGAATCGGTAATTTTCACCCCGTGGTGGCGTTCGTAGCGGTCTTTCAATCCGCGCAAAATTGAAACAGTATCTTCCACAGTCGGTTCGCCGACAAATACTTGTTGAAAGCGGCGTTCCAGTGCCGGATCTTTTTCAATATTCTTGCGGAATTCATCGAGAGTTGTAGCGCCGATGCAGCGCAATTCGCCTCTGGCTAACATCGGTTTCAACAAATTTCCGGCATCCATTCCCGAACCGGAACTGCCGCCGCCGCCAGTCCCAACAACGGTGTGCAATTCGTCAATAAATAGGACAATTTGCCCGTCGGAATCGATAACTTCTCGCAGGACAGATCGCAATCGTTCTTCAAATTCACCTCGGAATTTTGCCCCAGCAATTAAACTGCCCATGTCGAGGCTAAATAGCTGGCGGTTTTTCAAAGATTCGGGCACGTCGCCGTTAACAATTCTCTGCGCTAAACCTTCGGCGATCGCAGTTTTTCCGACTCCGGGATCGCCAATTAATACTGGGTTGTTTTTTTGACGGCGCGAAAGAACTTGGACGACGCGGCGAATTTCTTCGTCGCGGCCGATTACTGGATCGAGTTTTCCTGCTTTGGCGGCTTCGGTCAAATCCCGGCCGTATTTGCTGAGGGCGTCGGAATTGGCTTCGCTATCTCCTTGGGGTTTAGGGTTGCGGAGGCCGGCTTTCGCGGTTTCGGAACTTTTTTCTGAGACTTTAGCGGTGGCGCGGACTGATTTGATTGCTTCTTCGAGTTTTGGTCGATCGATCGTCCCTGGGGCCGGTTTGCGATCGTAACCGGGGCGACCGGGGGGCCCATCGCCCCTAGTCAGCAATCGCCTACCAACTCGTTCATCTTCTACTAAGCCAATTAATAAATGTTCAATGGCGATAAAATTATCTTGCCCAGTCTGTCTGGCAGACTCAGCAGCATCTAACATCACGTCTAAGCCGCGACCGAGGTATAGTTGGTCAGCGTTGGTAACTTTGGGCTGTCGTTTGGCAAAAGCTTCTAACTGTTGCGCTAAGCGGGTTACATCTACTCCAGCCAAGCTGAGAATCGTGTTTGCTGTCGCGAGCTGTTCGAGAATGGCGATCGCTAAATGTTCAACCTCTAGCTGCTGATTGGCAAAGCGGCGGGCTACATCCTGGGATTTGACAATCGCTTCCCAGGCTTCATCGGTAAATTTGCTAGGGTCTGTTGGCTGCACGTTGCTTCCTCGCAATCAAGGGGATTCCTGTGGTTATCCGTTAATATATCGTCTCACAACTATCATAATCTTTAAACACGATTGTGAATCTATGAGTGCGGTTAATTCTGCTGAAGTTGCAACATAATTGAGCTTTTGCAAAAGCTTGCAGCCCGCAATCTAGGGAAATTTTTTGGACTCTGCGACCTCCGCGCGCGATCGAACTTATCAAAATACAGTAGTTCCCCATTCTCTCAACTACTCCAGAGAATCGCCATTCCCCTAAGTTCGTAGTGAGGACTTTAGTCCGCATTCATGAAGGACTAAAGTCCTCACTGCGAACCTTTTCATTGGTGTATTTAACATTTATAGATTGCCCTAACCTTGTTTGACATTCTAAAATTTATGCTATTTCCAACTTACCAATTTCTAGTATTTTTTCTAATTATTTTTAGCATAATTATATCCTTGAAGTCCCAAGTCGGTTTATATAAAATCGTCTTGCTAATTTCCAGTTTATTATTTTATTCATTTTGGAGTTTAGACTTTCTATTACTCCTAGTTTTAGGTACTGCCTACAATTATATCATTCTCCGAGCCACCTGCCACGGCAGATATAAAAAACTTGCCTTAATTTCTGGCATAATTTTCAACATTGCCAACCTCGGCATCTTTAAATATTGCAACTTCTTTGTAACATCCTTGTTTGAGGTACTCAACCAACTACAAATTCCCGCCAGCATTCAAATGTTGCAAATAATCGCCCCAGTCGGCGTATCCTTCTACACATTTAGAATGATTTCCCATTTAATCGACTGCTACCAAAAGAAAATCCCCTGTCCGAAATTTGTAGACTACGCCACATACATTACCTACTTTCCCCAAATTGCCTCTGGGCCCATATCGCGGCCTCGCGAATTTTACAGCCAGCTAAATTCATCCAAAAAATACGACTATCAAATCGAAGAAGTCATAGTTTTAATTTTGTCTGGACTCTTCAAAAAATATACTTTATCGAGCTTTTTGTTTAACTTCACCAAACTCCCATTCACAGTTCCCCAGCAATACAGCAGCATCGATTTAATCCTCGCGGCAATTTCCTATTCATGTTTAATTTACGTAGATTTTAGCGGCTACTCGGATTTAGCTAACGGCATCTCTTGTTTGCTGGGTTTCAAACCCATTGCCAACTTTAATATGCCATATCGATCGCTCAGCTTGCAAGAATTTTGGAAAAGATGGCACATCAGTCTTTCCGAATGGCTGAGAGATTACGTTTACTTCCCCTTGGGCGGCAATAAATACGATAAATTAAGGAAGTACGTAAATTTACTGATGACAATGGCGATCGGCGGATTTTGGCACGGCGCAGGTTTAAACTTTATTGTCTGGGGAACAATTCACGGTTTAGGATTGATTGTCAACCATTTATGCAAAGATATTCCCCAAGCTATCCACCTAAAATTAAACTATTCCTTTCCCCGACTTGCTAAATTTTGCAGTTGGCTGCTAACATTTAGCTTTGTGACTTGTAGCTGGGTATTTTTCGGCACGCCCAACTGGGAAACTGCAATGAATTTTTTTCAGGGAATTCTGAATTTTTCCGCTGCAACTTTTCAATTTAACTTTTGGCAATTGTATTTAGTAATTGCCATCATTGGCGCGATCAACATTTGGGGCGAGAGAATTTCCCAACTCTTGCAAAGAGTATTTTCCTTAAAAAATATTTTCTTGAGAGTTGTCTTAGTTTCGCTGTTCGTGTATGCTATTTTGATGTTGGGGCCGAGCACCGTCCCACCTTTTATTTACTTTAATTTCTAAAAAAGCAAATAAATCCACCTAATTAAACGTAAAATAGGGATAGCTAAAAAGATTCCTGTATATGTCTTCTTCCCTTCTTCCTTCTTCCTGATGACGTTGGAGGGAAAGCTCGGCGGGGACAGCACTAATGACTAATGACTAATAACTAACAACTAAGAGGGCGGGCCCGCACCATCCACCGCCCCTAACAACTAACAACCAATAACCAATGACTAATGACTAATGACTTCTTCCCTCTTCCCTCTTCCTTCCTATGAAAGATCGAGAAATTTTACTGATAGTTATTTCTGTAATTCTCACCTTAATATTTTCCAACTTATCCTTATTTCTCAAAAACTTTGCTTCAACTCCTTTCGCCAATCCCGGAATTAAACAAGCCGCGCGGCAGATAGAAATAGACAGTTTCAGGAAATCAGAACAAGATTTTTGGAGCAAAATCAAAGATATCAATTTCGATAGCATCCCCAAAAAAGCCGAAACTTCTCCAGTCCAAACCGCCACAAAATCCGCACCTCCTCCCCCAAAACCTGCAAAAAAATCAACTCCAGCCAAACCCAAACTAACCGTACCTTATCGCAAATTTTTATTTATTGGAGATTCCGTAATGTTCGATTTAGGAATTCAACTCCAGAACACTCTTAAGAACAAATACAACATCGCTGATACAAAACTTGACTACAAAGTATCCAGCGGATTAAATCGGATAGATTATTATGACTGGTATGCCAGAACCAGCAAAATCATCCAGGATTACCGCCCAGATGTAGTGATAATTTTGTTTGGAGGAAACGACCCTCAAGATATCATTGATTCTCAAGGAAAATATCGGGCAATTCTGACCCCAGAATGGCAAAAAGCTTATCAAGAAAGAGTAGACAAATATGCCAAGTTACTTGGCTCGTCCTCCGTGAGAAAAGTGTATTGGATCGGTCAATCTAACTCTAATAAATCGCCGTATATCAAAGCTTTTCCTGTCATGAACAATATTTATAAAAATGCTAAAAAAGCTTCTCCCAAAATTGAATTTATTTCTACTTGGGAAACCTTTGCAGAATCGGGAAAATTTGTGCCGGTAGTTGCTGACAAATCGGGGAAGCGAGGCTATGTAAAAATTAGTGACGGCGTGCATTTTACCTCCCACGGATCTAAGATTATCAGCGACGTAATCGTTGACAAAATGGTCGCCGACAAAATATTAAAATCTCCCCAACCTCCCAAATCTCCCAAAAAGAAACCCTAAACTTCAGTTTGCTAACAGTGCAGGATTGTCGCATTGTTAATACCAAATCCGGGTTTTGGATACCCTCGATCAACCAGTCGGCGCAGGCCGACTTTGTTTGTGTAGACGCGGTTTCAACCGCCGAGCGAGTAAAGGAGGTATATTACCCGGATTTGCTATCACTAGGGTGCGCCAGAAGTAGAGTTAGAAACTAACTCCAAAAGTTGGTTTCCGGGCACCCTAAAAAGAGACTTTCTAGGATGCGTTTGTTGCAGCTATTTTATGACTGCTGCTGCTTTGATTTTTTAGTTGAATTAATTCAACTTTATATCCATCTGGATCTTCTACAAAAGCAATAACAGTTGAGCCGTGTTTCATCGGCCCGGGTTCGCGGCTGACTTTACCGCCGCGGGCTTTAATTTCTTCGCAAGTACCGTAAATGTCGTCAACGCCGATCGCAATATGACCGTAAGCATCTCCTAAATTGTACTCTGTTACGCCCCAATTGTAGGTTAATTCCAAAACCGTAGTGTCTGATTCGTCGCCGTAGCCCACAAAAGCCAGGGTAAATTTCCCATCTGGATAATCTTTTTGCCGCAGCAGTTTCATTCCCAACACTTCCGTGTAGAATTTGAGAGATTCTTCCAGGTTGCAGACTCGGAGCATCGTGTGTAGTAATTGCATTTAGCTCACTCCAAATTTTTTAAGCTTTCATCTATTTTAGCGATTTCTTGCCGAAAAAACTCGCGCCTCAACCGTCGCAGTTGCAGCAGGTTGACAACTGTCTATTTGATTTACTTTTGTACTTCCACCACACCCCGAAACATATTCATGCCGCAAGTAAATAGGTATCGTCCGGGTTTTTCAGGAGTGAATTCAATAGCTGTCACCTGATTTAAAGGTAATTCTCGCACAATGTGAAAATCTGGTAACAACACTTTTTCAAGACAACTATTCGGGTCACGCCTCAAGAAATTTAGCCGGACTAATTGACCGGATTTCACAACTACACTAGCAGGCTCGTAACCCCCGTCTACAGTAATCGTCAACTCTTGTATTCCCTGAATAGATTCAGCTTGCTGACCTTTTGCTTTACTGAACAAAAACCACCACAACTCCAAACCAATTAATGTCAAACCACCGAGGGTGACACCAACTTTTAAACCTAGCGGCTGTTCGATGCTGCGAAATTGAGTGGTTGAATTAGAAGCAGCGAGGGGTTCGGCAGCTTGAACTCCCGATGCTATTCCGATCGCAATTCCTAAACTCGCGAGAGTTCCCCACATTTGACGATGGTGCAACATTTGTCTAATTACTCCTAATTTAGGCCAGAGACTTTGGTTTAAAATTACGCAAGCGCAAAGCATTAGTAAGTACGGAAACTGAACTAAAAGCCATTGCTGCACCGGCGAGAATTGGACTTAGCAGCCAGCCAAAAATTGGGTACAAAACGCCAGCGGCGATCGGGATTCCAGCGATGTTGTAAATAAAGGCAAAAAACAGATTTTCGCGGATGTTCCGCATGGTGGCGCGCGAAAGTTGAATTGCTGTAATTATGCCTTGTAAGTCTCCAGAAATTAGGGTAATATCGCTAGCTGCGATCGCAATATCTGTGCCGGTGCCGATCGCAATTCCCACATCTGAAGCGGCCAAAGCCGGTGCATCGTTGATCCCGTCTCCCACCATCGCGACAATTTTTCCTTCCCCTTGCAGGGCTTGGATTTTAGCTGCTTTTTGGTCTGGTCTAACTTCCGCAAAAACGCGAGTAATACCAACGGATCGGGCGATCGACTCCGCAGTCGCGCGGTTGTCCCCAGTCAGCATCGCCACCTCCAAACCGAGTTTTTGCAGTGCTTTCACCGCCTGCGCTGACGACGGTTTGAGAGCATCAGCAATGCCCAGAATTGCCTCTATTTTGCCCTCAGATGCCATCCAAACCACCGTTTTGCTATCACCTTCCAAAGCTTTCGCGCGCAGTTCCAGATATTCAGTATCGCAACCTAGTTCCTGCATCCACCTCAGCGTTCCCAGGGCGATCGGCTTTCCGCCGACAACCCCTCGCACACCACTCCCGGCGATCGCCTCAAAATCCTTAACATCCGTCAAATCAACCTCTTGAGATTGAGCGTATCTCACAACAGCTTCCCCCACAGGATGCTCGGAATTTCGCTCGACAGATGCCGCCAATTGCAGCAATTTTAACTCATTGCTATTTTCCGTTCCTTTAATTGTGACAAAATCAGTAACAGTCGGCTTACCCTCAGTAAGAGTTCCAGTTTTATCTAACACAATGACTTGAATTTTATGAGCCAACTCTAAACTTTCGGCTCCTTTAATTAAGATCCCATTTTTTGCACCTTTTCCAGTGCCGACCATCACAGCAGTCGGAGTCGCCAAACCCAAAGCACAAGGACAAGCAATAATCAGCACCTCCACCATTGTAATTGTTGCTAAAGTAAAGTTTCCCGTCGCATTAAACCAGACTACAAAAGTAGCTAAAGCGACGGCAATTACTGCCGGAACAAACCAACCAGTCACCTCGTCTGCCAACTTTTGAATTGGTGCTTTTGACCCTTGGGCATCCTGCACCATCTTGACAATTTGAGCTAAAAAGGTATCCTTGCCAATCTTAGTAGTGCGAAACTTAAAGCTGCCCGTTTTGTTAATTGTCGAGCCGATAACTTCGTCACCAACCTGCTTTTTGACAGCCAAACTTTCTCCCGTAACCATTGCTTCGTCTACGGTTGAAGCACCTTCAATCACCTCTCCATCTACGGGAATTTGTTCGCCGGGCCGCACCTGCACGATGTCGCCAATTTCCACTTGGGCGATCGACACTTCCAACTCTTCCCCGTTGCGAACAATCCGAGCCGTTTTCGCTTGCAAACCCATAAGTTTCCGAATAGCCTCAGAAGTCTCCCCCTTCGCCCGATTTTCTAGAGTTTTACCCAACAAAATTAGAGCAACAACACTCGATGACACTTCATAATAAACGCTCGGTATCAAACCCTTAGCTATGAAAAAACCCGGAAAAAATGTTACAAATACAGAATAAAAGTAAGCCGAGCTTGTACCTAAAGCAATCAAAGTATCCATAGTCGCAAGTCGGCGTTTTAAGGCTTTCCAAGCTCCCGTATAAAATGAGTTAGCGCACCAAAATTGTACTGGTGCTGTCAGCACTAATTGCAGCCAAAAATTGTGCAGCCAGCTAGGAATAAATGGCAAATGCAAGCCAGTCATAGCGGGAATCGAACCCACAAATAATATGAGGCTAATAGTTCCTGCTACGTAGAGTTTGCGCTGCAACAATTGAGATTCAGCTTGACGATCTTTTCGCTGGCTGTCATCCTCTTCCGCCGCTATTTCTGGAAGTGGCAAAGCTTCATATCCCGCTGCATCAACAGCTTCTTGAATTGTGGCTACACTGGTTTTTTGAGAGTCGTATTGAATGCTTGCTTGTTCCATGCCAAAATTGACATGACACTCAATTACGCCGGGAACAGACTGAATTGCTTGTTCGATAGAAGAAGCACAAGAAGCACAACTCATGCCCCGCAATTTAAGTGTGAGATTGTCCATAGGGGTTACTCCTAAACTGAATAAGAGCGCAGGTTGTCAAGGTATTTAGTAATTAGCCTAACCGAATTGACCAATTACATAGGAGAATTGCGATCAAAATGAGTGGTGCGGTGGCTGGACGCTACATTTGTAATATTCAGCATTTCACCCTAATATGAAATTACAATGAAATTGCTGTATTCCTAAAGTTAGAACTCGCTGGCGTTAGCCTTAATATTAATCCACAGGATAGCCAGCAGATGCGATCGCTTTTCTAACCTCACTTTCCGATTTAGCGGTTTGAACCGTGACAGCTTTTGTCTTGAGATCCACCTCAACAGTGGCATCTGAATCCACTGTTTGGACTGCTTTTGTGATTGTAGTCGCACAAGCAGAACAAGCCATCTTGGGAACTTTTAATTGTAGAGTCATAATTTGAACCTCAGCAGAAACTACTCTGCTCAATAAATGAATTAACTTCATTGTAAACTCTCCTGTAAGGAGGAGAGTCAAGTCAATTTGAGATTTAAGATTTGAGATTTATACCGATTCTACTTGTAGGGTAATCATTGCACGCCTTACATATTTATTTAAATGATGGCAACATAATAATTATTTACCAATCTGAATCAAAATTTCATCCTAATTTCATTTATCTGTGAAAACATCAATATAAATGGCATTTTTAAGGATTTAACTAAAGTCTATGAAATCAATCTCATTAAAAACAGGCTTTGCAGCGCTGACATTAACCGCCCTCACCAGCGGCGTGCTAGTAGCTTGTTCAAAAGCTCCTTCCAGCGAAACCCAAGCCCCAAATATTACGGCAGCAACCCCTGCTAGCAGCCAGCAAAACGTGGCACAAAACCACAACATGAGTGGCATGAATCACAATATGTCAATGGATTTAGGCCCGGCTGATGCCGACTATGATTTGCGATTTATTGATGGCATGACAGTACACCATCAAGGTGCTGTAAACATGGCTAAAGAGGTGCTTAACAAATCCAAACGCCCTGAAATGAAAAAACTAGCAAATAACATTATTGCTGCTCAGAACCGCGAAATCAATCAAATGAAAGAGTGGCGAACAAATTGGTATCCCAAAGCCAGCAGTACGCCAATGGCTTATCAAGCTCAAATGGGTAACATGATGGCAATGACTCCCGAACAGATGCAAAGTATGATGATGAGCATGGATTTAGGTGCTGCTGACGACCAATTTTATTTGCGGTTTCTGAATGCTATGATTCCCCACCACGAAAGAGCTTTGGTGATGGCTGAAGATGCCTTGAAGAAGTCAAAACGCCCGGAAATTAAAAAATTATCTCAAGAGATTGTGACTTCGCAAAAGCAAGAAATTCAGCAAATGAAAGAGTGGCGTCTAGCTTGGTACAAACAGTAATTTAGCTGGCTCAACCAAATGTGACACAAAGCCAGAAAATGAGTGAAACGAATCACATTCTGTTAATTGTTCAGGAAACACTTGCATCACAACAGCCAGAAATTAAGCTAAGGAAATAGTAGCCAAAGCGTTAGGGATCAACCATAATATCGCTTCTTTAAGACTATCAGCAGTTTTACTACTTCCTTTTATTACATTTTTTACGTAAAATTACTGTAGACAATTTAACAGGAGTTGTTATAAAGTATAACAGTCACTCAAAAAAATAAAGCGGTATTCCATGATATTGCAGAGCTTGGAACTAAACACAACATCTGAATCAAATGCAGCAGTACAGGAGCTAGTGAACGGATGGACAAAAGAAATTAAATCGCAAGAATATCTCGCAACAGTGAAAGAAACTAAAAAGCACAATCCCTTGGCATTAGGCAAAATTTATATTCGTATTTTAGAATCTGGAGGGCATCTGGGCTGCTGAGGCTAAATTTCATCCTAATTTCATTTGGCAGTGAAAGACTAGGTTGAGGAGAGAAAATTTAGCTCTTAGTCATTGCTTAGCCGTCGTTTATTGAAAAAGGCTGATAAGTAGCTCCCGTTAATTCGGTTAACTTACTTTGGCAAAATACCAACCGCTAAGCCTTGGGTACTCAACCTGATTTCTAGGAAAATGCCAACAATGATATTGCACAAATATTCTGAGTCCCAGGCAATTATTAGTACCTTTTCGGGAACTTTTTTCAGCCTAATGGTGCTAACTTCTCCCGCGGCTGTTTTCGCCCACGCGGGACACGGAAATGAATTTAACCAAAGCGGCGAAACCTCTCAAGCTCCTGCTGCTATTTCTGTCGATGCCGTCACCGCAAAACGGTTAGGAATTAAAGTCTCCCCAGCGGTTCGCCAGCGACTAGATATAAGCATCAAAACCACGGGACAAATTGAAACTTTGCCCAACCAAAAGGTAGAAGTGACGGCTTCGGTTGCTGGCAAAGTGGTAGAGTTGCTAGTTAAGCCTGGGGACAAAGTATCAAAAGATCAATCGGTTGCTGTTTTGTCGAGTTCAGAATTAGGACAGTTGCGGGTTGAATCTCTCTCAAAACGTGCCGAAGCTGAGGCGGATTTGCAGCAAGCGCAAGGCGATTTGAAACTAACTACAGAAAATTACGATCGCCAAATTCAAATATCTGCAGCGGAAATCGCCCAAGCCAAAACTCAACTAACAGCAGCAACTCAGCAGTACCAGCGAGAGCAAGAATTAGTAAACAATCGTTCGGTTGTGAAAGTTGCTCAAGAAAACTATCAGCGTCAAGTTGAAATAGCGCAAGCTGAAATAGCGCAAGCTGAAATAGAATTAACTGTGGCTAAAGAACAGTTCGATCGCGATAAAGAATTAGTAGCCGCAGGGGCGATCGCGCGGCGGACAATGCTGGAATCGCAAGCCCACTTCGCCCAAGCCAAAGCGGCTGTTGCTAAGGCAAAAAGCCGTCCCGAAGTTATCAAAGCGGAAACCGAAATTAAACAAGCGGAAGTAGACCTGCCAATGCGGGAATTGCGCGATTCTCAAGGCAGAGTAGCAGAAGCAAAAGCTCAACTCACCAAGGCTCTGAGCCGCCGGGAAGTGTTGGAAGCCGAGAACCAAGTCAAACGCGCCAAAACTGCGGTCGAAGTCGCTCAGTCGCGGATTCGCTTGGCCGATGCAGCCTATCAAGCGCGGCTCCAACAATTAGGAACTATTGCCAATGACAAAGGATTTGTTACTATTATCGCTCCGATTTCTGGCACGGTAGCCGATCGCGAAATCACCCCAGGAGAGTCCGTAAGCGCTGAAAAACCGTTGATGACTCTCTTAAATGACAGCCGCGTTTTTGCCACAGCCAATATTTACGAAAAAGACCTGAATCAGGTAAAACAGGGCCAGGAAGTCAGCGTGAAAGTTGCTAATTTGGGCGATCGCACTTTCAAGGGAAAAATCACCTTAATTGGCTCATCCGTGCAAGGAGAAACGCGGGTAGTGCCCGTGAAAGCAGAACTAGATAATAGTCAGGGCGAATTAAAGCCGGGACAGTTTGCAGAATTGGAGATTTTAACCGACAAAACCGCCACAAATATTTTAGCAATTCCGATCGCAGCGGTAGTAGATGTTAACGGTAAAACAACAGTTTACGTTAAAAATGGCGATGCTTATCAAGCGGTTGACATTGAACTCGGTCAAACAGCCGGAGATTTAGTTGAAATTAAGAGTGGTTTATTCGAGGGAGATTTGATAGTAACGCAGCGCGCGCCTCAACTTTACGCACAATCTTTGCGGGGCGGCAGCCAACCCTCAAAAACCGGGGAAAAGCAAGAGGCAACTCCGAAAGTAACAGCAGCTAATTTGAATAATTTACCCGTGCCGTTGTGGGCGGGAGTTGGGGGAGGAATTGCGATCGCATCCCTAACTTTTGCCGCCGGAGTATTTTGGGAAAATCGGCGCAAATTCCCAGTAATAGCAGATGCTGCAAATAATAGTTTTTCCATCTCTCAACCAGCCATTGACGATGAATTGCTACACAATCACAACCATCACGTTAAAACTGAAGAGTCAGAAATTAAGATTTTGAAATAAATAATTGCTTCTTTATTTAACTGAGGCAAAATTTTAAGAATTATAAATGAATTGTCTAAAAAATGCTTAATTCAATCCTCAGATGGTCGATCGCTCAACGTTGGCTAGTTGTAATCGGTGCAATTCTAGTCACTTTTTTGGGTAGTTATAATTTAACTAAAATGCCCCTTGATGTTTTTCCTAATTTTGCCCCGCCTCAAGTAGAAATTCAAACCGAAGCCCCTGGATTAGCCCCTGAAGAGGTAGAGTCTTTAATTACTTTACCAATTGAGAGCGCAGTCAATGGAACTCCGGGGGTAGAAACTGTGCGCTCCTCTTCGGCGGTAGGTATTTCAGTTGTCAAAGTAATTTTCAAAGCCAATACAAATATTTATCAAGCGAGACAATTCGTTGCTGAACGTTTACAGCAAACGCGATCGAAGTTGCCTCAAGGTATTGAAGAACCACAAATATCTCCTATTTCTTCTCCGATAGGCACAATTTTAATGTATGCCTTTACCATAAAAGCCGAAGAAAATCAGCCAAAAACTGATTTAATGGAAGTGCGAAGATTAGTCGATCGAAATGTTACCAACCGATTACTAGCTGTACAGGGAATATCACAGGTGATTGCCTATGGAGGCGATGTCAGAGAGTATCAAGTTTTAGTAGATCCAGTCAAATTAACTGCATTGAATATCTCTTTAGAAGAGGTGACAAAAGCAGCAGAACAATCAAATACCAATGCCTCTGGGGGATTTTTGATTACACCCGATCGCGAAGAAATAATTCGGGGCGTAGGTCGGATTGAAACCATTCAAGAATTGGCCGAATCAGTAGTAATATCTAGAAATGGAAAACCCATCAAACTGCGCGATGTGGCAGAGGTAAAATTAGGAGCAGCACTAGCTAGAGGAGATGGTAGTATCAACGGTCAAAGGGGAGTTATTTTACTGGTAAACAAGCAGCCTCAAATCGATACTCCAACTGTAACCAGAGCCGTTGAAAAAGCAATGGAGGAAGTGCAGGCAGGATTACCGAAGGATGTGAAAGTAGAAGTGACTTTTCGCCAAGAAAGTTTTATTGATTCTGCTATTGAAAATGTGCTAAATTCCCTGCGAGATGGCATCATAATTGTTTCAATAATCATGCTGATGTTTTTGATGAATTGGCGCACAACTGTCATCACTCTCAGCGCAATCCCCTTGTCCGTTTTGATCGGAATGTTAATTTTATCATGGTTTGGAGAAGGCATAAATACTATGACTTTGGGCGGATTGGCAGTAGCAATTGGTTCAGTTGTGGATGACTCCATTGTGGATATGGAAAACTGCTATCGGGGATTGCGAAAAAATCAAATAGATGGTAAGCCTAAAGAAGATTTTGAAATAGTTTACAGCACTTCGGTAGAGGTTCGCATCAGTGTAATTTTCTCTACAGTAATTATTGTGATTGTATTTGCTCCAATTTTCTCTTTGACCGGAGTAGAAGGGCGAATCTTTACCCCAATGGGAGTAGCTTACTTAGTTTCTATTGTGGCCTCTACTTTTGTCGCCATGACTCTTTCCCCTGCTCTTTGCGCTATCTTATTAGCAAATCGTCAATTGCCATCGGATGATACTTGGGTGTCAGCATTTAGCCAACGGCTTTATCGTCCTGCTTTGAATATGGCAATTAATCGTCCGAAATTCATCTTATTGCCAGCCATCGCTGCTTTTATTGCTTCCTTAATTGTGCTTCCCTCACTAGGAAGAGTATTTTTACCCGAATTTCAAGAGCGATCTTTAGTTAATACAATGTTACTTTATCCTGGGAGTTCCCTGTCTGCTACTAATGATATGGGACTTTCAATGCAGAATGCTCTCAAAGATGACCCTCGATTTACTGCTGTACAATTGCGATCGGGACGTGCGCCCGGTGATGCTGATGCCGCTGGGGTAAATCTAGGACATTTGGATGTAGAACTAAGCGATATTGGTATTAATAATCGAGAAGAAAGTATTGCTAAAATTAGAGAGGAATTTAATAAATTACCCGGTGTGGCTACTAGCGTGGGAGGCTTTATTTCCCATCGCATGGATGAAGTGCTTTCAGGAGTCAGAAGTGCGATCGCGGTGAAAGTTTTTGGTCCTGATTTGACAGAATTAAGAGCGATTGGGAAGGAAGTAGAAACAGCTATGAGTCAGGTGAAAGGTATTGTTGATTTGCAGTTAGAACAACAAATTCCTATTCGTCAGTTACAGATTAAATTCGATCGCGCTTTGGCTGCACGTTACGGACTTACCATTGGAAGTCTTACAGAAACTATAGAAACTGCCTTGAATGGAAAAGTTGTATCTCAAGTCCTTAAAGAACAGCAGTTATTCGATTTGTTGGTGTGGTTGAAACCGGAAAATCGCAGTAATATTGATACTATCCGCAACTTATTAGTTGATACTCCTTCGGGACAGAAGATCCCACTAGCACAAGTCGCAAAAATTGAATACAGCACTGGCCCTAATACCATCAACCGCGAAAATGTTTCTCGTTTCTTGGTTGTGGCTGCGAATGTGTCAGGACGAGATTTACGCTCAGTTGTTAATGAAATTAAGACGAAAGTACAACAGCAGGCCATCTTGCCTTCAGGTTATTTTATTCAATATGGCGGACAATTTGAATCGGAAGAACGGGCGACTCAAAACCTACTAATATTTGGTAGTTTAGGAATAGTAATTATTGCGGTGCTGATGTATTTTGCCGTTAAATCTTTTGCGAGTGCAATTATGATTATGATTAACTTACCCCTGGCATTAGTAGGAGGAATTTTCTCGATTGCGATCGGTGGTGGCATCATTTCTGTAGCTTCACTTGTGGGTTTTATCACTTTATTTGGAGTCGCGGTTCGTAACGGTTTGCTTTTGGTGGATAATTTCAATCAAAAACTAAGCAAGGGAATGCCTTTCAAGGAAGTAATTAAGGAAGGTGCGATGGAAAGATTGGTGGCGATTTTGATGACAGCTTTTACCTCTGCTTTAGGCATGGTTCCCCTGGTAGTTGGTACAGGCGCAGGCAAAGAAATTTTGCAACCTCTGGCGGTTGTGGTGTTGGGTGGATTGTTTACTTCTACTGCCTTAACTCTGTTAGTTTTGCCAGCTTTGTACGCTCAATTTAGAAAATTTTTAGCACCTAAAACAACTCATCTCATGTCCGATAAATAGACAATCATCAAAAACATTTAGTAGTGCCACCTTGCATCCACAGCAGCATCGGACTTAAGTCCTATGCTGCGAAATAATCTTATTGCGATCGATCGACCGGGCACGATATCATACTGTTGAGAAAGATATCTCGATATAAAAAAATGAGAATTTTGTTAGTTGAAGACGATCTTCGCATTGTCAAACCCCTTGCAGAAGACTTAAGGCATCAAAACCACGTTGTAGATATAGCGACTGACGGGCTAGAGGGTTGGGAATATGCGCGATCGGTCAATTACGACCTAATTTTGTTAGATTTAATGCTGCCCAAATTAGATGGTATATCACTGTGCAAGCGTCTGCGTGCCGATCGCTCTCACGTTCTCATCTTGATGCTGACAGCACGCGATACCACCTTAGATAGAGTCATTGGACTCGATGCAGGAGCTGACGATTACTTAGTTAAGCCCTTTGAATTAGAAGAATTAGCCGCCAGAATTAGAGCTTTATCTCGGAGAATTCCAGAAACCAAACCCCTCATTCTAACCCACGGTAATTTACAACTCAATCCCACTAGCTGCACCGTTACTTATGCAGGAAACGCCTTATCTTTAACTCCCAAAGAGTATATGATATTAGAATGTTTCTTAAAAAGTCCCACTCAAGTTTTAACACGCTCTGCAATTTTAGATAAACTGTGGAATTTTGATAAAGCTTCAGGAGAAGGAACAGTCAAAACTCACATCACAAATTTGCGTAGCAAGCTCAAAGCAGCCGGAAGTTCCGAAAATTTTATCGAAACAGTTTACGGCATTGGTTATCGACTCAGCAGCCATCACTAATAACTCAATACGGTTCATATAAAGCCGATACCTCTCTAGCTTGCCCCTACTCCCCCTTAAAAAAAGGGAGGGACAAAAAGTTACTCAAAGTCCCCCTTATTAAGGGGGAGTCAGGGTGGATTAATTGTCGAGAGGCGAAATCAAGGTTATGAAGGCTATTGACCAACTTTATGCGAGGCATTTAACAGGTTTATCTTGACCAGATAAATCAAAAAGCAACTCACTAAAATCTTCTATTTGATTAGCCATTAATCTTAAAGCTTCAGGAAAAATATGAGTACCTTTCATTCGAGCCAATGACACTAAAAATTGCCTGACCATTGCCCAATTAGCAGGTGCATTGCCACCGCGACGAATATCGTTATCCTCGTTTAACGTCACATCTTTAACCCCATGC
>NZ_JAUBPP010000012.1:0-195989 GCF_036700765.1 Microcoleus sp. S1D4
GTAGGCATCTGGTTTACCGCTTTGGGTATCTCCACGATGGCTTTCAACTTGAACGGTTTCAACTTCAACCAATCGATCATCGACTCTCAAGGTCGTGGTATCAATACTTGGGCTGATGTGATCAACCGCGCTAACTTGGGTATGGAAGTAATGCACGAGCGCAACGCTCACAACTTCCCGCTTGACTTGGCTGCGGCCCAAACGACTCCCGTAGCAATGGTTGCTCCTTCTATCAACGGCTAAGTTTTAGTCTGAGATTACAAAAAGCGCTCCTAGAAATAGGGGCGCTTTTTGTTTGGGGAAAATTCTGTATTTGTATTAGCACTTACGCACGGGTGGTCAAAAACCGGGTTTTACGAAAATTTTTCGTTATAGTCCACAGATTAGCTAAAAAACCCGGTTTCTTTGGTCTAATGGGTAAGTTCTTGCGATCGAGTTTTATTCGCGGATGGCAGATCAATATGATGCGCTGAATGCTTTTATGCGATCGTTGAGATAGAAGTTCAGAAGTGCGATTAAAAAAAAATTATGAAACCTCTTGCACTCATGCACTCTCCTCTCTTGAAGTTATCTGCGTTTATCTGTCTGTTATCTGCGGTCACTCTATTTATTAATTAAATATTTTGCATGGTGCGTCACTTTGGCATTTTTTGCCCAAACTATCTGTCATATCAAATCCGGTAGCATCGGAATGATTCAGATATATATTCTCGGACTCTGTGTACTCTGCGTACTAATAAGGTTAAATCATTCCGATACAAGCGGAAACGATATCACAGGTGATGCACCCTACATCTATCTGTTAATAATCAAATAGCGATCGCCCCATCCCCTCTCCAATAACAAAAGAAGACCGATCGCACCCAAAATACTCTGGATACCGATACCGCAGGATCGTGGGGGGTTCCCGCTGCTTTTACCAACGTCGAAGTTTGGGAGGGGTCGATCGCAACTTTGGGCCGATTTGTCGCTCAAATTAAGTGGCCGCTGGGAATCGGTACGCTAATGTTGGAGGACGGCTCCATGGTGCAGGGCTTTTTGTGCGAATCTTATGCTGTCGCAGGTGCGATGGATATTTCTAATTTCGGCGGTTGACGAGCTGATAACTCCGGCTTTTAAGCTAAGTTAGAATGGCAAATTTCTACCACTGTGCCAAATCATGCCATCAGCAGTACCTAACATTATCATCATCACAACTCCAACCCCCTCCAGCGGTGGTACCAGCCCCGGAGGGTCAGTAAAGGCTAAGAATGGCACCAGCGGCCCCGACTCCCTCAGCGGTACTGGGGGCGCTGACTTGATATTCGGTTTGGGCGGGCCTGACAGCATTTTCGGCTTGGGGGGAAACGATTCCCTCTACGGCGGCGACGGCGACGACTCAATTACAGGCGACGCGGGCAATGATTTGCTGTTTGGCGGTTCAGCCCGCGACAGTGTTTTTGGCAACGCGGGCGACGATACTATCTACGGCGGCAAAGGTGCTGACTCGGTAAGCGGCGACGAGGGCAATGATTTGCTATTTGGCAACCAAGACAGCGATACTTTGTTGGGCGGCGCGGGCGATGATACCCTGTTTGGGGGTAATGGTGACGACTCGCTGTTTGGCGGTATTGGCGATGATTGTTTGTCGGGCGATAGCGGCAGAGATACTTTAACTGGCGGCGCTGGAAATGATACTTTTGCGATCGGGCGTTTTGCAGATGGCGATGTGATTACCGATTTTACTGTTGGTACTGATAAAATTCGCTTGAGTGCCGGCCTCACCTTTGGCGAACTCAATATTTTCGCTGGATCTGGAACTTCGACGAGTACAATTATTCAAATTACAAGCAGCAAGGAAATTCTGGCTACTGTATTGGGAGTTACTTCTATCCCTAGGGCGGACTTTATTTTTTAATTGGGAATCGATAATCGGGAATTGGTAATTGGGAATTAAGCTTGCGGGTACTTTTGAATCTGAAGTTTTTAATGTTGAAGTTTTCAACTCAGGTAAGGCTTGGGCGTTGTCAGTAACCAAGATATCTCAAAACTTTTCAACTTCCTTCTACCTTCTTCCATCTATTCCTGAAACTTGTCAAAAAATCCGTTGCCGAACTTCCTTCTGACCAATGACCAATGACGGATGAATGGTGAATAATGAATGATGAATTAGAGGGCAAATTTTGCCTTTTTTCTAGTTACTTGTATCATATGTTATTAGCTAATACCACCCTAAACAATGCTAATATCTATTGATTTATGACTAATAGATAAGGGTAATTCTTGCTTTTTTTGTTCATTTTTATCATGTATTATTAGCTAAAACTGACCCATAAAATGCTAATAATTGATAACGATCATTCGACTTCGCTCAGGCTAAAATAACTAACAACTAACAACTGCCAACTAACCACTGACAACTACCAACTAACAACTAACAACTAACAACTGCCAACTGCCAACTAACAACTGCCAACTAACAACTGCCAACTGACAAATGACTATAGACGGTTTTCTCAATCTTAACAAACCTGCGGGCATGACATCTCACGACTGCGTGGGGCGAGTGCGCCGAATATTGCAACTCAAGCGAGTCGGACACGGAGGAACCCTCGATCCTGCGGTGACTGGCGTTTTGCCGATCGCCCTGGGTAAAGCAACCAGACTGCTGCAATTTCTCCAACACCATAAAGCTTACCGAGGTACGATTCGGTTTGGTTTAAGTACCGCTACCGACGATTTAGAAGGAGAAATCATCCATTCTCAACCTGTGCCGGATTTGAGTTTAGAAAAAGTCCAAGCTGCACTGCCGAATTTTCTGGGAAAAATTGAGCAGTTTCCGCCGAGTTTTAGTGCGGTTCAGGTGGGAGGAAAACGTCTTTATGAGTTAGCTAGAAAAGGCGAAACTCTGGAAGTGGCTGCTAGAAATGTTGAGGTTTTTCGGCTGGAAATCTTGGATTGGCGGCCGGGGGATTTTCCTGAGTTGGATTTGTCGATCGCCTGCGGGCCAGGTACTTACATTCGGGCGATCGCGCGGGACTTGGGCGCACTGTTGAATGCAGGCGGTACTTTGGCTTGTTTGACTCGTACCGAAAGCAGCGGTTTCTCGATCGACCAAAGTCTCACTTTTGCACAATTGGAACAGCAAATACAGGAGAATACATTCAGCCCGATTTTGCCCTCGGTGGTTTTGGGACACCTAGGCGCGATCGTCCTTTCTCCTGAATATACCAAACGCTGGTTTCAAGGACAGCGCCTCCCCATTCCCGAAACAATAACACCGCAGGAAACACAGAACAATTCCCCCGCAAACTTAAACTTAATACCCCAACCTCCCTATCCCTTGCAAGTTTACGATACAAATGGTAAATTCTTAGGTATCGGTCAAGTAGCTTCCTCAGAAACAAGTACCATATTGTCTCCTCAAATTGTGCTTTAGTTATCCAAGAGGTAAAAATGAAAATAGGTATAATTGGCGCGGGAAATGTTGGCGGAACTCTGGGACGAATTTTAAGTCAAAAAGGTCACTCGGTTGTATTTGGTGTCAGAGATCCGCAGAGCGCAAAAGTACAGTCTGCTGTAGCTTCTACAATAGGAAATGCACGAGCTACTAGCCTTGTAGAATCTGCCAGTAACGGTCAACTTTTTATCTTAGCAACGCCTTGGAATGGCACGCAAGAGGCGATCGCCGCTGCGGGAGATGTGACTAGAAAAATTATTATTAACGCTACAAATCCGATCGAGCTGACACCCGCTGGACTTGCTGCAGGACTGACAATCGGACACACAACTTCGGCGGCAGAAGAAATTGCAAAATGGGCGATCGGATCGCAAGTTGTGAAAGCTTTTAACAACATCAGCGCAAGCTGTTTAAAAAATTTGCACTTCTGTTCGCAAACAGCAACCGCTTTTATTTGCGGAGACAATATAGATGCCAAGAAAATTGTCACTAATCTCGCGCAAAACATCGGATTTGAAGTTGTAGATGTCGGGGAACTCAAGCAAGATCGATTGCGGAAACCGCTGGGGATGTTGTGGATTAACCTAGCTTTCAGCGGTATGGGACAAGATTTTGCGATTAACTTAATCCAGCGCTGAGGTGAAAATTGTGAAAGCATTGCCGATCGGATTAATTCGATGCTACAAAATGGTGATTTCTCCTTACTTACCTAACGCCTGTAGGTTTCAGCCCACTTGTTCGCAATACGCGATCGAAGCCATAGAAAAATTTGGGACACTCCGCGGCAGTTCAATGGCCGTTAAGCGGATTTTGCGCTGTCATCCTTTTCATCCTGGGGGTTACGATCCAGTACCTCCCAAGGATAACGAGGAAAATTAATTTTTAGTTATCAGCATAATTTTAGCTATTAATTAGTGCGATCGAGAGGCTTTGCACCCTCATGGCTAACACTCCCGAGGGGAATTATACCATTTGAAATACTTCGACTTCCTTGGGCTAAGCTCCTCGGACAAGTCGCCCTCCAAGTTTGAAATTGAACAATTGAAAATGGCTGATGAATTAAGGGTTTCCAACCAGGGCAAAGGAGTTGCATTATTCTAGGGGATTGATACCCCGACCCGATCCTGGGTATGGTGTATTGATAACAACAAAATTGGAGCGGTGCCGACAAGAGTACGCTCGATCGGTTGCGTACTCTTCTAGGCACATATTCGTTTTGGTTATGGTCATCGATCTGACATGATATGATGCGGTTAAATTCGCAGCACCAAGTTTTTTTAAATGAATAAAATTCAGTAATATTACTGTTATTGTTCACAACTCAGCAGCTATATAATGGTACAAACAGAGTACAGGGGATGCGAGTTGATATGTCTGCTACCGCAATCGGATACAAAATGTTGTCCCATACTATGGCCGTGCTCGGCCAAAAACAAGCAACTGGGAAACTCCTGTTAGAACAAGGGGAACAACAGTGGCAACTTTACTTTTTTCAGGGTTGTTTGGTTTATGCTACAGGAGGATCGCACAGGGCGAGGCGCTGGTACAGGGCGATCGGGCAACACTGTCGCAACTTTCAAGTCGATCTTAGAGACCTTGATGCTGGGGAACTTTGGGAATATCAACTGCTTCAACGAGGGATAGCAGACAGCGAAATGAGCCTGGAACAAGCTAAGGCGATCGTCCGCAGCAGCATTTCCGAAGTGTTCTTTGCTCTGATCGGTCAATCGGGTTTGCGCCGGGAGTGGCGTCCCTCTTCAAAATATTTTTCTAAAGTTATCTCTACTTTGATGCTGTCCGTAACGGAAGTAGAGCAAATTTTGTGTTCTACAGAACAAATTTGGCAGCAGTGGAAAGCAATGGGTCTGTGGCTGGTAGATCCAGAACAAGCACCGCTTTTAAAAGCGTCCGCCGAATTGCAGAAAAATCGATTTAGTTCTAATTCTTTGATGGCTTTGGCTAACGTCTTTAACGGCGAAAATACTCTTTGGGATATTGCATTTAAGAAAAAACAGTGCGTCACAGTGGCAACTCGCGCTTTAGTTAATTACATCAAGCAAGGTTTAGTAAATTTCCGCACAGTACCAGATTTACCATCGCCGATCGAACAGTGGCGCCTTGCCGCTGCGATCGCCCGCCCCGGTCGCCCTTTGATTGCTTGTATCGATGACAGTCCCACAGTCTGCGAATTTTTAGAGCAAATTTTATTGCCGGCAGGGTATCGAGTCCTAAAAATTCAAGACCCGATGCAGGGAGTGGGCATTATTGCCAAACACAAGCCTGATTTAATTTTTATGGACTTAGTGATGCCGAATACAAGCGGCTTTGCTTTGTGCAATTTTTTGCGAAAAACACCGGCTTTTCGCGAAACTCCGATCGTGTTTTTGACAGGTCAAGCCAGTATAATTGACCGCACGCGAGCAAAATTAACAGGTGCTTCCGATTTTTTGAGCAAGCCTGCGAGTCCAGAACAGGTTGTGCAAATAGCTGATAAGTATTTGAAGGCAAAAGGCGATCGCAGCCCTTTAGCCACGCGCCACCACGATTTACTCAATTCGCACCAACTTACCTTAGTAAATTCTTGAACCAAAATTCTGCTTAAAAAGTATCGCTGCCGATCGTGTGGATCAGCCTCGGGCGCACTCTACAAGCATTTAGGCCGCAAGCAAGCTCTCAACCGTGACAGTCATCAGTCATGAGACTTGAGTTGCACTCAATCGCAAACCAGATTGAATGTATCTGCGTCCATCAGTGTTTGTACGCTTGAAATCTGCGGTTAACATCATCAGAGATTGACGGATTGAGGGATTGAGGAATCAATACCTTATTTTTCGCTGGAATTGCTATAATCCATCAAACTTAATATTTTAACTATGAGCGATCGAACCCCGCAGGTAAGCGTGGTAATTCCGGCTTACAACTGTGCAGCTTACATCTGCCAAGCCGTAGATAGCGTGCTGCACCAAACCTATACAGACTGGGAAATTATTGTAGTAGACGACGGTTCCCGAGACGACACCAGATTAATTTTGGAGCAATATGGCGATCGAATTCGTTACATTCACCAACAAAATCAAGGAGTTTCCATCGCCCGAAATCGCGGTATTGAGCTAGCCCGAGGAGAATTCATCGCCTTTCTCGATGCAGATGACTACTTTTTACCCCACAAATTAGCAGCACAAATGGCTGTATTTGCAGCGCAACCAAATCTAGGAATAGTCCACAGTGGCTGGCGTCAAGTCACCAGTACAGGCGAACCGATAAAAGATGTCCAACCCTGGCAAAACGTCCCTAAATTAGACTTAGAAATGTGGCTGCGGTGGAAACCAGTATTACCTAGCGCGATGGTATTTCGCCGCCATTGGTTAGAGCGCGCCGGCGGATTTGACCCTCGATTTCCCCCAGCAGAAGATACAGATTTAGTGCTGCGTTTAGCCTTAATGGGATGCGAAGCAGATTGGCTGCAGCAAATAACTGTTTGCTACCGCCAGCACGAACAAAGCGCCATGTACAAAGGTTTACCGCAGGCTAAATCCCTCGCAGCCGTCACGGACAATTTTTTTGCCCGCCCCGAATTGCCCGATAAAATACGTTTGTTGGAAAAGCAAATCAAGTACAGTACCTTAGTTTGGATTGCTTGGTATTTGTACCGTACCGGGCATTCTGTTGAAATGGTAGAGTTTTTGCAGCGTTCTTGGAATTATACGCCTTATTTGCCTGTGGAAACAGTAATTAATTGGGCGGACTGTTTTGCAGAATTTTCGCGGGATGCGGGGAATGAATTCGATGCAGATTTATTAGCTCAATCTGCTGAGTGGCAGCAGTTAATGCAGTGGACAATGCTGGCGATCTAATTTGGCTTTAAATTGTCTGTCAACAATCGGAATAGTCAATTCACTGTTAACAGTTAACAGTTAACAGTTAAAATCATTCCGGTGTTACCGGAATTGATATGACACACTAGGGCGGGTGAAACCAAGTTTTTCAGCGTTGTTAAAGACTAAGAACCCATATTTGCTTCAACTCTCAACTGTTGAAGGTTTCTGTTCGTTAGCCGCCTGGATATCCTGCCACCAAACATAGACATAAGGCCAGATCAATGTCTCATCATCTAGCTTCACTGTCACCTCATAACGGTTAATATGCGTGAGTTCCCCAGTTCTGCCATTCAAATACAATTGTTTGGGATTGTCGGTGATAATTTCTACTTTTTGATTCAACAGCGGCTGCATCTGGGTAGAAGAACCATGAAACGGATTTTTGCCTTTGAGCACATAGCCACCAATCACAGATAAGTACATTGAAGCCATAAAAAATACCGTCAACAAACCCACCATTAGCAGAGTTTTTTGTGGCAAGAAATTGGTATAAACGCTCGCAACTCCTAGTACCATAGTTCCGAAAAACAAACAACTTGGCAGTACCAGCCCATCTCCCAGAAACACGATACCAAAAAATATCAGTACGAGCTGACAAGCAAATAATGCAGCCACCCAACTCCACCCAGCTAGCAACGATGAAGACAGCAGCCAATTCATTGCTACAATCAGGACGATCGCCATTGCCACAATCCAAACCGGTGGCGTATCATACTGTGTGAAGGGAAGAAGCACAAAAAACACTAAAGCATAGGCACAACTCGCAATAATATAGGCAAATTGACCAATTATTTCGTTCCTGTTCAACATTGTTAAAAGAGTGACACTGTCGATTACTTGGGGTCGATAGACTTAACAAATTGTTGCACGGGCTGCGGTAGAGCGGGCACAAAAGTTTTTCTAAAACCCTTAACATCAAATACTCGCCACAAAATACCCACCGCCACCGTCAAGAAAAATAACGCTCCCAAAAAATTGAACGCACCAGACAAAAAACTGCTATTTCTTTTTTTAGGTGGCGTAATATTTTTCATCCGATATACAGCCGGCTCGTAATCTCTAGACTCCTCGCGAATGCGGGGCGGCTTTTTGGCGCGCGGAGTCGCACTGCGGTTCCCAGTGAAACCCGTGTGATTAGTTTTAGTAGAAGCGATCGGCGAATTCAACTCAGAAGTGCCGCGCATCCCCGTGAACTTGCTAGCAGAAGTCCCGGTTTTACCGACAGCAACATCCTGAATTCTGCTGTTAGAGCGCTGAGTCGATTGGCGATCGGCGAGGGTACGCATCAAGCTTTGCAATTGCTGAGTCACCGCCGGCGGGCGTTCCCCTTTCCTCGCCCAATTTAACAGCATCGCCCCGGTAATCCCGCAGAGATTCGCAGCCCCGACAGAAGCCAGCCGCTTCAGTAGAGGCTGGCTGTTTGACACAAAAATCAACAAAGCCTCCGGGTGTTCCTGAGCCAAACCGTAAACGCACTGAGCCGTCGCCACCACGAGCATTGCTTGCTTGCTTTGATTTTTGATCGAAGGTTCAAGACCTCGGTGCGTCTCTTGAGCGTCAGTTGCAATCCAGCCGCTTTCGGCAAAAAAGCGCATAAATTCCTTAGCGATTTGTTCGATAGCCGGTTCCACCGCTTCGCCGGTAAGACGATCTATTTCGTCGTACACTACTTCCGGGATATAGCAAGTTCCCACCTTGGCATATTCTTGCCAAACTTGGGTTCTGCCAGCCATCAAAACATCTGCATCAAAAGTTACCAATATAGGAGGAAGTTGATTAGCCATGACTTTATCCTAGATGTTCAGATAAGTTATTTAAACTCGATCGAGTTTAAACAAATTTTGGGTTGTTCAAAAATCTACTTTCGGTAAAAGATAAATTGCTAGGGGCCGCGCCCTTAATTGGAAATTAGTAGTTAGGAATACCGTCGCCTTCAGTTCCCCAGTTCGATCGCCTAATTCCTAGATTTGACTAATTTACTGCAACGCCAGAGTCTGTTACCAAAGACCGGCGGCTGCTGTTAGTTCCCGATTCCCAAACGGCCGGCCAAAGCCGGAGTCAAGGGTAAAAGCGCAGCAATCATCAAAAACAAAGCTAGCAAACCCAAAGCCGCACGAGCGTCATCAGGCTCAGTCAGTTCGTTGAGGCTCGGCCGCTCCAGATTCCGCTGTAAAATCAGAATCACGATCGCCCAATATAGAGCCAAGGGATTAACTAAAGAAGCGATCGCCAGCACTACAAACGTTGCCAAAGTCGCGCGACTGGCAATTTTGCGGCCGTAGATTGCTTGTATAATTCTACCCCCATCCAACTGTCCTGCAGGCATCAAATTAAGCGCCACGATTACCAAGCCCAACCAACCGATAACTACCAGTGGGTGAACGTCAACAATCGGCTGCAGCAAAGCCGAACCCAACACCACTTTTGCCAAAGCCCCCACCAAAACCGAGCCCTTGAAATATTCTGCAGGAATTTGAAACAAACTGCCGGGGTGAGAAAGCAGCAAACCTGTAATCAGCATTAGGAGAGAAACTATTCCGCCAGCCGCCGATCCGGCAAAAGCGATATCAAACAAAACTTTACGGTTGGGAAGCAGCGACTCAAAACGTTCGATCGCCCCAAAAGAACCTATTTGCAAAGTTGGTATAAAAAACGGCCAACTCAAACCAACATTGTATTTATTTGCTACCACTCGGCGAGCAATTTCTCCCGATCCTAAAACCGCCCAAATTCCCGCCGCCACTGGCAGAACTTCTAGATATCGATGCGGAGAACCAAAGAAATCGAAACCTAGCAGCAAACCGCCAGTTTCCAAGCTAGTAGCAATTGTTGCCAGCAGCAGCACGACTGCTAGGATTTTTTGAGATACGGTAGTTGGCTGCGGGTCATTTGTGCTTGGCAAGATAATAACTACCGGCTTTTCGTCCTGATTGTCTACTAAAAATAGGCGGTAGCGATCGTTTAATCTTGCTTGCAAACTTGCGGTCAAACGCGAGTGTACTTGTTCGGGGTCTCCCCGGAGATTGCCTTTCAAGATTACCCCATCTTGATAGGGAATTGTTTCTGTGGCAAAGAAAGTATCAATGCCAAAAATGCCTTGAATTGCCTTGAGGTCTTCAACAGGAACAGGAATTATTTCTACTTCATTGGTTCCTGGTGGCGAGGTGACGGTTTTAATCGTTTCTTTGGCTGATGTCGGCTGCGAGTCGGGGGGCGAGAAACCATCGGTTTGGGGCTTTTCTTGGGCAGTATCGCGCGACTTTAGCACTGCATCCAAGGCAGCCTGACGCAATTGCCGGCCCAGATAAATGTATAATCCTGTGGATGCCACCAGCAGCAACAATACTGCCACTAGATTGAGGTAAATCCCGGCGGCGAACAAACCAAAGAACAGCAGCCAAGGAGTCATCAGCGCCACTGACTGCAACCAAGCCAAAATTCCTAGTTTGCCTTGATCTCTGGCGCGATAAAATCCCCAACCCAGAATTCCCACAGAAAGCAATAAGAGTGCAATTGTTGCCGTATTGTCCGATGCAATTAGTGGCATTCCGGTTGCTTGGGCTAATAGGGGCTTTAATCGATCGATCGCGGTGTCGTAGGGCAATAGCATTAAATCTTGGGGAATATACAATATATTTGCTGGGATCATTATCCAAACCTGTCGGAAACTAGCCTGAACTAAGGATAACTCTTGAGGGCTACTCGGCCCACAACAGCGGTCGCTGTTTTAACTTTGCCAGCGACAGGCTATTGACACGATGGTTTTTTTATGATAATACACCGACGGCGACCAATAGATGCGGAGATGAGTAGTGTCGATCGGGAAGCGGGAAAATGGGTAGCAGTTGGGCCGGCGGGACTTTTTTACAGATTTGACTTAGTGCGGGATGACCGAATTCGGAACAAATGCAGGACAAACAAGGTTTGAACCAGTCTCGCCATTCAAATCAAAAACGTCTGAAAGCATTGCTGTGTATAGTGTTGTTTTAACGGGTACGGCAGGACTTGAACCTGCGGCTCGCTGCTTAGAAGGCAGCTACTCTATCCAACTGAGTTACGCACCCAACTCAAAAATCGCTAACAACATTATTGTATCGGTGCAGTGTGCGATCGAGCAAGTAAATATCTGATAATTTATCCAGAAATCGGTTTGATCTACAAAAATAGGGCATCAAGGGCGATCGCCCTCAATGTCAAAAACCGAGACGATAGGAGCGATCGTATTACCAAAAAACCAGATCTAGTCTCTGGATTTGAGTCACAAGTCGATCCTCAGTGACTAACTTGTCGCTCATGAGCGATGTTTGGTAACATTCGGCTCAACTTGATATTTGATCAAAATGTGGTAGAACTAGGAGTGAAAGACTCAGGTGCAAATCCCTGATGGTACGGAGCCAATATATAAGGTTCCTCTACGACATCAAAGCAAAATAGTCGATCGCCCGATCGGTACGATCGCGAAAATCAAGCGTTGCCAGTACAGCATTCCCTGGTGCGCGGGGAATTTTTTCCTTAGTGCATTAGTTGAAACGCCATGGTTGAGAAACAATCTCAACTGAGAAATTTGTTAGCATTAGTTAGCAAAAAAAGGATCGCAACGCTTGAGGAGGGCAATCCTGCTAATGTAAGTGGACTCATTAAATCAAGAATCCCCAAACCTAAAGGCTAGGGGAACCTCACAAGCACAGCACCTCGGCCATGACAGGAGTCAAATCGCAGTGTCATGTTTATTCTGAAACGGCAGGACGTTGAAATAACCAATTATCAACATCCAAAACGGGATCAACAAATTCCCATTCTCAATTATCAGGGGCAGACTTTTCGCCTGATCAGCGCCTTCAACGGCAAACAAGCAGAAGACGCCAGAGCCTTGTGGCGGGACTTAACCGACAATCGAGGCAAAGCCTGCGTTCTGCTAGAAGAGCCGGATAGGTATAGCGTCTGGGGAAAAGTCCGTTTAGATCAGCTTGCGGGTGAAGAACAAGCAGGTACAGAATCTGCATCATCACCGCTGTTCGCGCAGGGTTGCCTGCTGCTGCTCCAAGCTGTTTACTTCGATGTAGAAGACCTCTTAGGCGCAAGGCAAGCCGCATCGTTTCAGAAAGATATCGCCAAGATATTTCAGCAGGGCAACTTCCCCCAGGCAGACTCGGCTGATGCGATCAAAAATTGGCTGACCGTTAGTCCCTTGCAAAATCATAAGGTGCCCCCTTGGCAAGAGCAACATCTCAAAACCTTATTGCAAGAACTCCACCGTTTGGGCAAATCATATTTTGGCGATACGGGCTTCGCTGAGGGAGTGAGCGATGTACTGCAAGATATGCCAGCACCGGAGCGCACTCAATTTTTAGATTGGCTGAAACAATCAGCCCTCAACAAGTTATGGATTGCAGCATAAACAATCTTTGACAATTGCTCAGACAATTGGCAGCAGATAATTAAGCTGAGATAATTGCACTGTAGGGGGTACGGGATATACACGTGGGAATGCCAACTTGTACGAACAACCAAATTGTTGAGTCGGTTTTGGTGCCACCTACAGTCTAGCAATTTAACTAAATTTCGATCGCAGTCCCCACTCACAATCATCGATCTGATTGGGGTAGTGCGAAACAAAAAAAACAGAGACAGCAACATTTGAGGGTATGATTTCAGAGATGGATTTGGTACTGTAAAAGCCTTAATGGTGAAGACACAGACCTTACTTCTATCATTTATTATTATTTCCGGACAAAAGATCGACTAACAACTAATTCCTCGAATTAGTAAATAGATATTATTCTTGCTTAGTCTTTCTCTTAGTGTACGAGGGCAAAAGTCCCGACGGCACGCTGAGGACGCCAGTTTTTCCGGGAGCGTCAGACAAAGGTTATTTGGCGAAAGAATCCTCATCTACAATCACAAATTGAGATGGGGTGGGTTCAACCGCTAGTTAGGTTTCGTGAAATCCCTATGAGTAGCACTTCAGAAAAGTCATCTACATCTGCATCTTTACTGTCAGCTCAGACCCTAGTAATTGTGGGCATTGTCTGGGCTGTAATGGCACTGCTGTTCTTTTTGCTGTTCAGCGTTCCCCTCTCACCAGAAGAGGGCTTACCTCTTTGGTACTCGATCGGCACCTATGTTTTTGAATGCGGAGCATACCTAGGAGCAGCTTTAGTTTGTTTTAGAAACTGGCAAAGCCCGCACATGGTCAGCGGGCGCAACGTTTGGCTGGGCATTGGTCTAGGGATGCTCTTCTATTTTATAGGCGGAGTGCTGTTCGGGATTTGGGAACTCTATTTCGAGTTAAACCCGGACGTTTCCCCAGCCGATGCCTTTTATTTGGGCAGTTACGTGCTACTGATTGGGGGCATGGTTGCCGCCGTGACTTCAAAGCGGCTGAATTTAGAAATTTGGCAGTGGGGTTTGTTAGCAGGAATTGCAGCCTTCGGAATTGCCGTAGCTATCTGGGTTGCGGCACCAAACTCTTGGAGAGCGCAGCTAGGAATGGCTCCGCCACCGAGTCTAGAAATATTAACAGAAACCGATCCAGCAACCCAACCAACAGCCTCCGCCCCTGCTTTGGATTCGTCCAAGTCAAAGACAAAAGGAGCGGCTGCGGCCGCTGCTGTAGAGGCACCTGAAGAAGCAGTAGAACCAACTAAAGCTCCAGGATGGATTGTAGCACTTGACAAAATACTGTCGCCTTACGCCTATGCAATCAATTTGTTTTACATCGTCGGGGACGTTTTCCTGCTGATTATCGCTACTGCACTGCTGCTGGCGTTTTGGGGAGGACGTTTTTCGCAATCTTGGCGAATGATTGCGGCTGCAACTTTTTCGCTTTACGTCGCAGATATGTACTTTAAATGGCGCGATACTCAGGCTGAGGGTAGTTATCAAAGCGGTAGTTTGCTGGAAGTCTTTTTTGTTTTCAGCGCCATCCTGTTCGGAATAGGAGCTATCTTGGAACATGACATCTCAACCCGTTCTCGCCAGAGCAGGCGGAGTCGCCGCGCTGCGTAGCGATTGGAGACTGGGATGTCCGAAACAAGAGATGGGGAGGCGAAAGCTTTTTTACGCTCGCCTGCCTCTCTCAACTTGAAATCACAAATGAAAAATCACAGTTCGCCGATCGCACTTCCTGCGTTTTTTCATATCTTTTTGCTGGAAAACTTGGCATGACGCCTACAAAACTCTCCGATTCAGACAAACGGGAACTCCTGCGGCTGTACCGACAGTCAGACGAGAATACTATCACTCTAGCAAAGCGCTACGGAGTAAGTAGTTCGACAGTCAGGCGCATCATTCAGGGCGCTTTGTCGGAGTCGGAATACGAATTTCTAGTCCAGCAAAAACAAAAGCGTTCCTCCGCCAGCAGCGCTGTTTCTGAACCGACAGATATAACTGCCGAGTCGGCGGCTGAGGGCGAAACCGATCCGGCTGTTGTCACCCTGTCGGAGTCAGTCCCTGTCCCGAAGTCAGCCTCAAATTCGAGGCCTACTCTGACAAAGCGTTCTTTATCGGCCGCCCAGTCGGATTTGGTTTCGGCTTTGCCAGATACTTTATCAACCGATGTCGATAGCAGCGACAGCGCTGCTGTGACTGGGGGACAGCAGCCTGTGCTGCTAGAAGCAGAAAAGGTGGCGGGTGAAGATTTTAGCGATTTCGAGGAAGATGAGGACGATTTAGATGAGGACGATTTAGATGATGACGACGCGGACGATTTAGACCATTTCGACGAAGATTTAGAGGATGAAGATTCTCTGTTTGAAGCCAGTCTGCTGGGTTCGATGTCGGGGGATTCGAGCGAATTTCGGGCTACTGGGCTGATTGAAGTTTTGCCTTTAAGCGAAGCGTCTGTGCCCCAAATTTGCTATTTAGTAGTCGATCGGGCGTCCGAGTTAATCACTAGACCTCTGAAAGCTTTTGGCGAACTCGGTCAAATTCCGGCGATCGAAATTCGCGAGAAAACCCTACCAGTATTTGACAATCACCGAGTAGCGCGCCGATTTGCCACTCGCAATCAAAGAGTTTTCAAAATTCCTGACGGCCGGATGCTGCAAAAAGCTGCGCCTTACCTGCTAGCTAAGGGAATTACTCGGCTGTTGATTGACGGTCAGGTGTATTCGATCTAAGCCTTCAGCAATTAACTTAATATTCTGCGGTGTCGGAGTCTTGTGAATTTGCCTGAAAGTTGGCACGCGAACCTTGGGACTCTGAAAGGTTCCACAGCGGTTGCAGCAGCGCACCGCCGATCAGTCCTGCACTAATACTCAACGCCAATACTAATCCTACGGGCATTTGTATGGATTTAAAAAAGATAAAGTTTAAGGATACTGGGGCCGCGTTCTGTACAGAGATTATGCCGATCGCGCTGGCTAAAATTGCTACTAAAAAACTAATGGCGAGTAGAGGAATTGTTTTCATAAAAGGCTTGACAAGCTAATAATTTAACTGATATTATTTTTTAATAATAGAAATTTTTGTCAAAATATTATTTTTGCAACCATCCCATTATTAGATAATATACAACGAAATTCCCGAAAAAGTCAAGTAGATACTAAAAAAATTAGGTTATTTTTAATTTAAACCAAGAAAAATAAAAATAAACTTTAACAAATCCAACTGTATTGCAAGTATATAACTGGCCGAGCAGTATCAATGATTAATTTTAGTTATTGTAATATTTTAATAGGGTGCGTCAGTTGTAAAATCTTGGCTAAATACAGAGTGGATGATTGCTGGCACACCCGAGGGACTAGGGACTCAAGAATAGGTAAGGTGCGCGCTGCGCGCACCTTACAATCTCAAGGCTTAGGGAAATGCCCCGCATTGGGATAAGTTAGAATTTAAGCAGCAGGTTCTAAATGGGAAATGACCTTTTCCATGTATTCAGCAACTTTGGTTTCTTTTTCCACAGAGTTGGTTTCCATGTAAACGCGCATCAAAGGTTCGGTTCCCGAAGGCCGCAGCAGTACCCAACCGCCGTCTTCTAGATAAAGTTTAATGCCGTCTTTGCGGCCGATTTCCTTAACGCCAATACCCGCTATTTCCGTGGGGGGATTCTTGGTAAAAGAATCCAAAACGGCTGCTTTGTGAGCTTCCTCTAGGTGCAAGTCCAAGCGTTTGTTGTACAGGGGGCCGTCGGCTTCCTTGATGGCTTCTTCGACTAGCTGAGAAAGCGGTTTGCCTTCGTAGGCGATCGCCTCAGCAACTAGCATATCAGCCAAAATCCCGTCTTTTTCGGGGATGTGACCCAAAACGCTCAAACCGCCAGACTCTTCGCCTCCGATGAGTACCGCAGTTTCCCGCATTTTTTCGCCGATGTATTTAAAACCGACTGCAGTTTCGTAGATTTTTAAACCGTATTTGGCGGCCATATTGTCGAGCAAGTGGGTAGTTGCGACGGTACGGACGATCGCCCCAGTCAAGCCTTTATTCTTAACCAAGTGGCGGCCCAAGAGCAACAGCACAGTGTTTGGAGTCAAGACATTTCCCAACTCATCAACAATACCAAAGCGATCGGCATCGCCATCGGTGGCCAAACCTAAATCAGCCGAATCTTTTTTAACAGATTCCACCAACTCGACTAACTGTTCGCCCTTGGGTTCGGGCATTCCGCCACCAAACAGCACGTCGCGGTAGGTGTGAAAACTTTCGACATCACAGCCGCAGTGTTCCAAAACTTCGTCAAGATAACCGCGAGAAGTCGAATAGAGAGCGTCGTACTTGACCTTTAACTTAGCAGAGCGAATCCGCTCCACATCGATCGAGGCATAAAGAAACTTCAGATATTCGGGTTTCGGATCGAAAGTGGAGATTTTATCGTTGTGGCTACCGATTGCTGGCGCATCAGAAGCACCAGCAATATTTGCCACAATTGTATCGGTAATTTCTGGGGTAGCCGGGCCGGCGTAGTCGGGGATGTATTTGATGCCGCAGTAAGGTGCGGGATTGTGCGATGCGGTGAACATCAAAGCGCCTGCGGAGTTTAGATGCTTGGCGCTGTAGGCGATGACTGGTGTCGGACAATCTCGATCGACCACAAGCACAGTCCATCCCAAATCTGCCAATATTTCCGCCGACGTGCGGGCGAACTCGTCTGCCAAAAAGCGGGTATCGTAGGAGACTAGAACTGGGCGGTCTTTGGTGTAAGCGGTTTCGAGGTAACTGGCGATCGCCCTAGTGACTTTTCGCACGTTGGCAAAAGTAAAGTCATGGGCAATCAATCCTCGCCACCCATCGGTTCCGAACTTAATTTCTGTTGAATTGCTGGCGCTCATTTTATCACTTCCTCTCGTCCTACTAATCCTACCCGAAGGCATAGCTTTAAAGACGTAGTGGCCGCGGTCTTTTTGAGGTGCGCCGAAGCGATCGCCAGCAAGAATACCCGCGCCAAGCCCAATCAACCCGATCCTATCCTTGTGTGGGCCCGATCCGACTTTTGGCAGAGGGCTCGAAGCAGCTAGAGTTGGTAAAATCTGATATTGGGCGCGCCAGTTTATCTAAATTCGGGTTTTGAAAGCTGGTTGGGCGATCGAATAGAGGGGGAAAAGTTGCGGGCGATTCATCAAAAAACCCAGAATCAATTAGTCCGAGGGCGATCGCGAACTGTCACATAAATTTTACTAAAATCATAAATTTAATTATTTATTTATAAAAGCCTCTCCTAGAATGTGTTACTGTTTTCTAACAATCGCAAGGCTAAAAATAAAGTTCTTGCTTCACCGAAGGAAATAAATTAATCAAAGTTATCGTTATAGCGTGATGTAGAGTAGATTCTTTGAGAAGGCAGGAATTTACAAAAACGAACCATAACAAAAATTAAAATTTTCAAGCAACAGTTTTTTTAAGGTCAACGAAATTTTAGTTCTCAGCTTTTAAGACAAGTTGAAATTATTTTAAGCTTTTTTTACCACAAAAAATCGGTTGACAGACTCCCCTTTTTCAGGTGACAGCAAACAGTTGACAGTTAGAGAAAAAAATTAAGGTATATAGCGGTTATCAAGCATTATGAGGTATGCCCGATGCCCGATGCCCGATGCCGCATAGTACCTCATATGAGAGCTTCAAAGGCTATAGCAGTTCTATCTCTCATAGGAGGTATCCCTCAGTTGAACAATTTCTCAATCCCCAAATCCCCTAATCTAAAATCTAAAATAGACTGATGAGGTATCCCTCAATTGATTAATTTCTCAATCCCCAAATCCCCCAATTCTAAAACCTAAAATCTAAAATTATTACTGAGCGACTTGCACACTCGCGTCTTGGGAACCCGCGAAGTCGAAGCAAGTCTAAGTAAGCTGAAGTATCTAAAATAGATTGACTCCTCACCACGCTTGAAAAAGGCTATGAAGATCGCCATCTACCTGTGATCCAGCGCACAATCAATAGCGCTATTAACGTGCAATCTATAAAAGATGCAGGCAGTCAAGCTAAATAGCTTACTGTTTTAAGCACAATGGCGGATGACTTTTAGCCTCAAAATGGAGAAAATTGTAGTTAACAACTGTAAAAATCAGGAAATCGATCGGGTGCGAATTTATCAAAAAACGAGGTTTATCATGACAAGTATTTCACAAGTATATTTGAAGTCTTTATCAGCAACCAACGAGATTCAACAGGACGACAGTTTTGTAACACGGGGGATGAATGAATCTGACATTCAAAAAAATCCCGAGGCGGGGGGTGTTAACGTTTCTTCCTTAGCAGTTAGCTGGGCAAAAAAATATTACAATACAGTCGAAGCACGAGAAAACCAAGCATCGCGGCAAATTCCCCACAGCCCGCAGTCAAATAATTTTGATGAAAATCGAGTCCAAATTGTTGACAAATTGATAGATACCCTAAAAGTAGGTAGCGAGATAGCTTGGAATAAAGTAGAAGCTGTTTTAGGGGGACAAATAGAGCAGCAGGCGATCGATGCGAGCTTAATTGATCGTGAAGAAATTTTGGCCGACACTCGCGCTTTATATCGCAAAGCAATAGAGGCTTACGGCGATAGAGAACCAGCTTCTCGTTTGTCAGTGCTGGTGGGAAAAGATATTGTCAAAGTGAGGCGGAAATACTCACAGAGAGATTCCTTAGTGCTAGGATTTGTGACGTTGGAGTTTCAATATACTAGCAAAATCTTGTTAGGATGTCTTTCGGAGTCAGAGCGATCGGAATTTACACCCTACTTAAAAGTTGTAGATGACTACCTGCACAGTCCCTACGGAGAGATTAACGAGGCTGCAGCGAATCAGCCACCGAATTCAAAAGCTATCTTAGCGGTTCAGCATTTGTTGCAGCACGCGACTCAGATTGCTAGTGCAGTGTACGATCGAGCTAGTTCCCAGCATCCAGGATACCGCAGCAGCAGCGGTTATTTGAGCGATCGCGATGTAAAAATTTCTAGTATGCGGGATGTCGAGATTTTTCAAAGCTATTTGTGTTGGTGCGTTTTGGAAGAAAGCATTGGCCCGGTACAGCAAGAATTGTTTCCAATGTGCGTGATGCTTTACCCAAAACTTCATGTAAGTTGGGAGTTAGTGCAGGATATGCTGCTGATTTTGTTTTGGGAAATATCCGATCGGCTTCCTGCTGAAGATTTAATAGTATTTTTACCTTATTTGCGGACTGTGACAGAGATGTTTTCCAGCGATGTCTTTGAAAATTAATGAATTGAAAATTGGCCTCAAAATTTAGCCACAACCTATTTAAAACTAAAAGCTGCGACGGCCAAACATCCCCAACCGACAATAAAAGCAACTCCCCCCAGTGGCGTAATTGCACCCAGCCATTTGATGTCAGTCAAACTCAGGGCGTACAAACTGCCTGAAAAGACGATCGTGCCGGCAATAAAAGCCCATCCAGCCACTGCAAAAAACCTTTGAGACTCTTGGGCGCGGCTTAATAGCAAAGCGACGAGTAATAGAGCTAGGGCGTGGTACATTTGATAGCGGGCTGCGGTCTCAAAAATTGCTAAAGCTCGATCGGTCAATTGATTTTTCAAAGCGTGGGAGGCGAAAGCACCGCCTGCAACGGATAAACCTCCGAAGAGGGCCGCGGCTGTGAGGAAGATTCGGGTTAAGATTAGTGATGACATATTTTAATGATAATTGAATTTTATTTTATTTAATTTTACGGTTGGGTGGGGATTGTCGATCGGGTTATTGGTTGGTAAGGACGGGTTTATCAAGATAATCTGTGGGCGACGAAAATCATCGTTGAACCCGCCCCTACAAATTTATCCTAATATTTTACCATACCTGTAGGGGCGGGTTCGCCTAAATCTTTGAGACCCACCAACAAATTATAAAAACCCGCCCCCACCCAACCCAGAAATCAAAAAATAATTCAATTTAAAGGTTAAGCGGGGATAGTTGATCGGGGTTATTTGTGGGGTGGGGGCGGGTTTACAAAGATGATCTGTGGGTGGCATAATCGATCGGTTAACCCGCCCCTACAAACCTGAAATAGCTACCACTCAAGCTCAAATTTGACCCTCCTTGCAAAATGCCAATCAATTCATTTTGAGCCCCCTTGCGGTAAATTGCCGTACCAGTTTGGTTAGCTTGCGAGAAAGGAACTAGCACGTAATCATCGGCTTTACCCTGTAATTGAATACTATCTTCACTGGCATTAAAATCAGTAATGAGCGCATAGTCACTATCGCCGTTATCGTAGTAAGTGTTAGTGACATCTCCCAAAACGAAAATATCGCTGCCACCTCCGCCAGTTAAAGTGTCAATTTCCTCAATTCCGGGGTTAATGGCATTGATATCAACTCCGGTGAGAATATCGTTGCCACTATCACCTTTAATCGCATCGTTACCAAGTCCGCCGAGAAGGGTATCATTTCCATCTCCACCGATGACAATATCTTGCCCTTTTTCACCATCTAAGTAGTCATCATTGAGATTGCCTGATAACACATCTTGACCTGAATTGCCAAATATTTTATCATTTCCTTGACGGCCGGAAATAGTATCATCTTCCTGGGTTCCATTGATAATATCATCTTGAACAGTGCCTTGCAAGCCATTATTCGGGTTAGCAAAACCGAAACCTCGGCTACCAAAAACGGCATAACTTTTGCCGGGAGAATCTTGAAATAAACTGCCGGGTGCGCCAACAATTATATCGTCAATGCCATCGCCGTTAATATCTCCGCCACCGCTGACAGCAGTGCCAACTAAACCATCGGTTTCTACTCCATTTAAAACTAAGGCATTCTTACCGTTAGCTTCTGCTAAGCTGAAATTAGCTGGAAATTCCTTACTTCCAAAAACAACAAATGTTTTGCCTGCATTGTTTTTATCGTCAGAATTGGCGCTGGAGGCTCCTATTAATAAGTCGTCAAAGCCATCTTTGTTGATATCTCCGGCATAGCTAACGGCGTTTCCTGCTGAGCCTTCGGCATCGAAACCGAAGATGGTAAAGCCGTTACTGCCGTTCAAGTCAGCAGGGTTGAGGATGACAGGAAATCCCTCTTTTTTGCCAAAAATTACATAGGTTTTACCGGCGTTAATTTGGTCGCCAACTGTCGCACCGGGAGCACCAATTACGATGTCTTTATTGCCGTCACCGTTGATATCTCCTGTGGCTGTAAGTGCGATACCGGAACGTTCTTCAGCACTGATGCCGGCGATGACAAATCCGGTAGTTCCATTTAATTCTGGGACGTTAACGCTGCCAGTAAATCCTCCTTGCTGACCGAATATAACGTAAGTTTTGCCTGCATTAATGCCGCCGTTGGTAGTACCGCCATCTGCACCAATTACGAGGTCAGGGATGCCGTCGCCGTTGATGTCGCCGCTGCTGGCAGTACCGCTAGAATTGCCGTCAATGCCGTTAATTACAAAGCCGTTGTTGTTGTTAATTTGAGCTATGTTTAAGTTAGGAGAAAAACCTGTGGTGCGGCCGTAGATGACGTAGCTTTTACCGGGTGTGCCGCCGAGGGGGCCGGGTGCGCTGATGAGTATGTCATCAATGCGATCGCCATTAATATCGCTAATGCCTGTGGCAAAGAGGCCGGCGTAGTCAAAGGTGTTGCTTCCTGTGACGGCAAAACCATTATTTCCGTTCAAATTAGCGAGGTTAAAATTAGCAGGAAATCCTTGGTTTGTGCCGAAGACAATGTAAGTTTTTCCGGCATTATTTTGACCGTTGACAGCGGCACCGAAGGCACCAATAATAAAGTCTTTGATGCCGTCGCCGTTGATATCGCCGGCACTGCTGACTGTTCCGCCGCTGAAACCTTCGGCATCAGTGCCGTTGAGGGTGAAACCATTTTGTCCGTTGAGTTGGGAAAGATTGACGCTGGCGGGGAATTTTTGATTGCCAAAGATAACTTGACTTTTGCCTGCGGCGTTGACGTTATTGGGGTCGGCACCGAACGATCCGACTATGATATCGTCAATTTTGTCGCCGTTGATATCTCCGGTTTTGCTAACAGCAACTCCTGAGAAATTACCTGCTTCTGTGCCGTTGAGGACGAAGCCGTTATTGCCGGAAAGGTTGTCAAGTTTGAGGCTGTTGATGTTGATCTTAACGGTGGCGGCTTGTATTTGTTTGCCGTCTGTTAGGAGGTAGTTAAATTTATCAGTGCCGGTGAAGTCTATGGGTGGGGTGTAGGTGAGTTTGTCGTCGCTTTTATCGTCTGGGGTATTGTTGTTGTCGAGGGTGATGATGCCGCCGGCAAGGGATTTTGCGTTGAATTCTTTGATGGAGAGGGGGTCTTTTGCGGTGGTATCGTTGGCTAAGACATCGATTTTTGTGGCTGTGTTGACGGTGGTGGTGGTAAAGTCGCTGTTGGCGGTGAATGGGGAGGCGATCGCAAGTATGCTATCTGGATCGGGTGCGTTGATTGCTTCCTCAAGAATGTCTGGATCGAAGTCAGTGAGTACGAGGTCGATGATAGCAGCTTCGCGGGTGGTGGGATTTTTGATGCGATCGCCTATTAGTTGTTCGGCTTTTGCAACATCAGCGGGGATTAAGTCGGAGATTTTAACTTTCTGGCGGGGGTAGTTTTTCAGGGTAAAGGTGTTGGTGTTTTCACCCGGTTTGTAGTCGAATAAGGATTCTGTTTGATTGACTCGCCAGCTATCAGAGTATTCGCCGTAAAGTTGCTGTTGGGAAACTGGTTCAGGAATTACAGTTCCGTCGCGTTTTACTAAGTCATCTTTGGGGTTTTTGTTGAAGTTGCCAAGTAGTCCTTTGACTTTGCCTTCGCGATCGTCGGTGAGGTAAACTTCAACATTGACCCGAC
Source organism: Microcoleus sp. S1D4 (assembly GCF_036700765.1). NCBI lineage: Bacteria > Bacillati > Cyanobacteriota > Cyanophyceae > Oscillatoriales > Microcoleaceae > Microcoleus > Microcoleus sp. S1D4. Next base: position 23,555 of record NZ_JAUBPP010000012.1, read on the forward strand.
TTCCTACCTTTGCAACTAATTGATCGCCTGTGGGATAAACAACGGTATATGTGTTCCCTTCGCGATAGATACGGCCTTCTCCAATCGCAAGTGCATCATCGTTGGCAATTTGGGTTGGTTGGCCATCAATTAAAAGTCCTTGGTCTTTGTAAATTCCTATGCGTTTCCCACCCAAAACTGTTGCTACGGCGGTGTTATCGGAGACGTTGCTGCGGGGGTTGTTGTTAATGGGTTGTTGCCGCACTTGAATTTTTAGGTCGCCAGTTGTTGATTCAATTAACGTGAATTCTCCTGCGGCTTGGAAGTCGTGATATTGTTTGTCGATGGTGACGATGCGGGGGTCGTTGTAAGTTTTGCCTCCATTTTTGGGCTTTTCGGGTTTTTGGTCGTCGTCGATGATAGTGCCTGTGGCTTCAGAGGAATCTGTGCCTTTACAGTCAGCAAAGAGTTTACCAGCTTGATCTTTGACTGTAAGTGTGAAAGTTTCATTGTCTTCGGGTGTTGTATCTCCAGTAACAGGAATTTTAATTTCGCCACTGGTTTGACCTGCTGCAATTGTGACTGAGCCACTACCTTTAGGTGAGCTATATGATAACGTTACTGCCTCGTTTTGCACATCGCGTAGTGTTACTGGGAACACCATGTCTTTAGTGCCGCTATCTCCTTCATCTATGCTTGCGTCTGAGACTGAGACGGGTAAGTTGTAGGGGATTTCGTACTCGACTTCAACAGTTAGACCTTTCGCGCCTTCAGAATTAGGTTCAACTTTCTTGGGTTCAATTTTTTTGTAAAAAGGGTATTTCGATAGATCCTGCAAGTCAGTTCCCCATAAAGGAAGCGGGTCGGCAATCGAGGAAGTTGAAAATTTATTTTCTAAAGATAAAGCTGGACCAATCTGAAAACCTGCACTACCTGACTTTGCTGGAAATTCAAGTTTAGCCTCAAGCTTGACTGCTTCAGCTTTAATAGAACCCTGCGTTACGAACCCAAAGTTATTCTCTACCTCGCCAGAGAGTTCATACTTAGCTTTTACCTTTAAAACTCCGCATCCTTCCGAAGGGACTTGAAAGCTGTACTCTTTACCAAAGTCTTCTAGTGTTCCTGCTTGGGTTTGGATCGGTTTTCCCTCTTCCTCGACTGACATTGTAACTTTGACAGTTTTAGGATCAAACTCAAGGTCTTGCTGTATAGCAAAGCCTCCACTGGCTTTGAGATCGAGAAGATCGTATCCTAGTTTTACTTTTCCTCTTGTTTCTTTAGCATTTTTATCGGCTGTGTCAAAGTTATTTCTGGCTTGTTCTGCTTCATTGGTAAGCCTTTCAGCCTCTTTTAATGTTTCAGGAGTAGGAGATAGTCGAAGAAATTCTAGCTGATCTTTGAGATCGTTTTTGGCTTTGTCTTGTGCCGCCTTTTCTTTAAGAGAGTTTGGAAACGATATACTATTACCTAATGCCTGTAATGGTGGGAAAATTAAAGATAACGCCTTGTCCACATCAATTTCTAAGTTGATAATGTTATTTGATGTACCTGATGCTGCTATGCTTGGCAAACTACTAATGCTATCTTTGGGAGTGGATTTTTTGAACGCTAGAACCTTAGGCAGTTCTAAACCTATGCTACCTATGTCATTGGGAAACTTGATTTTTGTACCTTCCTTCAATAAGGTAGATAAATTATAGTTTAACTCTGCTTTTCCAAGAGAGCCTCCCAAGTCAAAACCATCTAACTTAAAAGGGTTGCTTGGATTAAAGGGGTTTTTGACTTCTATATCCTTGAAACTGAATTTGCCTGGTTCTAAACCAAACTTAATACCTGCATCTAACTCTAATCCTTCCGAACCTGTAAATGAGCCACTAGAACCTAATGCTAGAAAATTTTCTGTGTTTAATTTAAGAGTGATTTTCTCATTGGGTTTAGCATTTTCAGGTAATCCCTCAACGTCTACAGTGATAGGATAAGAGAATTTTAATTTTCCTGAATCAGCCTTAGCATAGGCTTTGCCAACTAATGTTGCATTAAGTTCTCTGGTGAACTTGATACCAGAACTGTCAATAGTCTCTTTTGGCAATTCATATGTTTCTTTGAAAAAATCTATATCTCCATCAAAAGAATCAAAGTCAATTCCTTCCGCAAAAAAGTTGAGTGTCTCTGACTGAGTTTTCTGCTCAATTCTCACCTTTTCTCCACCCAAAACAACCACCGCCGAATCATCCTCACCCTTCAACCCCGCCAATTCCCCCTGACTCAACACCTTACCTTGAACTAAATCCGAAAAAATCTCCCCCTCATCCCCGATCGCATCTACACTATTAATCTGCGAATCAACAAAATGCCCAAACTCTTCCAGCAAAACACCCGCAACAGCCGTAACATTCTCCGCATTTTTGGCAAGGAATTCCCGCGACAGATAAATCTTCCCAGTCGCAGCCGCAAACGCACCCAAAGCACCATTAATCTCAGCTTCGGAACGAATCTCAATCTCTGGAAATTCGCTAAAATTTCCCTGTGTCCAAGCTGATGCTAACTTGACTGCTTTCTCAACATCAAAGCTATTGCCGAATGCTACCTGCATCTTAGTCAGAAAATCTGGACTTGTCGCCAAACTGCTGAGGGAATTCTGCGCGATGCCTACGGCTGGCTTCGCCTCCGCACTTCCCATTCTCAAAGCGCGATCCTCAACACCTGTACCCACTTCAGTACCGAAAAACTCATCATCTGTTAGCCATTTCATAATCCGATCTCCTCAAAAAGCTAATTGTTGCCAAAAAAACAAGAAGCCGGAGAAGGGGCGATCGCACATAATGCGTAATCACCACTTCCCCAGCCCCGCGAAATTCACAATCGTCTCGGACTGTATTCAATTGTTTGAAATTACGATGCTTGAAATTACGACACTGCCGACCATCCCAGTCGTACAGGATAGATGCTTGTGGGTGTACTTCCCGTCAATTAATAATAAGCTACAGCATTTAATTTAACCTGTCAATACCTTGCCCTATCTTTGTTGTACAAGTTTCATAGTTGGGTTAGGGCGGGTTTATAAAGACGATCTGTGGGTGACGAAAATCATCGGTGAACCCGCCCCTACAAATTTATAGGAAAATTTTACCAGACCTGTAGGGGCGGGTTCGCCTAAATCTTTGACACCCATCAACAAATTATAAAAACCCGCCCCCACCCCACCGATCGCACCTATTCCTTTGAATTCCACTCCCGAACATCTTCCTCAGAAATATGATACCGATAATAAGTTGAACCCTTCACAGTCACTTGAATTTTACCTTTACCCCTTTCCGCCCTCTCACTCTCAATAGTCACCTTGCCAAACCCTGTTTCTTTCCAAGTTTCACACAAAATCTTCTCAACTTGATTCAAAACCTTATTAATCGGAGTCTCTTTGCTTTCTGGCCCTGATGGCATATCTGTTTCCACCTTCTGAGTAGACTTAGCTTTGCTGTTGCTGTCGCCTGCTTTATTATCCCGATCGCCTGCTGCATCCTCTGATACAAACCTCATAGCTTTTTACCCCCTAAATTTCAGCATCTATATAGATTTCGGAAATAGCCCTATGTTTTTACGCATAGTTCCAGCTTTTGTAACAAACATTTACACGATCGCTCCCAGTGTCGCAGACGATGACGCACAGCATCGCACAACAATTAGCAGCGTTGCATCCGTACAATTCCCATCCGCCAGAAACTCCATACTTCTTACCTCCAAAATGGTATTTGCAAAAATTTAATTATTGAATAAATTTTTAACCCGTAACTCAGTGTAAAATCAATAAACATTCAAAACTCACAATTGTGCAGTCACAAGCAGCAGTCATTCGATTTTAGATTTTAGATTGGATGATTGAAGAATTGACCCCACGGATCGAGACGGGGGCTTGAGGATTTGAGATTTGGGATGCTTTCGATTGATTCCACGGATCGAGACGGGGGCTTGTACCACCTTTGAAATTCTCGGTCGCCAACTTCTGACATGGCGCTGCCACGCGCGCTCGCACTTCCACAGGCAAACTACCCATGAATCAAGCAGAATTTATCACCATTTACAACAATTTAGGCAACAAATGCAAGCAAGTTTTGCAGCAAAAACTAGCTGGAAAACCCAACAAACAAATCGCCAAAATTATCGAAATTAAATCAGAAGCAACTGTACGCCAACATTTGACAACAGCATATCAAGCCTTTGGTTTAGGAGACGACAAGCGTTCTAGCTGGTCAGATTTGCAGTCATTGTTTTTTCAATTCATGCCCGAACTAATCCCAACGAAACCAAAACCACAACCATTAAATTCTCGCTGGGTAGAACGAACTTCAGATATTACTAAACTCCAAAAATGGACATCAGAAAACTTCAAAATATTGATAATAGTAGGAGAAGGCGGCATCGGCAAAACTACCTTAGCGCAGCAATACTTGGCCAGTTGCCAATTTGACAAAAGATTAGATATGAAAATCGCCTACACTCCAGAAGACTTGCGGAGTGCCGATTCATTTGTGCAGACTTGGCTGCAACAAGATTTTCAGGAAGATGCACCCAGAGATTTTAGCCTCAGTTTAAACTTACTAGAAAAAAAACTGCGTCAAATCAAAGTCGCAATTTTCATAGACAACTTAGAACCTGCCTTATGCAACGGTATGTTTTTACCTGAATACCGCAATTATGTAGAATTACTGCGGGTCCTGTGCGATCCGAGAATCAAAGGAGTCACCCTGATTACCAGTAGAGAAAAATTAAAAGAACCAGATATCAGAGGCGTTCAAACTCACAGTTTGACAGGCTTGAGTCCAGAAGCATGGCAACAATATTTTGAATATCCCAAAACTTCGGAAGATTTACAAGCTCTGCAAGAAATGCACGCAGTTTACAAAGGCAATGCTCTGGCAATGGAGTTGCTGTACAATGATATTCACAATAATTATGATGGAGATATTGCCGAAGCTTGGCAACAAAACCGCCAGGAATTACAGCAGCTAGATCCATTTTCGTTTCTTATCAACAATCAGCTAAATCGCCTCAACGATCACTCTCAGCAAGCTTACCGCTTGCTATGCCGTTTGGGAGCTTGTCGGTATCAAGAAATTGAATGGTTGCCAGATAGTTGTATCAAGGCTTTGCTGTGGGATGTAACGCCAGCAGAACAATTGAAAGTAACGCGGCAGTTGTGCGACTATTCCTTGCTACAATTACATCGGGGCAAATACCGAATGCACCCAGCAATTCGGGCGCAGGGTTTGAATCAGTTACAGAATAGCAGCGAATGGGAACAAACTCAAAGGGCGATCGCTCAACATTGGTTTTCTAGTGTAGAACACATTCAATCCCCTCAGTTAGGTTTGCAAGTTTTAGAAGCTTATTATCATTTCCGAGAAATTGAAGATTATGATTCAGCGTGGGATGTATTGTGCCGCCCTGCCATACCTATTTTACCAGAAGAATTATTTCTATATTTTTTATCCTGGGGATACATTAACCAAACTTTAGAATTAGCAGACAAATTGGTAAATCGAGTTTCACCTAACCGGGAAGCAAGTCTGTATCGCTGCATCGGCGACTGTCACGCCTATCTGCTAGCAGATGGTTTTGAAGTAGCTCTAGAATATCACCGCCAAGCTCAATTTGCCGCTAAGCGTGAAGGCGATCAATGGACAGAATTTAACTCATACAGTGATATGGGTTTGTGCTATATTGCTGCTGGTGAATACGATTTAGGATTAGCTATTTATCAGGCAAAAGTTAATCTAGCTTTATCTCCAGTATCTCCTGCCATTCAATCTCGGCTAAATAGTTGTTACTGCGAAGTTGCTCTTTTGCATTCATATTTAGGACAAGCGAGTGAGGCGAAGGCAGCATTGAAAGAAGCTACAAGACACTTGCAACAACCTTTAGAAAGCGTTCCGCCTTGGCAAGCTTGTTGGGATTTGAATATGGCTGGTTTGGCTCAAAAACATATTGGCGAGTACGAACAAGCTAAGCAAACTTTAGAAAAAGTTGTGGCGATCGCACAAAATTGTAACTTTACATCAGACATCGCCCGTGCCTGGTACATTTTAGGTGATGTTTTTCGGGAAAGTAATGATTTTTCAGCTTCTTTAAAATATCAAAACCAAGCTATTGAATTTTATACTAAAATTGGTGCTAAGTATGAATTGGGTATTAGCAATTATTATATCGGGCTGACTTACCGGGATTTGGGAGAATTAGAAATAGCTCAGAATCACTGGCAGCAAGCTATTAAAATATTTAATCAAATGAAAACGCCTAAACTGGTGACAAAAGTTGAAGCTTGTCTCAATGGCAATTTGAGCCAAGAAAGTGTAAAATGAAAAGTTGTGAGTTTCAGAAGTGCAAGCTATTCCTACAACAGCGCAAGTATGGCAAACCTTCGTTCTTTGTTGCTGGGAAACAAAATTGTATCGGAGTGTTCACTTAGTCCTTATAGATGAGCGGACAGGAAATGTGTTCATCTTAGTTGGTGAAGAAATCGAAATCGAAATTAAACCCAATGGAGAATGGATTAAATAAATATGAAACCCAACTTCAATGAAATGAGCAAAAAAGAGTTACGCGCTTATGTACTCGCTCATCGAGATGATGATGAGGCATTCTATGCCTTAGCTGACAAAATTTCTGCTGACACAGCGAATAAAGTGCCACTTCCACTCCTGAAATCTTTAGAAGATATGGAAAATTATCCAGAGTTTCTGGAAAAACTTCGTGGAGATCCGGGCCACCAAGAATCAGCTTAGATGTAGTTGGGGCGGGTTAACCTAAATCTTTGACACGCATCAAAAAATTATCTAAACCCGCCCCAACAGCCAACAAACGATCTAAATTGACCTCGGAATTTGCTGATATTTTAACCTATTTCCGCACAGCTTCCAGCAAGCGAGAATAGTAAAAGCTAGTGCTAGTCATCGCTGTTCTGTTAATAACAAATCCATTGCTTTCTAGGATTTTGATAATATCTGCTTCGCGGTGCTGGTAAGCTCGGGTAGTTTTGCTTGGCCCTGGGAAAAGTTCGCCAAATTTTTTGAGGGCGGTAAGTGCTAAGGTTTTGGGAGCAAAACTGAGAATAAGTCGCGATTGGGCGATCGAGCTTAGGTGAGCGATCATTTCCGCGGCTTTATTTTGAGGATAGTGGATCAGCACGTCCAGACAAATAACCGTGTGAAATTGGCCGGTTAAGGCTTCTAAATCTTGGGTTGCAAAGGATATGTTGTAGAGCTTGCCGGGAACTGCTGTCGATCGATCGTAGGCTTCTGCTACCATCTTTTCAGAGAGATCGCTAGCGCAAACAATTGCACCAGCCTCAGCTAGGGGAATGCTCAGAGAGCCCACACCGCAGCCGGCATCGCAGACAGCCAGCCCCCGCAAATTGCCGTCAGCTTGCAGCCATTCGATGACTGTATCTACGGTTTTTTGGTGCCCGGTGCGGATGTCTAGCTGCACTTTGTTGACTTTGCCGTCGCCGTAAATTCGCTGCCAGCGATCGAATCCCGTCGAGTTAAAATACTGTCTAACTATAGTCTTGTCGTCTACCAAATTCATCGATCTGCCTGCTGCTGAGTTATTGCCAACGGTTTGATATTATAGCAGAAGTCATTAGTAATTAGTCATCAGTCATCAGTCATTAGTCATTAGTCCTTAGTCCTTAGTAATTAGTCATCAGTCATTAGCCATCAGGAAGAAGAAAGAGGTTCGAGGCAAGAGGTTCGAGGCAATAAGCAATCAAACGCAAGCATTTCAGCTATTTAGAACCTCCTAATTGTCTGGCGCGATTGGTATTGTATAGCACTCAGGCTCGGACAACGCGCCAGCAAGTTAGAGCAATTAACGTTGAGATGGGATACTTTCAATTGTGGATAAAAATCTAAAATCTAAAATCTAAAATAGTCTGTGCCAAGTTAATTCTTTTGTCGCTGCATTCAAATTCCAGCGCAAAAGTTGAGCAGCAGGTTGGCCGATAATTCCCGAAAGTCCGATCGCCTTTCTGGGAGATTCAGTTGCTAGGGCGATCGCACTTTCTGGCTCGCAAATCCCCCACTTCACCAAATTCTGCACTCCCGCCAACAGTGGCAGAGTTGTACCTGCCAAAGTAGCAGATTCCAGGGGCGTGTGGTAATCCAATCTTACCCAAGCCGTACCTTTTCTGACTTCAATTTGTCGGGAATCCCAAGGATAAACACCTTCAGGCAAACCCAAAGGAGCTAAAGCATCGCTGACCAAAAAAATGCCTTTTTCGTACCCGCCTGCGCGAAGCAAAAAATCGATCATTGTGGGAGAAACGTGCTTTCCGTCAGCAATTAAACCGCATTTTGCGCCCGGATAAACGATCGCAGCGCCCAACAAACCCGGTTCTCGGTGGTGCAAACTCGGCATCGCATTAAAAGCGTGAGTTACCATTGAAGCACCGCTGGCAAATGCTTGCTGCGCTTGCTCTGCCGTTGCTTGGGAGTGTCCGAGACTGACGGTAATTCCCAAACTTTGCAAGTAGGGAATGACTTCGCCCGTGCTGTCTAATTCAGGTGCTAAAGTAATTATTTTGACAACTTCGGCACAATCTCCTAAAACTTGTTTGACATTTTCTATAGTTAGCGGTAGTAAAAACTCAACTGGGTGAGCTCCTCGCTTCTGCGGGTTGAGAAAAGGGCCTTCGAGGTGAATCCCGATAATTTCCGCTGTTTTTGTATTATTTGTTGCTGGAGCAGAGTTTTTTGCACTGCGGATATAATCAGCTACCGTCGAGAGCGATCGCCTAAACTTTTTCAGCGAAGTTGTTACCAAAGTTGGCAAAAAAGCATCTATTCCCTGATTCCATAAAAATTGAGAAATTTTAGGTAAAATTTCAATATCTTTGCTTTCTAAATCGGGAAAAGCAAAACCGAGAGCTCCGTTAATTTGCAAGTCAACACCGCCCAAGGAAATCCAATCGCCTGCTGCATCAACCACTTGCAAATCTGGAGGACAAATCCGTTTAAATACTGCATCCATCGGGCAAACTTCTTGAATGATGCCCCCTTCGTCAACAGCAAGCATTTGCAACTCCTTGTTACCGGGGATGCGAGCATTCAGAATATTGATGGGGGAGGCAGTTGGGGTTGTGACTTCAGTCATCCGATTTTAGATTTTAGATTGTATATTTTAGATTTTAGTAGATTTTAGATTTTAGATATTTCGGCTTCGTACTGCAAGTGTGAGTTTTCAAATTTTAGATGCTTGCATTCGATTTGAGATTTTAGATTGCATATTTTAGATCCTTCGGCTTCGTTTTACAAGTTTGAGATTTGTTCGCCTCGTTCTGGGGGCAGGTGATGAGGATGCGAAGCTTTTTGCTTGCTGCATTCTTGGCTTGTGACTAAATTACTCTCCTGCATCAGTTTGGCTACAAAATATCTAAATTTTAGTTAACGCCATAATTTTAAATTACCATTAATCTGAAATCTCATATCTGAAAATTGCATGAATGAACCGATAGTTGGAATTATTATGGGCAGCGATTCGGATTTGCCTACCATGTCTGATGCGATCGCCATTTGCGAAGAATTCAACATACCTTGCTCTGTGGCGATCGTCTCGGCCCACCGCACTCCCCTACGCATGGTAGAATACGCCCAAACCGCTCACCAACGGGGCTTGAAAGTCATTATCGCAGGTGCTGGGGGAGCGGCACATCTGCCGGGAATGGTAGCATCTTTAACTCCTTTGCCAGTGATTGGCGTGCCGGTACCGAGCCGCCACCTGCAAGGAGTAGATTCGCTGTACTCGATCGTGCAAATGCCAGCCGGGATACCGGTGGCAACAGTAGCGATCGGCAATGCTAAAAATGCCGGCTTGCTGGCAGTTCAAATATTAGCAGTTTCTCAGCCAGAATTGCTAGATCGAGTCCTCGCATACCGCAAAAATTTGTCCGAATCTGTAATGAATAAACAAAATCAGCTAGAAAATGTAGGTTATCAGAACTATCTCAATCTGAACAATAATCTATAAACTTCTGTAGTAGAATTGGAAAGTTTTCGGGTTCTTACCGATCGGAACAGTTATAAAAAGGGCGAAAATGATCAAAATGACTGTCGGGAAAAAAAAATCGAAACAATTCAGGCGGGAGTCTTTAGATTTACCAGCGAAATCTTTTACAAAAGTTAACAGGTTCCAGAAATTACAAAGGGCGATCGCCCGCCTGAGCCCGAGTTGGCAAGCCTGCATACCCTTAGCTGCGATCGTATTCTCGCTTTGGGGATATGCCGCAGTAGCCCAAACGCCTGCCGCCCCAACCACCGAGGCACAATTGGCCAGCCTCAAAGTGGGCATGGATACCATGTGGGTGATGGTGACTGGAATGCTAGTGTTCTTTATGAACGCGGGTTTCGGTATGTTGGAAACCGGTTTTTGCCGTCAAAAAAATGCGGTTAACGTGCTGTCCAAAAACTTGATTGTTTTTGCACTGTCAACGATCGCGTTTTGGGCGATCGGCTTTGCGTTAATGTTCAGCAACGGCAACGGTTTTATCGGCAGCAGCGGCGGATTTTTCCTGTGGAATGTAGCTGACAACAGCCCCGCCACAGGAGATGCTTATCAAGGCATCTTCACCGCATTAAACTGGACGGGAGTACCCCTCAACGCTAAATTCTTTTTCCAATTAGTTTTTGCCGGAACTGCTGCCACGATCGTTTCTGGGGCCGTTGCAGAGCGCATTAAATTCCTGGAATTCTTAATTTTCTGCTTGCTGTTAGTAGGCATTGCTTACCCGATTACCGGACACTGGATTTGGGGTGGCGGCTGGCTTGCAACAGCAGGATTTTGGGATTTTGCCGGTTCGACGGTGGTTCACTCGGTAGGCGGTTGGGCTGCTTTGATGGGAGCAGCATTTCTCGGGCCGCGGATGGGCAGGTATCGCGAGGGCGATACTGTAGCAATGCCGGGACACAACATGAGTATAGCGACTCTAGGCTGTTTGATTCTGTGGTTGGGTTGGTTCGGGTTCAATCCCGGTTCGACAATGGCACTCGATCCAAACGCGATCGCCCACATTGCCATCACCACCAACACCGCCGGTGCCTTCGGGGGAGTTGCTGCAACGATTACAGCTTGGCTCTACCTTGGCAAACCCGACCTTTCGATGATTATCAACGGCATCCTCGCCGGCTTAGTAGGAGTAACAGCCAGTTGCGCTTGGGTCAACGTCCCAAACTCTGCCATTATTGGCACGATCGCCGGCATCCTGGTAGTTTTCGCAGTAACTTTCTTCGACAACTTGAAAGTAGACGATCCTGTAGGGGCAACTTCAGTTCACTTAGTCTGCGGCATCTGGGGGACTCTGGCAGTGGGCTTGTTTGCTGACGGACCGACAACAGGTCTTTATACCGCAGGCCCGGCAGCCGGATTGCTCGTGGGCGGAGGTTTCGGTCAACTCTGGGCGCAGTTGGTGGGCGTTATCTCTGTAGGCGGGATGACCGTGTTGCTGAGCACGATTTTTTGGGTGGCACTAAAAGCTTTGCTGGGTATCCGCGTTTCTCCTGCTGAGGAGGCTGAAGGTTTGGATATCGGCGAACACGGGATGGAAGCTTACAGCGGTTTTGTGAAGGAAACTAGCTTGGAAAACAGAAGTGAGACCAGCTACGGCGGTTATGCTGGAGGCTCCGGCGGGAGGACTACTAAACTTTAGAGCACCCCTTGAGAGGGTGCGATCGATCGACTTTCTTCAGCTTTCTGGCCCTAGATTGGCAATTTTTAAGTTAATCTAGGGCTTGATTCACCGAAAAACCCTAATCTGAAATAGCCACCGCCTGCGGATGCAAGCCCGGATTCCTCTAGATCCTTTTAATCCGAGTCGATCGTTCTGGCGTTGCTTGGCCAACCCTTGCAATTACGTTTACAAACCAAGTTGGTGCTTAAGAGCCCGTTTAACAAAAAATGCTACGGTATAACAGCTCTCAACCCTTATGGAGTAAATTATATGGAGTAAATTATTCTACAATCTAAAATCTAAAATTGTCGAATTTGTGTGCCAGAAAGTTGGGCAGCCAGATTTTTCATCAGAAAACTGGGTTTAAAACCCCGTCCCTTCAGCAAGCTCATGGCAAGCCTTTGAGGACGGCTTTTAATACTGGAAAACTTTTTCAGGCTTGACAGTATTTTCCCTAAGTCTAGTAAACTAGAGTTTAGATACAGGTAAAATAACCGCTAGCACCAATGGGCGAGAATCCAAAACGACTGGCTAGAAAACAATAATATCTCGTGGGTAGCGAACACCACAAAAACATAGCTAGGGTAGCCACCGCGCACCCATATAAGAAAAGTCAAAAACTTAGTAGTTAGATGTACAAGGGCATACGGAAACTTGGGAAGTGATTCCTTAACGCTTGGGGAGACAAGCCCTCTGGGGCTATTCAAATTAGACTCACAACTTCGTTCAATCGGACAGGTTTTTGGTTGAAATATTGCCGAAAGGATGGATAGTTTAAAGGTGTGTCAGTGAACCAAGAATCCCCGCGCGTTCACGCGCCCGGAGTGTCAAGATAAAGTAGTATGAAAAAGCAAAGTTCTGCATCGCCCTCGCCCCCTCCCACATTACAGTGCTTGATTCTTACCAGAACTGAGGCGAAAATCGAGCGGTAAAATTTGATGCAGCAATTAGTGCTAATGATTCAGTGTGGTGTCTGCAAATAGCTTGAGTTTATGGAGAAGTTTGGAGGAGTTAGCAAAAGTAGAACTCATAAATCCCTCTTAGGGATGGAGGTTAGGCGATCGAAAAAAATGCCGGTTTGGGCTTTCTTATCTCTGGTGACAAACGCGCTACTAATAGCCGCGATCGCTCAAATGCTCGCCAGGGGACACAACATTACAGAAAGCTCTACGGAGAGTGCTGCAGTTGCAGGAGGCACTGAGGAACTAATTAGCTCTGTGACGGCGACAAACTCTGCAAAGACATTGCTAGACGTACCCGTTCCCGGACAGCGACACAAATGGACTTACCAGGAGTGGGTGATGCAGTTGGGCCGGGAAGCTGAGGCGGTGGCGGCGAATCGACCCCCAAAACTCAGTGTTTTGGCTGGGGATTCTTTGAGTATGTGGTTTCCAGCAAAGATGTTGCCGCCCGATCGCATTTGGCTCAATCAAGGGATTTCGGGGGAGACTTCCGTGGGTTTGCTCAAGCGCTTGCAGTTGTTAGATCGCACGGCACCCGATACGGTGTTTGTCATGATCGGGATTAACGATTTGCTGCGGGGCGCCACCGACGAAGGGATTTTGGACAATCAGCGACAGATTATTCGCGATTTGCGGTGGGCTCACCCGAAAGCACAAGTGGTGGTGCAGTCGATTTTGCCGCACAGCGGGGAACAAGCAACTTGGGAAAATCGCGATCGGCTGCTGGCGATTCCTAACAGTCGGATTCGCTCCATCAATCGGCGGCTCAAAGAAATTGCTAGTTCTGAAAATGTTTTGTATCTCGATTTGCAGCCACTGTTTGCGGATGCTGACGGCAATTTACCAATCGAACTAAGTACAGACGGCTTGCACCTTAACGATCGGGGTTATCTGGTTTGGCGATCGGGCCTGCAAATGTTTGCTCAGATGCAGTTAAAAAATTAGTCAATAGTCAATAGTCAGTAGTCAATAGTCATTTTAGCCTGAGCGAAGCCGAAGGCTAGTCATTAGTGCTGCCCCTCCGAGCTAACGTTATTAGTTAGGGCTTGCTGAAAAAGTCCACAAATCGAATCTAGGTGCCAAACAGCTTGAAAAATGGGAGATTCGGAGATGGGTTCCCAAATTTACTCCACAATTTTCCACCGAAATCCAAGGATTTTGAGCCGACAAACGTCATAACGAGAGCACTTTTTTGTGTTTAAAATCTTGCAACCATTGGTAGTCATAACTTCTAGTTCTATTCAGCAAGCCCTAGTCATCACTCGTAGTCGTCACTCGTAGTCGTCACTCGTAGTCAGCAGTGAGAAAGATGAGGATCAATTCATATTCTCCCGAAGTCTTCCCCTCTTTACCCGATCGCGATTTGTTCTGAGCTTCGCCGAAGGAAGGCTTTATAGCTTTCTTCCCCTGTCGCGTTTTCGCTTCCACGGGTTATGTCAAATACCGGGAAATATATTTAAGAAATCCAATTTTTGAAATATCTAGTATACCTTGATACAGAATAATAGTTTCTACAAATGGTGCAATCCAAAAGGCATAGGCTATTAGATTGATAGTTGACCAATTTAGATCGATCCAGTTGTGTGAAGTCGGGCGGTTGAGGACTAGGGAATTATCTATTGAAGATTGGTTCCGCTCAAACAGGGACTTAAAACCAAATAACTATTGCATCTAAAATCCTCGCATCTAAAATCGGCTCCGTCTTCCCTAAAAAATGCTGAGTATTAGAAGGTAAAAATAACGTGTTCAAAAGAAGTTTCACGATCGGCATCCTCGCACTGTGGCTGTTAAGCGGGCCGCTGATGGACAATGCCTTAGCTCAAGATGCTCCTGCTGCGGTTCCTGCGGCGGCTGCGGTGGTGGCGAATCCGATCGACACCGGCGATACGGCATGGATGTTAGTGTCATCAGCACTGGTGTTGTTAATGACACCAGGACTAGCATTTTTCTACGGAGGACTGGTGCGATCGCGCAACGTCCTCAATACCATGATGATGAGCTTAGTCATGATGGGACTGATCGGAGTCACATGGACGCTGTGGGGCTACAGTTTGGCCTTTGACGTTTCCACTCCAGCCTCCCAAGGCTTTGCTAAAGGGATCGAAAGCTTCATTGGCGGCCTGGACTGGATGTTCTTAAACAACGTCGTCGCAGACAAACCAGATCCGATCGGCTACGCACCTACAATACCCCACCAAGTATTCATGGTTTACCAGATGATGTTCGCCATCATCACTCCCGCCTTGATTTCCGGGGCGATCGTCGAACGGGTAACATTCAAAACCTACTTCTGGTTCGTGCTGCTGTGGTCAACCTTCATCTACTCACCTTTAGCCCACTGGGTTTGGGGTAGAGGGTGGCTGGGAGCGATCGGAGCTCTAGACTTTGCCGGCGGTACAGTCGTCCACATCAGTTCCGGCGTATCAGCCGTAGTCGCAGCTTGGGTAATCGGGCCCCGCAAAGACCACTTGAACAAGCCCCACACCCCCCACAACGTACCCTACGTCTTGCTAGGAATTGGACTGCTGTGGTTCGGCTGGTTTGGCTTCAACGGCGGTAGCGCTTTGGCATCCGGTTCCTTAGCCACAGTAGCTTTTGTCACCACAATGATTGCTACCGCAGGCGGCGGCTTAACTTGGACAATCATCGAATGGGTGTTCAGAGGCAAACCTACAGCAGTCGGAATTGCTAGCGGTTTCCTAGCGGGATTGGTAGGAATCACACCCGCGGCTGGATTCGTGCTGCCAGTGGGGGCGCTTTTGATCGGATCGATCACTTCGGTTTGTTGCTTCTTTGCCGTTAGCTGGCGAGCTAAGCTGGGATTTGACGACACTTTAGATACCTACCCGATTCACGGCCTCGGCGGGACTGTAGGAGCGTTGCTGACTGGCGTATTTGCGACTAAAGCGGTTAACGCTGCCGGAAATGACGGGCTGTTTGCTGGAAATCCGGGGCAAGTCGTGACCCAGTTTATAGGTGTTCTCGCTACTTACGTGTTTGCGGCTGTCGGCACTTTTGTGATTTTGAAAATTTTGGGGCAGTTTATGGAACTGCGAGTATCCTCATCTGCTGAAGACAAGGGTTTGGATATTGACCTGCACGGTGAAGAAGCTTACGGTGAGGATTTTGCCGGCGGTTTCAGTTCCTTTGAATCTGGTTCTCCTTTTGCGCCGAAGAAGGTGGGAGGCTGATTTTTTAGGGTAAGTGCGATCGTGTAGAGATGCAGTTATCTGCGTTTCTACGCTTTTTTTTTACGAACCGCGAAGGCGCAAAGAGCGCGAAGGAAGAGGAGGAAGAAGGGTTAAGATGAGAGAATTATTCGTTTGATGCCTTCTTTGAGGATGGGAACGTTGAAGTTGATGAGAAGACCTAGGGTTTTTTTTGTCATTTTGAGATAGGAGATAACTTGGGCGTCGTTGATGGGGGCTAGCTTTTCGACAGCTTTTAGTTCGACAATTAGGATGTCGCCAACCAGAAAGTCTAGTTGACCTTCCCCGACTCGATGACCTTTGTAGTTGATTGCTACTGGCTTTTTAGGCTCACAAGGTATCCCCCGTATCCCAAATTCAACTTCTAAGGATTCCTGATACACTGATTCTAAAAATCCTGGGCCCAACAGCCGATGCACTTCAATGGCGGCCCCAATCGCTCTATAAGCCAATTGTTCCACCTGTTCGCCCAATTCTCTCATTCTTCTTTCTTCTTCCTTCGTGTCCTTCGCGTCTTCGCGGTTCCTTCCCTCTTCCCTCTCACTCTGTCGATCGCACAAATAGCATATCTCATCCCTCCCTACTGAAGCAAATAATCCCGATCGCGCCCAGGCCTTCTAAAATCAAAGGTAATTCACCTAGATTTGAACTCAATACCGCATGGATACTAAAGCTTTTAAACGATCGCTCCAACAGTCTGAAAACTACCACCGCAAGGGTTTCGGACACGAAGCTGAGGTAGCTGACGTGATGCAGACTGCTTATCAAAGCAGTCTGATCCAGCAAATTCGCGACAACAATTACAGGCTTGAGCGCGGTCGCGTCACCATCCGGCTGGCTGAGGCTTTTGGCTTTTGCTGGGGCGTGGAACGCGCTGTGGCTATTGCTTATGAGGCTCGCCAGCATTTCCCCACCCAACGGATTTGGATTACTAATGAGATTATTCACAATCCTTCTGTCAATCAGCATTTGCGCGATATGGAGGTTGGTTTTATTGCTGTTGAAAAGGGACAGAAAGATTTTTCGGTTGTCAGTAGCGGCGATGTGGTAATTTTACCGGCTTTTGGGGCTAGTGTTCAAGAAATGCAGTTGCTTAATGATAAAGGCTGCAAGATTGTTGATACTACTTGTCCTTGGGTTTCTAAGGTTTGGAATACTGTTGAGAAGCACAAGAAGAAAGATTATACTTCGATTATTCACGGTCAGTACAAGCACGAAGAAACTGTTGCTACCAGTTCTTTTGCTAATAAGTATTTGATTGTTTTGAACTGGGCAGAAGCTGAATATGTCAGCAATTATATCTTGCACGGGGGCGATCGTGCTGAGTTTTTGGCTAAGTTTAGCAAGGCTTATTCTGCTGGTTTTGACCCGGATTTAGATTTGGAGAGGGTAGGGGTTGCCAATCAAACTACTATGCTCAAAACTGAAACTGAGAATATTGGTAAGTTGTTTGAAAAGACGATGCTGCGAAAGTTTGGGCCGTCTAATCTTAATGAACATTTTCTGAGTTTTAATACTATCTGCGATGCAACTCAGGAACGGCAGGATGCTATGTTGAGTTTGGTCGAGGAAAAGTTGGATTTGATGCTGGTGATTGGCGGTTTTAATTCTTCTAATACTACTCACTTGCAGGAAATTGCGATCGACAAAACTCTTCCTTCTTATCACATTGATTCTGCCGAGCGCATTTTACCTGGAAATCGCATCGAACACAAGCCTTTAGGGGGAGATTTGATTGTCACCCAAAATTGGCTGCCTGATGGTAATATTGTGGTGGGCGTTACTTCTGGCGCTTCGACTCCAGATAAAGTAGTTGAGGATGCGATCGATCGCATTTTGACAATGAAAGCCGCTGTTATTGCCTAATTATCTGGTTCGGACACTGCACTCAAAATCATCATTTTCTCCGTGCAGTGCGATCGTCTACTTCCCAGACTATAATTTCGATACCAGCGGATTTGATGCCATACCATTTATCAAAAGTCGTGCAGCAGTAATCCTAGGGTGCGCCGTCATTAAAAATCCTTAAAAAAATCGACTTTTAGGGTAGCGACGCACCCTAGGATTACCCCTAAAAATTATCCGCGTAAATCTCCGTTTATTTGCGGTTCGCTTCCTACCAATTTCTTCCCTTTTAAACAATATTTTTTGAATAAAAGATTTAAAAATAGCCTTTTTTTTGAGTAAAAAGCTTGACAGACTTGAATTTATAAAGTATATTTTAAATAATGGAAGTGGTGGCAATTTTAAAATTAGACTTTCCACTTCTATTATTTAAAATATACCACAAAATTTAACTTAAATCAATAGATAAAAACTCCTTTTTTTGCGCGACGATTTTAGATTTACTTGCAGCGCCGTGAATCAAGCGAGTTGATTCGGAAGTTGAGCTGGCTGTTACCGATAGGGGAATTGGGATTGCTGCGAATTTTATGCCCTAGGTGTTTGAGTGTTTCCGGCAAGCCGATGCTACGATTACTCCCAATTATAGTGGTTTGGGGCTGGGGATATCAATTGTGCGACAGTTGGTGGAACTGCACGGCGATAGGGTTTGGGCCCAGAGTCCGGGACTGGATATCGGCTCGACTTTTGCTTTCCGCCTTCCTTGGATTCAGATAAATTCGATCGCCTGTGAGGAAGCACAGGTGTTTGCGGGCGCTGGTAATTTACGGGGAGTTAAGGTTTTGGTGGTTGATGACGAGGTTGATTCGCGGGAATTTATGAGGTTTGTCTTGGCAGATTCCGGGGGCTGTCAGGGCTGCATCCTCAGCAGCAGAGGCGTTGGAGACTGCTGCTGAGTTTGTGCCGGATGTTGTGGTGAGCGATATTGGAATGTCGGAGGAAGACGGCTATTGGCTGCTGAAAAAGCTGCGCTGTTTGGCTGGGGGAAAAGGAGGGAAATTACGGGCGATCGCCCTGACGGCTTATGCTAGGGAGGAAGACCGCGCGATGGCTTTGAAAGCTGGTTTCGATCGGCATCTGGCTAAACCGGTGCAACTCGATGTCTTGGTGGAGACGATTGTCAGTTTGAAGCTGCAAGCGATCGCCAATTAAAACAACCCAATTAATTATTAGTAATTATGTTGGTAGTGAGATGACCGTCCGCATTCGGAAGGACTAAAGTTCTCACTACGAACCTGTCATAAAGTTGGTTTGTAGTGAGGACGACCGTCCGCATTTGGAAAAAACTAAAGTCCTCACTACGAACCTGTCATAAAGTTGGTTTGTAGTGAGGATGACCGTCCGCATTTGGAAAGGACTAAAGCCCTCACTACGAACCTGTCATAAAATGGCGATCGACTGATTAATTTGTGTTAATATTCTAAAATATCCAAAAACCACGCGGTAATTAAGTGGACAAACTTCAGACAGACATAGAGGCAATTTGCTCTCAAATCGAAGCTTTGCGCCGGGAACGCCAGCAGCTCAGCATTGGCGCTGCTGTCCCCGCAGGTGATTCGCCTCAAGCCATCGCCGATGCTTACCGCCGTCACGCGAGGGAAACAGCAGAAGTCTCGGCAGAAGTCAAAGGGATAGATGACGCGATCGCAGCTTTGTCTGCTCAACTGAATCAAAAACAGCAGCAGTCCGTAAATTTGCAAAGAATCAGTCCGATGGAGCAGCAAGTTGAAGAGGGAAGAGAACTCGCTCGCGGACACGCAGAACGGATTAACCAACTGGCGGGGGAACTGGCTGCTGAAGTGAAAGAACTTAAAGCCATCGCCGACCAAATTAGTCCCAGTTACTGGCAGGTTTATTACAAACCTTTTATTACGGGTTTTAAAAGTATTTCTGTTCCCTACGTGCGATCGGACGGGGATGTTTGGACTATTGTCAATCGAGTAGTTTAGAGAGGCTGCGGGATCAGAAATCGGCAGCACTCAAAACATTTTTTTCTGTCCCTATTCCTCAATTTCAACCACGCAGCAGTTGCTTGATAGTTCCCACCAATTCTTGAGGGTGAAATGGTTTGGCAATGTAAGCGTCTGCTCCTTGTTTCATTCCCCAGTAGCGATCGAACTCTTCGCTTTTGCTCGAACACATTACCACAGGCAAATTCTGAGTTTTGGGGTCGCTTTTGAGCCGGCGACAGACTTCGTAGCCGTTCATCCGGGGCATCACGATATCCAGAACAACTAAATCCGGGCGGTTGGCTTTGATTTGCTCTAGAGCTTCTACGCCATCACTAGCTACTGTGACGTTGAGTCCCCTACCTTTGAGCAAGTCGGCGATCATCTCCCGCAGAGTGACGCTATCATCAACAACCATAACTGTACTCATAGAAAAATCCCTACCAAGTTTCTGGGTTGAAACGTTCACATTAACGTTTGCATTAACGTTCGCCTTCAAAGGTGTCTGTTGCCGATCGAGATTGCGCTCTGCTAGATGTAGTTTACCCACGTTTGCTGATTTCCCAATCATTTTCTCAAGAATCATCGCGAAATCTCAAATATCCGCGCAATCTCGGTTGACACGCGAGGCTATGTCCGTTAGTCTATCATTTTCTTTCTCAAATAGTACCTTTGTGAAAAAATCAAGGTGCTGCTTGGTTGTGCGTTTCCCACCGAGGGACGGCGGCGCGCCGCCGCCACCAGGATCAAAATTTGTCTAATTTTGATTTTGTGTACCTAAAGTCGAGAGCTTTTGATCGTAGAGCGTCTCTATACCCACCGGGCGTTGTCGGTTGCTGTGATTTGAGTCTTTGCAGCCGTTAGCCACCACTCCCAAGACAGAAGCTCCAGAAAATTTTAATTCTTCTAAAACTTTGCTAACTTGCGATCGGTCTGTTTTGGCCATTTGCACGACCATAATCGTAGCGTCGGTGTGAGCCGCGATCAAGTGGGCGTCTGCTAAGCCTGATAGTGGCGGGCTGTCATAAATCACTAAGTCAAAAAATGCTTGAAATTGCTCCATCAGATACTGCATTTTTTTGGAAGAAAGCAGCTTGATCGGATCGGAGGGAATTTGACCTGCTGTGAGGACGAACAAATTTTCTTGGTTGGGCGCTCGCACAATCGCGTCGTTGAGGCTGATATCTGTGGAGATGGCATCGCCGAGGCCGCGCAGGTTGGGCAGTCCTAGCCTAGCGTGCATTTGCGGGCAGCGCAAATCTGCATCTACTAACAATACTCGCTGTCCGACGGCTGCTGCTATAGCGGCTAGGTGCAAAGCTACTGTAGATTTGCCGTCTCCGGCTGCTGCTGAGGCGACTAAGAGCGATCGAAATGTCCTACCTGCACTGAGCAAGTGAATGTTCGTGTAGAGCGATCGAAATGCTTCTAAAAATTGATAGTCGAATTCGCTAAAAATGCTTTTGGCTCCCAGCATCGCAGCAGTCGGTGTGACTTCGACAGGTTGAACAACTTCGACTTTTGACTTCGAGTGCGATCGAGCCGATGTGAGTTTCCTAGGTCTGGCAGTTTGTCGCCGCTTAACTTTTTTGGTAAACGGAATCACCCCTAGCACTGGCAATCTTGTGGCTGTTCTCAGCGATTCTGGAGTGTGGAAAACATTATTTAGCACCTCTACTAGCAACCCTACTGCTATGCCCAGCAGACTGCTTAAAATTACCGCCAGCGCTAACTGTTTTTTGGTTTGTTTGACGGTAGCCGTGACAAACTTGCCAAATTTGTCTAGCGGAATTTCTGGAGGATTGATCAGTACCCAAGGTATTTGCTGCTGAGCTGCATCAATCCGCAAAGCTTCTCGTTTTGCCAAAAAGTCTGAAAAACTCTTAGTAACTACTTGCAGTTCCTGCTGTAAATTGTCGTATTGCCGCGTTGTCACTGAAAAATTTCTAATTTTTTGGTTAAGAGCATTTTGCAAAGCAGTCATTTCGCGATCGCGCGCTTCAAATGCTTTGATTTGGGTCTCTAAATTTCCCATCACCACTTGTCTTGCTTGTTGATTCGCGGTTAAAATCAGTTGTTCCCGACTTTTGCGTAGTGCTAAAACTGGCAAACTGTCTTCTCTGTACTGAGCTAATTTGTATGACAAATCTGAGTCAACCTTCTGAATTTGACCTAACAGTCCAGCGTAAGCTTGTCCTTGGGTCACCAGCAACCCCTGGGGATTATTTTCTTTAAGTAATTGTTCGTAGCTTTGGTAAAGGTTACGCAGCCCTTTTAGTTCTACTCGGAGTCCTACTTGTTGGCCCCTAATGCTTTGAACTTGTTCTGACAGAGATCTTCCCTCTAGTTGGGGGTCAAACAAGTTACTTTGCTGCCTCAGTCTTTGGACTTGCAGTTGCAGAACTTCCACTCTTTCTCGGAGCTTTGGCATCTCCATATCTATAAATTTAATGCCTTGATTGATACCCGTCAGACGCTGCTGCAAGCTATATTCTAGATAAGCTTTAGAAATTTTATCCAAGACGGCATAAATTTTCTTTGGCTCTGAATCTTTATAGCGAATTCTTAAAATCTTTGTACCTTGCTGTTTGCCATCTTTCGTGTAGCTTACACGGTCTATCGACATTTTTAATGTCAATTCGGTGTAGGTCATTTTGGGATACCAAGTTCGCAACTCCTTCACCACTGGCTCCATCATTTTGGGACTGCGTAAAATCCTAATTTGGGTTTCGTAGTCTAATAAGCTAATTCCTTCTATATTAATTCTTGCTAAGTCTGCACCGAGAGTATTGTTTAATTGTTTGGATTGTAAACCTTCAACTGTGGCTGGTTCTACTAAGAGGGAAAAAGAACCTTCATAGTCTATCTTTGTGATTTTAGAAGTGACAACGATTGCTATTCCTGCGATGGTACTCAAAGCAATGGTGGCTGCCGCCATCACCAGGAAGCGGCGGCGCAGGACTCCTCCAAGCCAGGACAAGTCTAGCTTTTCTTCCTCTGTTTCCTGAACGAAGGTATCTCTGTAGTTTTGATCCGAAAAGTCAGGCAGTTTGCCATTAGATTTGGGCGTGAAGGGTTGATAATCTTGTCTGTTATCCATATTCAGCCTGGGTATTTTTGAGGTTGATATTTTTGAGGTTGATATTTTTGAAGCTGCCAGGTCGCGGCTGGGTAATCTTATTGTTTAGTTTATTCTAGCCTTTGCCAGGAATTATCCCCCTCACCCGCCGGCCGCATTCTTACCTGAATAAAAATCGGAGAACGTTTATAAAATTTAACACCCCCGTAGCTGGCCCGACAGGCCCGATTACAGCGTTCATGCGATCGACAAAATTGACGAGACCCTTGCGAGATACGATAATCATGTCGTTGTTACGAAGTTGAGGATTGGTTTCTTCGTTAATTCCTTGAGTTAAATTGACTTCGATCGTCCGTTTAGTAGCTGTACCGTCCTGATTGAGGCGGACTAGCTCAACTTTATCCCTTCTAGCTCTGGTATTCTCGTAGCCAAAAAATCCTCTGGAAACTAAAGCTTGATTCAGTGTGGCATTAGCTGGGAGCCTCAAGGGATCGAGGGATGTTCTGAGTTCTCCTACTACAAAAACGTTAATGCCGGTGGGAGCAAAGTTAGTGCTCGCGAGTACGCCAGCTTCTGCAGGGTTGACGATCGTAGCTTTGGGCACGATGATCGTGTCTCCCTCCTGGAGGATTGTATCTTGGGTGCCGTCGCCGGACTCTAGGAACTGCCACAGGTTGACTGGGATAATTTGTTCGCCTCTTCTGGTGACGCGCCGCACTTGGATTTGTCGGATGTCGGCATCGGAGGTGATGCCCCCAGCTAGCTGAATCGCCCGGATGACGGTGGGAAAACCTTCGCGGCTGAGGTCGTTTGTGGTGTTGCCACCGATGACGACGTAAGCCCCCGGCCTGGTGACTTGACCAACGATGGAGATCGATCGAGGTTTTTCTGGCGGCGGCGAAAAGTTGGCGATCGCAAATTGACGAGCTTCTGCTTGGTTGAAGTTGGCGACTGTGGGAATCACGATTGTGTCTCTGTCTTGCAAAATGATGTCTTGAGAGATGTCTCCTTCTTGCAAAAATTTCCACAGGTTGACGTTGAGCACTTGATCGGGGCCGTCTCGTTGGGGACGGCGGACGCGGATGTTGCGGATGTCGGCGACACCCGTAACGCCTTCTGCGAGTCTGATCGCTTGGGTGACGGTAGGGTACTGGACACTCGGCGAGGCTCCCGGGCCAGGAGTTAGGGTAATGGTGAAGTTTCCGGGCCGGGTGACTTCTCCGATGACACCGACGTTGAGGGGGCGGGCGGCGACGAGGCTGACTGTGACTATGGGATCTTTGAGGACGCGGCGGTAGGCGTTGCGGATGATGTTGGTGGCTTCTACTAAGGTGCGGCCGCGGATTGAGACCAAGCCGATCAGGGGCAGGTTGACTGAACCGTCGGAAAGAACTTCGTAGCCACGGCTGAGTTCGGGTACTTCGAGTATTTCTACTTGGATGCGATCGCCACCACCGAGTTTATAGCTTTCGGGGTTTCTCCTGATGGGCGCAACGGTCGGGGCTTGGTCAGCGCCTAGCGGGATGGGCACTTGTGCCGGGGTGCTTCTGGGGTCAGCGATGACTGTGGAAGCAAACAAGACCAAACCCACAACCGACGGGGCGATCTGTCTTGGAAAATGGGTGTTAACCATAGGGCACCTAATTTTATTCACTATGATTTATATAAGTTTAGCCTTTTTAGTGCTGGGCCAAAAGCTGATTATTTTAAGCGATCGCCCAAAAATCGGATGCTGTATTTTTGCTTGATGACTAATTTTTTTGTTAGCGTGGTTTCGGGTTGAGCGCTATATTTTAGATATAGATAACTTGACCTATTTTTTGATAAAGGAAAGCAATTATGACTGAACCCGTGTCTAAAGCTAATATGCTGAAAGGGCTGATCTTAGGAAGTTCTTCATTGACATTAATTTTGATTGCTATATTCGCGATCGTGACGTTGTTCTTGTTTCAATTAGCCAGCCGTAAAAAAATAGGTTTAGTTTTTGAAAAAACCTTTGCTATTTTTTATATTTTCATCTCTCCCTATTTGATACAAGTTCCCTTTAATTATTTGCATCTTATTAATTTGCAAGACACAAAAGGCGGTTATTTAAGTTTTATACCTTATTTTTTTTACCCGTGGGTATTATTTATTTTATTATCTAGGATTAAAATATTTTGTAGCAATTTTATCGATTATTTTTCCAAAGTATTGATTATGAATCCTTTTTTTCTATCTTATATATTAATGCCATCACTGTCTACATTGTGGTCTATATTTCCTGAACAAACACTAAGATCTGGTCTAGCTTTTTCAGCATTTACGGCTTTCGGATTTTACTTAGCAGCCCAATATAAATGGGAGGATCTATCTCATTTTTGGCGGTGGGGATACACGGCACTGGGTTTGGGAAGTTTTATAATTAAACCACCGGGAGCAGGCGACTTTGTAGGTCTGACGCAATCTAAAAATTCCCTCGGTGGAGTCCTAGCTTTATCTACGGCATTTTGGTATTTGCATTATTCTCAAGGAGCTAAAACTCGGAAAGAACGCTGGATTTCTTTGGCAATGATATTCTTTTCTTTTTACCTGGTGAGAGCTAATAAGTCGGGAGCTGCTCTAGTTATTACTATCATATTAATCATTGCTGTTTCCTCGCTAAGTTTTCTAAAAAAATTAAGTTTTCAGTGGGCATTTACTGCGATTATATGTTTCCTGGTGGTCAGCATAATTATGACGGTTTTTGTACTAGACAACCTAGAGGATATTGTGGTAGGTGGGTTAGGCAAGGACTTGACTCTAACTGGGCGAACCGAATTCTGGCCGCAGTTAATTGATGCGGCCAACCAGCGCCCCTGGTTTGGCTACGGATACGATGGCTTTTTTCAACAAGATAAGTTAGGCCCCGCTACTCCTGCTTATTTTATTTATACTACTAATGGATTTCAACCAAAAAATCCTCACAATGGTCCGATCGGGATATTGTT
Organism: Microcoleus sp. S1D4; assembly: GCF_036700765.1. Lineage (NCBI taxonomy): Bacteria > Bacillati > Cyanobacteriota > Cyanophyceae > Oscillatoriales > Microcoleaceae > Microcoleus > Microcoleus sp. S1D4. The sequence goes on from NZ_JAUBPP010000012.1 coordinate 49,320, forward strand.
AGCCTTTGGTTGGCCTGGATTAATCTTAATGATGATTTCCCTGCTGCTAAATTTGGTTTATGCCATCCGGTATTTGAGTCGTAGCACGCTGGAAGAAGCGGGAATGCCTATTTGTTTTCTGGTTTATCTTATTATGAGCAACATCACAGAAGGTTATATTTTGGGAAGCGGAAATGCTTGGCTGAGTTATGTAATGTTGACAGTTCGACTTGCCCTAGATAATGCTAGTAACACTTCCAACAGTAGCAGCAACCCTCAAAGGCGTTCTGTAGCTCGCACTGTCCACTGAAGTAAGGTTCCTTGCGCGTATCGCAGATGTGCCAAGCTGTGCTATAATAGTATCATCTAACGAGTCTTATTCTGCAGGATAGCCCAGCCTTCCACAACCGCCTTTATATTTTATCAACACTTAAAATCTTCTGATGCTCGATAAGTTAACTGCGGTCAGTCAAAAGCTTGGGCCTGGTCTGCGCCAGGTACTAAGCAACATAGCTTGGCTATTCACAGACCAAATCTTGCAGATGGTTATGGGTCTGGTGGTTGGTCTTTGGGTAGCTCGGTATCTGGGGCCGGCTGAATTTGGCTTGCTCAACTACGCCGTTGCCTTTGTGTCTCTGTTTAGTGCGGTGGCCTCAATGGGGTTGGGCAGAATCGTCATCCGCGATATCGCTCGCAACCCTGAATGCAAAAATGAGACCCTAGGAACTTCCTTCGGACTGCAATTTATTGGTGGTCTGATTACTCTGGTGTTAACTGTCACCGTGATTTCCCTACTTAAGCCCAATGACAGCCTGACTCGCTGGCTAGTGGGAATCATCGCGGCAGGAACTATTTTTAATTCTTTTGAGGCCATAAATTTTTGGTTTCAGTCCCAAGTCCAGTCAAAATATACAGTGTTGGCGAAGAATTCGGTATCTTTTTTAGTCGCCGCTGTCAGAATTGGGTTGGTAACATTTAAGGCTCCGCTACTTGCCTTCGCCTGCATTCGATTGGTAGAGGTGGCAATGGTAGGAATGGCTTATGTATATTTTTATCAGCTTACTGGCAATAAAATTAAGCATTGGCAATTCAGTTGGGAGCGGAGCAAGGAATTGATCTTGGAGAGTTGGCCTATAATTTTGTCAGGAGTGGCAGTTTATGTGTACTCGAAAACCGATCAGATTATGCTCGGTTCTATGAATAAAAATGCTGAACTGGGGTATTATGCTGCGGCTGTTAAAATTTCAGAAATCTGCGATTTCTTGCCCATGATACTATCTAGCTCTATTTTTCCCAGATTAGCGAATTTGAGACATAATAATTATCAAGAATATCTAAATAAATTTCAAATTTACTCGGATATCATGATGTTTTTTTGGTTGGGAGTAGCAATCCCGATTTCATTGCTTTCTCCCTTAATAGTGCATCTGCTTTACGGTGATAACTACGCGAAATCAGCAGCAGTTTTGACACTCTATGTTTGGGCGCAATTTGGCAGTAACTTTGGGTTGGCGCGGAACACCTACTTTACCATAGAAGGTCAGTTGCGCTACAGTTTTTACTTGACTGTGGTTGGATCTCTTTTCAATGTGGGATTAAACTTGCTACTAATTCCTAAGTATGGAGCTTTTGGAGCAACTGTGGCTACTTTAATAACTTATTTTTACATGATTATATTAGTCAATTTCTTGATTAAGGAATTGCGGCCTTTTGGAAGATTTATCTGGCGCTCTCTCAACTTATACGAGGCAGCTCGTAGAATCAAAGGATTAATACAGTGATTGAAATTAAACCCAACATCCAACAGCGATCGAATTGCCCCTATTGCGGAACAGAACTTAATCCCAAAAGTCTTTTGTGGCAGGGAATTCATATTGTTATAGATTCTAAGTGTGGCGGATGCGGCAGCGAAATCATCGACGAGCTCAAAGTAGGTCATGGAGTCATAAACTCCCTGCAAGTCGATTTAAGGAAAGCAGCAGTTTTTGCGGAGAATGCTTTCGCAAAGGATTGGTTGGGGAAAGCGTTACTCAACTCACTCCAAAATCCTCGATCCGAAAAACTTGAGATTGCAAAAGAAATTTTTAAGCCCTGCAAGCGAGTAATCATTTTAAACTGTATCGATCATCTTTATGGTCACTCCCTGTTAAAGTTGCTAAATGCACCAAGGCACTTAGACGACAATCCTGAGTGTGGATTAGTGGTGATAGTGCCTAAGTTTTTAAGGTGGATGGTTCCGGATGGAGTTGCTGAAGTCTGGACAGTGCCTATTTCTTTACAAAATGGTCAAAATTACTATCCCAGCTTCGCTGAGTTTGTTGAGAAAGAAACTAAACGCTTTGAAGAAATTTACGTCAGTGAAGGTTATTCTCATCCAAGTCGGTTTGACATCACGCGGTTTAGTGGAGTACCCAAACACAACTTTGAGAAAGAGGAAATAAAAATTACTTTTATTTGGCGGGAAGATCGCCTGTTAGTTAACCGTTTGCTTTGCCGAGGTCTGAGAAAGCTGAATCAAGGAGAAATCGCACTGGCATTGCAAAATGTGAAAATTCACCAGTGCTTTGAGAAAATAAGGTTGCAAGTACCAGAAGCAAAATTTGCTGTGGCTGGTCTGGGCACAACAACTAAGTTCCCCGAATGGATTGAAGATTACAGGGTCGATAGTTTCAATGAAAAAAATGAAAAAGAAATATGCCGTGTTTATTCAGAAAGCCGCTTAGTAATTGGTCTTCATGGCTCTAATATGCTACTGCCTTCTGGTCATGCTGGCATGACAATTGATTTGATAGATGAGCGGTGGGGGAACTTTGCCCAAGATGTTCTATACCAAGAAAGCAATCCCAGGATGGCTGCTTATCGCTATAGATTTTTGCCATATCAGACTAAAAATGATACACTGGCATTCATAGCGGCTGTGATGGTTCTGAAGTGGTCTAAGTTTCAATCTCAAATGATGGTTGATGTTGTTAATTGAAATTGTGAAGAAAAACTGACCTATAACCATCAAATAGACTGTGGCATGGGTCAGGTTGAAGTGGCAAGTCTGATTCAGTCACTCAACAATATCGCCATAACACTTGAATCCCGACTGTCGGGAGTATGGTTAAATCTTGTAAATTTAACATCCAAATACCACCGGGAACTCAAGTTTGAAGTTATCATTATATAAAATTTATGGAAAAATCCAATGAAAAACAGAGGTTCTGTGTATATACTCACTGGAATGTGCTGCGATCGAGAAGGTGAAGAGAGTATTTATCCTCAAGGATTAAATATCAAATCTTCATCAGGCCAGTTCCAATCAATTTACTGGCAGTGCGTTGTAGTATTTTTTGCTACGAGTGTGAGAAATAATCCTAGTGCCAATCATATCTTGTGTACCAATGCAGAAAAATTACCCAATCTAGGCAACTTCAACATGGAAGAATTTTTTGCCAACATCGGTGTGAAGGTGGCTCATTTACCTTTCACCTATAAGCATCCGCTAGAATACTTCCACGCTTTCAGAAGTACATATTTCAAATTCAATATTGTTAAATACCTCAAAAACAACTCGGACTCGAACGATATATGTATGTCGCTAGATTCTGATTGCGTGTGGGTTAATTCGGTAGATAGAATGATAGAAGCAATCAAAAAAAATGGGATAGCTACTTACGAGCGCTTTTACCCAGAAGATCAAGCGATTAATGGTTTGACTAGAGCAGAAATGCAAAAAATTTACTCTGAACTAGGGTACAATAGTGAGCAGGCTCCTCCTTATTTTGGAGCGGAATTTATTGGAGGAACAGGAGAGAATATTAAAAAATTATCTGAAGAAATTGACTTGATTTGGAATATTTCTTTAGAAAGGTTTGCACAAGGCAAATCAAAATTTAATACAGAGGAGCAGATGTTAACCTATATTTATAACAAGCAAGGGTATGCACCGGGAACGGCAAACCCTTATCTTGAACGGATATGGACATCAGCGCAATTTTACACGGCAAGTAAATCAAATTTTCAGCTTGATGTTTGGCATCTGCCCGCAGAAAAAACTAGGGGAATTAAGAGACTTTTCCTACAAGTATCTAATCCCAAATCCTTGTTTTGGACTTTGCCAGTGGGAGAGGAGTTTATGAAATATGCGGCCGGATATCTAGGGATACCAAAACCTAATATTTCTAAAATAATTGTTGATACTTTAGAAGAGAAAAAATTCGGCATAAAAAGGAGACTATCTCAGGTTAAAAATATCATAAAGCGATGATATTTTACCCAAAAAAAATTGTGGTTTCCAATATATATATCGTTCAAAGATCAAGTTTTCCAAACTTGATGATGAAGAAGACCTAAGTAATCATTAAAGACATAAGAGTAGGAAAATAAATGTATGACTGGCAAGTAAAAACCCCAATTGTCTTGATTATCTTTAAACGCCCTCAAGAAACACAAACGGTTTTTGAGGCAATTCGTCAGGCAAAACCCCCGAAATTGCTAGTAGTTGCTGACGGCCCGCGTCCAGATAGGCCTGGAGAAGATCGAGAATGTGCTGCCGCTAGAGCTATTATTGACCAAGTAGATTGGGACTGCGAAGTTTTGAAGAATTACGCAGACGTAAATCTCGGTTGTCGGCTGCGAGTTTCTAGCGGTATGAATTGGGTGTTTGATACGGTTGAAGAGGCAATTATTCTTGAGGATGACTGTCTCCCTCATCCTACATTTTTCCGCTTCGCTGAAGAATTGCTCGATCGCTACCGAGACGACCAGCGAATTCTGTCAATCTCTGGTCAAAATGTTCAGTTTGGGCGGAGAAGAACTGATTATAGTTACTACTTTTCTCGCTACAATCACTGCTGGACCTGGGCGAGTTGGAGGCGAGCTTGGCAGCACTATGATTTAGATATGAAGCTGTGGCCCGAAATTCGTGATGGGAATTTTTTGATGGATGTACTGGGAAACACTAATTCTGTCAAAGTCTGGACAAATATTTTTCAGCTTTGTTATGAAGGGAAATTACAGAGTTGGGCTTATCAGTGGACATTTGCTAGCTTTATTCAAAATGGTACGAATATTCTTGCCAATGTCAATTTAGTTTCTAATATCGGACATGGTGTAGAGGGAACTAATACGGAGGATGTGAACAGTCCTTACAGTAATATGCCTGTAGAAGCTATAACATTTCCAATGAAACACCCGCCCTTTGCAATTCGGGATAGACAAGCAGATAATTTTACTGAAAATACTTTATATGATTACGATCCGCCGTTGTTAAGGAAGGTGCAAAAAAAAGTCAGTAAACTTTTGAAACAAATCAGGTAAAATTAGCTATCAATCTAGAGGAGAGGCAGGGGAAATGAAGGTTGTACTTCTCAATAGTTCTGATACTGAAGGCGGTGCAGCCAGGGCAGCTTACAGGCTGCACCAAGGTTTGCAGGGGATTGGCGTGTCTTCGCAAATGCTGGTGAAAAATAAGAAAAGCGGCGATTCAAGTGTAATTTCGTCACAGAATAGTATTACAAATAAGTTGGACAAGATTATTTCAACTTTATATAACTCGCCATTGCGACTTTACCCTGAGAGAAGGCCTGTTATTTTTTCTACAGAATGGTTGCCAGATTCTCTAGATGTCCAAATTTCCCAAATTAAGCCTGATATTATTAATTTACACTGGGTTTGTGGGGGTTATTTACAAGTAGAGAGTATTCCGAGGTTTAATCAACCCTTAGTCTGGACGCTGCACGATATGTGGCCTTTTACAGGTGGATGTCACTACAGTGAAGATTGCGATCGCTACGCTCAATCTTGCGGTAGCTGTCCGCAACTTCACAGCAGCAAAGATTCGGATCTGTCGCGGTGGGTGTGGGAGCGGAAAGCTAAAGCTTGGAAAAATCTTAACCTAACTCTGGTTAGCCCTAGTGTTTGGTTGGCTAAATGCGCTAGTTCTAGTTCTTTGTTGAAAGATTATCGAGTTGAGGTAATTCCTTACGGCATCAATACTCAAAAGTACAAGCCGATAAACCGCGAGTGGGTGCGAGAAATTCTGAATTTACCTCAAGATAAACAAATTGTACTTTTTGGCTGTGCGAGCGGAACGGGCGATCGCTGGAAAGGATTTAATCTGCTAGTATCGGCTTTGCAAAGCCTCAGTAAATCGGGCTGGAGCGATCGTATAGAGTTGCTAGTTTTTGGCTCTTCAGAGCCGTCCAACCCGATTGAACTAGGTTTTAAGGCACATTACTTAGGTAAATTTGCTGATGATATTTCCTTAGCAATAGTTTATGCAGCAGCAGATGTCTTCGTCGCCCCTTCTATTTATGATAATTTGCCGAACACGGTGATGGAAGCCTCAGCCTGCGGTATCCCCAGCGTCGGATTCAAGATCGGGGGAATGCCAGATCTGATAGATCACTGCTCCAATGGATATTTAGCTAAACCTTATGAAACAGAGGATTTAGCGCGAGGGATTGCTTGGGTGCTAGAAGATTCAGAGCGACACCAAAAGCTTTGTCGCAATGCACGAGAGAAAGTTGAAGCAAAGTTTACCTTAGAAGTGCAAGCTCGCGAGTACCAAAAACTGTATGAAGAAGTTTTATATACTGCTAAGTAAGTGAAACTAATTAAACGCAGAACTTCTCTGGTATTGATTATGCCATTTTTGAGGTGTTTATTAGTATATTTTCGGAGAGGCGACGTGTTGATTTATACAATAATTTATTAGTAAATTATTGTCTGGGGAAATCTGGAAAAATCAAAAAATCAGCGATCGAGTAAATATCTTGATAGTTGCGACAGATTAAGTTAATAATTGGATAGCACTCGAAGTCGATCGGCATTGTCGATGGTCAGAGAGCAGTTTTCTACTAATTTTTCACCAATAGCCAAATCTTCAAATATAGATGGAGCAGATGAGTATAGCAGTCCTGATGACTTGCCATAACCGCAAGTTAAAGACTTTGGCCACTCTAGAGTCGCTCTTTAAGCAAATATTAACAAGTGAAGTTGCACTCAATACTTATCTGGTAGATGACGGCAGCACTGATGGCACAGCCGAAGCAGTACAGCAAACTTATCCTCAAGTCAAGATTTTTTCTGGAGATGGGAACCTATTTTGGAATGGGGGAATGCGCGGGGCTTTCAGCGAAGCAATGAAACACGATCCCGACTACTACCTGTGGTTAAATGATGACACTATTATTTATTCAAAAACAATAAGTGTTTTGCTAGAAACCGCTCAAAAATTATCAGAAAAAGGAGAAACCAAAGCAATCATTGGCGGTTCAACCTGCGATCCAGAAACTGGTCAAACAACATACGGCGGTGTGGTGCGAAATAACCCTTTGCACCCATTTCGATATGGGATCCTAGAACCAACAGAAGATCCTCAAATGTGCGATACTATGCACGGAAACTGCGTATTAATTCCCCGCAGTGTTGTGCAAATAGTCGGCAACCTCGATCCGGCTTTTGTCCATTATATTGGTGATTGGGATTATGGTTTACGAGCCAGACAGAAAGGATGTACAGTTTGGATTGCTCCGGGCTATTTAGGTACTTGTTCCCTCAACCCCCAAGTTACCAAAATGGCTGCTGAGAATTTAAGCGAAGGATTAGATAAAATGAGTAAACCGAAAGGTTTATCATTCAAAGATGCTACCCTGCAACCAGCTCAAGAGTGGAAAGTATTTGCTCAACGGCATGGTGGGTTGTTGTGGCCAATTTATTGGCTGCTACCTTATCGCAGGTTAGTTTTGCTCTCAGTGTTGAGTAAACTGGGATTGACTAAAAACAAAACTCAAGGTGAATAGGATGGTTGACAAAAATGAAGTTCGCATCGCTTGGCTCGTTCCTTCTGCAGAGTTTGGGGCCTATTGGCCACCGGTTTTACATGAGCTCAAAAAACTAATTCCGAACACGATTTTTTATACAGGTCGCCTTTGGCCTCGCTACGATCCGGAAGCTGCTGGTACAGAAGTCGTCGAAGTTGTGGGAGATACACAATTCATCGCCACCCAAAAGATAGAAATGGGGTACAGTCGTGGTTATATTAAAGCTACTCCTGCGATTATTTTTCCTCTTTTAAAATTCAAGCCCCAGGTCATTTTTGCTAGTGGATTTTCGATCTGGACATTGGTAGCTATAATTTTTAAGCCTATAGGGAAATGGCGACTGGTTTTAGTTTATGAAAGTAGTTCCCCGAATGTAGACTTTCGAGATTCTAAGGTGCGATCGACGATTCGACGATGGATGGGTAAATTTGCGGATACCTTTGTTTCTAATAGTCGCCGAGGTAAAGAATATTTGGTTGAAGTGATTGGGGCAGCCGAAAGTAAGATATTTGCTCAACCTTACATGGTTCCTGATGCTAAAGCTTTGGTAGAAAAAATAGACAATAATAATTCTATCTCTTTGTCATTCCCCCACCCAATTTTTCTGTGCGTGGGTCAAGTAATTTCTCGCAAAGGGATTAAGAATCTGTTAGAAGCTTGCACAATTTTGCAAAGCCAGGGATACTCGAATTACACAGTCATTATCGTTGGAGATGGGGAACAGCGATCGGAACTAGAAGCACTTACAAAAGAATGGGATTTAGAAAAACAAATTGTTTGGACAGGGTGGATAGAATACGGATACTTGGGATCTTATTTTCTAGAAGCTGATGCGTTTGTTTTTCCTACGTTAGAAGATACTTGGGGAATGGTGGTGCTAGAAGCGATGGCATTTGGTAAGCCGGTTTTGTGTTCAAAATGGGCTGGGGCTTGCGAAATGATCGTTGAAGGTGAAAATGGTTATATTTTTGATCCCTATGATTCGGAAGGTATGGCAAATGCGATGCGGAACTTGATTGATTGCCCCGAAAAGTTAGTAATTATGGGCCAAAAATCTCAGCAATTGATCGCTGAACATACACCAGAAAATGCTGCGAAATTAATAGCCGATGTGACTTCGCTAGTATTGGGGAAAAGTTGATGAAAATTTTATTATCTGCCTTTGCTTGCGAACCCAATCTGGGTTCCGAAGAGGGAGTGGGATGGAATACAGTTATCCAATCTGCTAAGTATCACGAAACTTGGGTATTCACTCGGACATTTTGTCGATCGTACATCGAAGCAGAACTAGAAAAAAATCCTGTACCCAACCTGCACTTTGTTTATTTCGATCCGTTTGGGTGGAGTGAAGATTGGAAGGGAAAACAAGGATTGCTGCAACTTCACTATTATTTGTGGCAAATCTGGGCTTATTTTATAGGTCGAAAGCTCGATCGCGAAATTGGTTTTGACATAGTACAGCACGTAACTTATGTCAAACATTGGTCTCCAAGTTTCCTAGCACTGTTGCCGCATCCTTTTATTTGGGGGCCTGTGGGGGGTGCAGAAGCAGCACCAAAGCCTTTTTGGGAAGATTTTAGCCGCCGGGGCAAAATTTACGAAACCCTGCGAGCATTGGCTCAAAGTGTAGGAGAACGCGATCCGTTTGTGGGGCTGACGGCGCGCCGCAGTGCGGTGGCGCTGGCAACTACAGAAGAAACAGCGGCAAGACTGCGATTTCTCCAAGCAAAAAACGTGAGAATTTTCTCGCAAGTCGGTTTATCGCAGCAGGAAATTCAACAACTAGAAAAATCTCCACCCCCCCCGGAGCTACCAATTAGATTCATCAGTGTCGGCCGTCTATTACACTGGAAAGGAGTGCACTTGGGACTCCGTGCATTTGCAGAGGCGAAGCTGGAAAACTCGGAATATTGGATTGTCGGAGACGGCCCGGAAAAAGAGCGTTTAGAAGCTTTGGCAACAGAATTGGGACTGGGAAATAAAGTACATTTTTGGGGTGCTCTATCTCGAAGTGAAACCCTTTTAAAAATGGGTGAGTCTCACGTTCTCCTCCATCCGAGTTTGCATGACTCTGGCGGTTTTGTATGCACTGAAATGATGGGGGTTGGCCGTCCGACAATTTGTTTGGATTTGGGTGGCCCGGCTACTCAAGTGACTGCCCAAACAGGCATTAAAGTCGCTGCTACCGATCCCGATCGCGCTGTGAAAAGTCTAGCAGAAGCTATAGTGTGTTTGGCGAGCGATCCCAACTTGCGATCGCGCTTGGGTCTAGCTGGTCAAAAGCGCGTCAGGGAAATTTATGATTGGGATGTCAAAGGTAAATTCTTTGCCGAATTGTGCGAAGATCTAATCAAAGAAAAAATTGGATAACTTCTGATATATTCGGATGTATTCTAGCGCCAAAAAATTAAACAAGATTTGTGAGGAGAGTGAAACGTGAGCGTTGCAATCATTACTGGCTCGGCGGGATTAATTGGCTCGGAGGCTTGTAAGTTCTTTGCCAAACAAGGCTTAGACATAGTTGGCATCGACAATAATATGCGCCAGTTCTTTTTTGGTGCCGATGGTTCTACCAACTGGAACCGCCAACAACTCGAAAAATCTTTGGGTACCAAGTATTATCACTTAGATGTGGACATTCGCGACTATGAAGCGATTACCAATATCTTTCAGCGGTACGGCGAGTCGATCGAATTAGTAATTCACACAGCAGCCCAACCCAGCCATGATTGGGCTTCCCGTGCTCCGAAAATAGATTTTACCGTCAATGCCAACGGCACTCTCAATCTTCTAGAAGTAACTCGCTTGTACTGTCCTAAAGCTGTTTTCATTTTTACATCTACTAATAAAGTATACGGCGATACCCCCAACAAATTGCCTTTAGTTGAATTAGATCATCGATGGGAAATAGAAGCAGGTCACACTTACGAAAACGGCATTCGGGAGGATATGTCTATCGACCAATGCCTGCACAGTTTGTTTGGTGCTTCTAAGGTAGCCGCTGATATTTTAGTGCAAGAATACGGTCGATATTTTCAGATGAACACCGCTTGTTTTCGCGGCGGCTGCCTGACGGGACCAAATCACTCTGGAGCTCAACTGCACGGCTTCCTCGCCTACTTGATGAAGTGCGCCGTGACGGGAACTCCCTACACAGTGTTTGGCTACAAAGGCAAACAAGTCCGCGATAACATTCACAGCGCAGATTTAATTTCGGCATTTTATGAATTTTATAAAGCTCCCAGAAGCGCCCAAGTTTATAATACAGGAGGAGGCAGATACAGCAATTGTTCGATGTTAGAAGCCATCCAGATGTGCGAGGAAATTGCGGAACGTACATTTAATTGGACTTATGCTGAAGGAAATCGCATTGGCGATCACATTTGGTGGATTAGCGATAATTCAAAATTTTCCAGTCACTATCCTGACTGGCAAATGAAATATAACGTTAAACAAATCCTACAGGAGATTTATGAATGTAACCGCGAACGCTGGCTGAAAGAGTGATCGCAGGATTGAACGGGTACAAAAAGGATGTGCTGGCAATTTTTGTAAAAGACCTCTTGCACTCAATCGCAGATAAGATCAAATTATCTGCGTCGATTAGTGTTTATCCACTTAAAATCTGCGGTTAACAGATCGAATATTTGTGCAAGAGGTATAAAGAATTGAAAACAAAGTTAAACAAATTTTAGAGGATATTTATGAATGTAAGTGTCGTTGGCTTAGAGAGGTCTTCCAATATCGATTTAGGAAAAAAAAATGTACTCGGCATATTAGTAAATGCCGTTAATTATGAAGCGGCTGTCAGCACAATTATTGCGGCAGCCAACGCCGGAAAACCACTGTCAGTTTCGGCTCTAGCGGTTCACGGGGTAATGACTGGGGTGCTTGACAGCACTCACCGCTATCGGATCAATCACATTGATTTAGTATTGCCAGACGGACAGCCGGTCAGATGGGCGTTAAATTTGCTCTACAATACGGAATTGCCCGATCGAGTTTGTGGGCCAAATGCAATGTTGAAAATCTGCGAGCGCGCCGCCGAAGAAGGATTATCTATCTATTTGTACGGCTCTCAAGCTTCTGTACTGGAAGCTTTATCTCGCAATCTCTGCCAGCGTTATCCCAAGTTAATTATTGCTGGAACTCAGCCTTCTAAATTTAAGCAGGTTTCGCCGCAAGAAAAACAGGAAATTGCCCAGAAAATTCGCAACAGCGGTGCAGCAATTACTTTTGTCGGTTTGGGGTGTCCGCGACAAGAAGTCTGGGCTTACGAATACCGTGATGACTTATCAATGCCGCTGATTGCTGTAGGTGCAGCTTACGATTTTCACGCGGGTAATTTGGCTAAAGCTCCTGAGTTTTTATCTAAGATAGGTTTGGAATGGCTGTTTCGGATGATTAAGGAGCCCAGGCGTCTCTGGAAGCGGTATGTATTGTTGAATCCGCTTTATATTTCGCTGTTTTTACTGCAAGCTTTGAAAATCAAAAAATTCGACCCCAAAGATGCCACGCCGCCTGTGGAAGAAGTTTTGTATGGTTGAATTTCTTCTGTTGTAAATTGTTGATTTTCACAAATAAAAAGCCAAAAGCCAAACCTAGAAATAATAATTAATTATTTTGACTTTCGACTTAAAAATTGTGACGATTTAAATCTAGAATTAATGGGTTGTTTTCTATAAATTTTGTTGGGCTTGCTTTGTAATGTTGTTTCCGATGGCATCGGCATTATATATTTGAATTGTCTATAATGCCAGCACCTCAAAAACGATCGCGATTTAGCGCGCCAAGAGGGGCAATGCAGAAGACATTGGTTTGTCGTTGTTGGGGCTGGAAACTTCCCGGATTCCGCAGCTACTTTTGAGTCGTGCGACCGGAGAATTTGCGATCGCCCCAGACAGCGCAACTTTAGCCAATCCCCAAGCAGACAGCATCGCCATTTTATCCTTGACACCAAACGTAAAACCTTTAGACTTCATGCCATCATTTCGGAGAGTATTCAGCTTCACACCCGACGGCTGAGAATCGGCAATGCTGAAGTACAACAGCGATTTTACACAGTCAATTTTTTTAGTAACAAATCAGGAATTGCAAAAAGAACTAATCCGCACCGCCGGAGAATTGATCGACTGTCAGTTTGACCCCAGAACTCCTCAGCTTTACTACTTTTTAACCAGACGGAAGCCTGGGAAAGATTTTTCCGAACAATTCACCTTGAAGCAATTGATTTGCAGACATTTGCAGTACAACCGCTGTTAGTTTTGCCCGACCAAGTGGAGACAAAAATGAGCCTGTCGCCCGACGGGATAGAATTGCTGTTAGACCGCGTAGTGGCCCAGAAATCGGAACCTGTCGCAGGAGATTTGAGAACTGATTGCCCAAGTGCGATCGCCCTTTCAACTCTAATACTTTTAAAATTCAAAAATGTACCGGCCTCTAATAATTATCCCTCACCTCAAGAACTGCGTCTAAAAGGATGCCTCCCCCGCTGGCTGCCCTAAAAAATAAAAAATTAGATAGGTTTGTAGTGAGGAAGACTGTCCTATTTTTGATGAATAAATCAGAACTATTTCTTCTGAATGTAGGCTTAATTCCAATCAAATCGCCAGACACAACATCAAATCATGTCCGGTCGATTAGCATAACAAAAACAGTTCGTAGTGCAGACTTGACTCCAGGGCCTAGGAGTGGAGTTAAGTCCGCACTACGAGCCCTACTCATTGCGGTCAATAGATCAGACACGACATCAAATCTCGAACCCACAGTTTTCTTCAGGCAGCTTTTCTCATCGACATTGACTTATCAGCAACCCGCTGCATATGTTCTGCACGAGCTTTAAAAGTTTTCTCAAATGTGTGCTTTTCAGCAAACCTCAGCGACTTAAAAGACATAGCTTTGATGACTTCTCGGTTGTAGCTGAGTTGAATAATTTTCTGCGCCATCAGTTTAGGTTTATCCATCAGTACCATCCATCCCGTTTCAGACATTTCTGAAATTCCCTCGAATGCTTCATTCGAGTAGCCCACAATCGGCACTCCGCAAGACATTGTTTCTAAATAAGTACACGAGGGGTCGCCCTGCCGGTGACAGCACACAAACAAATCGATATTGTCCTTAACAAAGGGGAAAAACTCGGTCTTAAAGTCCGGGACACCAAGCATTTTCACGCAATTCTGAAGTTGATGGGCTGCTATGGTGTCGTGCATCATCTTTTCTAAGTCGCCAGCACCGCTAATGAACATTTCAAAATTTGCTCCCCGTTTCTTAAGTTCTAGAGCAACATTCAGTAAATGATCGGCTCCCTTCATTTTAATCAGGCGGCCAGAGAAAAGCAGCCGCAGAGGCATATCTTCAGAGCGGTTGTGAGTCCGCATTTCAATATCCCTGTCAGTTGCTAGCATATCCTCGCTAATCCGCGTGTCAAAGAAAAGCATCGAATTGCGATTGAGGTTCAAGTAGTCTTTATAGGTAGGAGTACCGTTGCACTGCAAACCATCCGCAGTTGCGATCGCCGCCCGCTGCTGAATTTCTTGATTTTTTTCCCAAGCCATTCTCCGCAAGCGTACAATCGGGTTTTTGGTATTCACGCTCGCAATTTGTTTGCGAGTTTTCAGAGTATATTCAGAAACGTAAATACATGGCACTCCAGCTAAGTTGCAAATATTGCTGATATGGTTTTGTCGGTATCCCGGCACTGCCAATACCAGAGAAGTATTGTGTTTGTGCAACAAAGCAGGCGTGATTAGATCGAAGGAAATCACTTCTAATTTGAATGGTAGTTTATCGATATCGAAAACTTTGCAATCGAGATTATTGTTACCTGTTTGGGTCTCTTCCATCATCACTGTAATCGAACCATCCCAATACTTGGTTAATTCGACAACGGCTTCGTCCAGCTTGCGGGTGAGTAAAACTTTGCCATCTGGCAAGAGTTTCGCTGATAGGGGTTGTAAAATAGTCAAATTGTTGTTTGAAAACATGGATGTACCTTCTTTTGTATGGAGTTTTATTTTGATCGTTTGTCTGCATTAATGCTTGTAATTGCTCGGATAGCGCTAGATAAAAGCTATGTAAAACTGTAAGATTGCTTCCTTGCACCGAGATTTTAGCAATGACATATCGCAGGTAGTTTTCCACCTCGACATGAAGCTAGACAATTAAAAAATGAAAGTGAGAAAATTAGAGTTTCTACTCGTTGATCCGGTTGCGAAACTCAAAGCTTGCCTTGCTGTTATTGAAGTTGAAAGTTCTTAAGATAGCGGATTGATATCTCTCAGCTTTAGGAGCCTCAACTTAATTCCTAAAAAAGCTAATTCTACGTACTGATAAATTCACTAAAGACTCGATGGGCTGTTGCCTCGAAATATAACACACAGTCAGAACAGCGCATGGGAAAGTAACGTAAAGAAGCAATAGGATACTTCTTATCACTTTGGATTGCTGGGGTGACTGATTTCAAATCTAGTTCGATCGATCTATTGCGTTCTGGCCTTCCGTTGTCTGTGTCATTAACAATAGGCGCATCCTAAAAAAACTGTAAACAGCAGGCCGGATACCAGGTCTACAAGAATTATTGGATATGTTTAATGTTTCTGGAACGTCACACCAGTCAAAAGGTTTATCAGAACCGAATTTGATATTTAAACTTCAAACCGAGCCCGTCTTTATGTGAATTTATTATCCGAGAAATTACTTATAACTGTCAAGAGGTTTTTGCTAACTTTATCGAATTTTTACAATTAACCACTTAAGTAACAAGTTATTGCTGTTTTAGGCTTGATTTTTGTCAAACTAACTGCGACATTAGATATTTATACTTCTGTCGTAGATTTATAAGATCCTTCAACTTATAGTCCAAAAGGCAAAAAATGATGGTTTTACACGTTATTCTAACACCGTGAGGTGCTTCAGCCGGAGGCTACATAATTAGGTTGAAGTTAGCTCTGACTTAGCAATAATACAGGACAGATGCCATAAATTCTGGTCAGCCCTATATATATAGTGCGTAATTTCCGTCTTACCGATAGAATTTGACACAAGTGTTGAACGCTAGAAGTGCGTGATAGGGGTTCGGTGAAGGGTAGGGAATCGCCATTCTAGAAGGCAACGAGACCAATCATTTAAAAAATCAAGATTTATTCCAAAACTTTATGAAAGATTTATATAAATTTGTGTAACACCAATAGCATTCACATTATTTATAATAATGTTGCATTTGTTCACAATTAAACAAACAATAAAAAGGTAGGACTGACTTATAGTCTGTCTCAAAAAGGTGAGGAGTCAGTCGATTTTAGATTGGGGGATTGGGGGATTGATACCTGATCTGGCCGCACTGCGATATGTAGAGTGGACGGCACCAGACTTTCTGTGGGTGCGCCCCCAGCGCACCTTACCGCGCTTTCTCTGTTTGCTAGTGCGAAGTGTTGGGGCTGAACTGTTCTTTAATGAAGCGGATATAAAGGTGTTTGAACGCTGACTTAATCACGCGAGGCATACCAAAGTCGATCGGGATCATGCTTTCTGGCAATTTCCAATCCAAAACCTTGAGAGTTTCCGGGTGCGACAGCGGAAAATCGAGATCTTCTAAATTCGAGCAAAGTCCCAATCTCATCGCCGCAGCTACAGTCGGAACCAGCGCCGGATCGACATTAATGATTTCCACTAAAGTTCTGTCCAGCGCAAACACATCACTCGACGCGCCCAAAATCCCCAAAAACTTAGGTTCGCCACCGCTTGGCCCGTTACCTTCGTGACCGATAATTCCATCCAAAATTGTCAAATTTGGGTTAATTGCCCTGGCTGTTTCTACCAGCATTTGACCGAATCTGGCGCTATCTTTGCCAGCTTCCATGTGCCACCAAGCCTTCATTTTGCCGGGGACGCAGCCGAACAAATTTTTCACGCCCATTGTCACGGTTAATTGTACGTGAGATTTGAGTTTGGGCAAATTAATCACTACATCCGCTTCCATTGCTTCTTTGCAGATTCGCAGATGATTGAAATCTTCGCTGACAGTTTCGTAGCGTTTTCCTTGAAACTCAACTACTGGCACATTCAGTTCTTCTAACAGCGGCAAATAACCGTTGGCTTTGGCTACGCCCATCGCGCTGCCAAAAGCCGGACTGTCACCTAAAAACGGTTTTCCGCCAGCTTCTATGACCATTTTCGCCACGCAGTAAACCAATTCCGGCCGGGTGACGCATTCTTTGGTGGGGCGAGAACCGGTGAGGAGATTGGGTTTGAGTAAAACCCGATCGCCCGATTTGACAAAAGCCGACATTCCGCCCAGGGGTGCGAGCAAATTTTCTACAGATGTTTGCAGGATTTGGCGATCGTATGAATTGGCCTTAATTAAACTAACAGTAGACATAATGGGTAATGGGGGGAATTGGGAATTGGGAATTGGCCCGCGCAGGGCATTGGGCATTGGCCAAACAGGGCATTGGGCATTGGGAGGAGGAATGGATTATTGATATGTTTTCGCTTCGTGATTACCAATTACCAATTACCAATTACCAATTACCCATTAAGCTGTTCTACGTTTAAATTGTGCATCAAAAATCAATAAAAATATTGTGGAGTCGGCACTTTTGGAGGCCGTTCCCAACATCCAACTTAAATGCAAAACAACTTACCAATTACCCATTACCGCCAACCAAGTTTAAGTATTCATCGGCAATCTGCCAGAAGCAGCCCGCTGCATCGTACTAACTCGCATAGAATTAGAGAAAATTCCTTGGCCTTGAAGTTCCGGGATAGCAGGTTTAATTTCTACTTTTATCAACCGGGCAGTGCAGATAAAAACCGTTTGATCGACTAAATGAAAAGTCAACCAAGGTTGATTTAACAACTGCAGCACTTCCTCTTGAAATTCTGATGCCGGGATAGGAATTGTAAAGGTTTCCGTGTGACCTTCCACATAATGAAATGTCACTTGAGTTGTGTTCTCTTTATCTTGAGTTAATTGGCCAAAGGAACCTGCGCGCATAAATTTTGCTCCTAAACTTGAGACTCTGAAAGAATACTGCCATCTTGTGGCTAAGCATTAGCAGATGATGTTGGCATCGCACTCATTTTCTCTAAATCTAGAACTTTTGCCAAGTCTTCTTCACTCATTAAACCGCGTTCTAGGACAATTTGCCGCAAAGATTTGCCGGTTTCGAGAGATTCTTTGGCGACGGCGGCGGCATTGAGATAGCCGATATGAGTGTTGAGGGCGGTAACGAGGGCGAGACTGCCTTCTGCGTAAGCGAGACACCGATCGCCCTTTGCTTCAATTTTTTCGAGGCATTTTGTGCTCAGCGCGCTGATGGTATTGCCCAAAATTTCGATGCTGTGAATCAAATTGTAGGCGATTAAGGGCATCATCACGTTTAATTCTAATTGTCCCGCTTGGGCTGCAAGGGCGATCGCGCTATCGTAACCCATAACTTGAAAACACACCATCGAAGTCATTTCTGCCATCACAGGATTGTATTTTCCCGGCATAATTGACGAACCAGGTTGCACCGGAGGCAGTTGAATTTCCTTGAAACCCGTTTTCGGCCCAGAGTCCATCAAACGCAAGTCGTGGGACATTTTAACACAATCCTGAGCCAGATTTCGCAGCGCGCCAGACACATTTACAAACGGTGCCATACTCTGCATAGCTGCCATTAAATGTCTGGCTGGTTTCAGGGGGCGATCGATTAATTCTGAGAGAATTTCAGCAACTTTTTGACAGTATTCAGGATGAGTATTTAAGCCTGTTCCAGCGGCGCTTCCCCCCAATCCCAGGGAAGTTAAATCATCGGATGCCCTGTCAATTCTCAAAGTATGTTCCCTGAGAATTTGCGCCCAAGCGCCGAAGGTGTCGCCGAGTCGAACCGGCACAGCATCTTGCATATGAGTGCGGCCCGATTTAACAATATTTTTGAATTCTTCTGCTTTATTTTCTAGGGCGACTATGGCCTCAGACAAAGCCGGAAATAGAGTTTTTTCTAAGGCCAACAATCCGCCGATCCGAATCGCCGTAGGAATCACATCATTGGTTGATTGACCGTAGTTTACATGATCGTTGGGACTGACGCGCTTGTAGTTGCCTTTTTCATCGCCCATAATTTCCAAAGCGCGATTGGAAAGAACTTCATTAACGTTCATGTGGTGAGAAGTTCCCGCGCCTGCTTGGTAGACATCAACTACAAATTGATCGCGCAAATTTCCGGCTAAAACTTCATCAGCAGCTTGGATCAGTGCTTGGCTGATATCTTCAGGAATGCAGCCGAGTTTACCGTTGGCGATCGCCGCAGCTTTTTTAATTAAAACGCAAGCATCTATATAAGTTGATAAAGGTTTGATACCGCTAATTGGAAAATTTTCAACGGCGCGCAGAGTTTGAATGCCGTAGTAAACGGTAGATGGGATTTGTTTGTCTCCCATTGAGTCGCTTTCGGTGCGGTAGGTAATGGCTGGCTGTTGCGTCATATCGTTTGGTTTGTGATAATTAGGAAGTATACAATTTTTTTGTAACTGCGTGTTCTGGGTGTTTTTACTTTACCGCACCCGCTGGCGACTGTACAGTAGCATAAATTGCGATCGCCCAAAATTATCCCACATCCTAGGGTTGAATCTCCAATCTCGAAACTCAAATCAAGTCTGGGGCGAGGGCGAGGGTGAAAGGGCAGTTTACAAAAAGCTAAAATTGTTCTGCAAGGGCGATCGCGCGCCGACAAAAATGTTTATCTATAATTGTACAAATGAATCATTTCATATCAAATCCTCTCTTCATCAGAATAGTACATTCACTGTTGACTGTTAACATCATGTATGAGTGCAACCGGAATTGATATCACGCTAAGAGTGAAACTCCCATGAACAAACCAGCAAAAACTTTCAAACAGCTAAATGTTTTAATGATCGGCTTAAGTGCCTCTGCAATTTTTCCGGATTCAGTAAACGCTATCTCCAGCATTGTCCCCTCCACAGCAATCCCGGAACAATCGACGATTTTAAGGGCTCAGCGACAGCAGCAAATTAAGTTTAAAAGAGGTGCTAGTTCAGGCGAAGTAAAAGGAGGAGTAGCCCGGGGCGAAGTCATGATTTATTTGATCAGGGCCAAACAAGGTCAAAGAATGAATCTAGAGATCCAATCAGTAGAAGGAAATGCTGTTTTTAAGGTGATCGATCCAAATACAAACCCCTTAGCTGAAGAAAAAAGAAGCTGGTCGGGAGAATTGCCCCAGACGGGAAAATATCAGATAGTCGTCGGTACAGAACGAGGGGGTGCAAGTTACACTTTATCAGTTTCGATACACTAATATTTCGATGTTTCCTTAAGGTTGTTAAATCCTGTCAGGTATCGCATTACCTAAATTCCCGAAACTCGGTTTCTGTAACCCCCGCCCCGTCTCGAAGATGACAGCGCTAGGAGCACGATCCTCTTGGGCTGGCTGCTAACTGCGGTTAATTGCAGGAATTGCAGATGGTTTTAGCGATCGATCTGCGGGTTTTGTGACAAAATAGATTGTAGTATTAATTTTTTAGGAGTTTTCATGGCTCGTTTCAATCAAATCCTTGTCCTCAGTGCCGTCACCCTTGTAGCTTTAGCTGGTTGCGGCGAGAAGCAAGAAGCATCCACTCCGCCAACCTCACCTCCACCGGTTACTTCTACGACTACCACTGTCACCACATCTGAGAAACCAGCATCTACTGCTAACTATCCAGAGTTAATGAGTGTAGTTACTAATACCAAAGCAGCAGTTGACACTGGTGATTTTGTCAAAGCTAAAACCGAATTTGACAAGTTTGAAACTTCCTGGAAGAAAGTCGAAGATGGCATCAAAGCTAAGGAACCTAAAAGCTACGATACCGTTGAAAAAACTACAGAAGAAGTAACAGATGAACTCAAAAAAGGTAAGCCCAGCAAAGACCTAGTGCTAGCTCAATTGCAGTCGCTAGAAAAGACCATCGCTAGCATTCCTAAGTCCTAGATTTAAATGCTAATTTGAGTGTTTGTTTCTAGTGCGGCGTTCGCCGTAATTGCTCAGAAACAAACACTCAATGCTCCATCATTATAGCCTTTCTGTACTCTCATGTGAGGTACTATCCGGGATAGGGGATAGGGCATAGGCATAGGGTCTACCTCACTTTTTTGAAAGCCACTATATATAAGTTGAGTATTTCTAAATTTTCAACCGTTATGAAAAAAGCATTTCGCAAGTACCACCGCATTCTAGCCACAATTGTTTTTTTACCAATTACCCTCACGGTATTGACTGGAATGGCAGCAACGATGGGCAGGGAGTGGCCGATTAGCACAGGAATTTCATCAAGATTATTGTTGAAAGTTCATACAGGTGAAATTTTTCACCTGCAAGCAATTTACCCGATTTTAAATGGATTGGGAATGCTTGGCTTGCTGGTGACAGGTTTAAGTATGTCGGGTTTGTTTGGCAGAAGAAAGCAGCCAAATTCCAACGATTAAAAGCAAAGATGTGAGAAATTCAAGAAGGACTTGATGACGACTATTGAACCCGGTAATTTTAGGGTAGCAAATATGAGCTTAAAAATCAAAACAAATAACCTATGTACGGTTCCGGTTCATCGTACCGTAACTGTTGAACCAAATTTCTTGATTGTGTAACAAAAGTTTAAGTTCCTCATCCTGTAAAGTTGTTATATTTGCGTTGCCAAAACAATTTTGAAGCGGGCGCACTATCAAACATTATGTCGCGTTACCCAAGCATAGATAACGTTATCAGCCTCCAACAGGCACTAGAAGGAATAATTGTTGAAGATTTAAAAAAGCTCAAAGCATTATTACCCGATCTTCGTAAATTAACCCGTAAAGCGGATCTTGTTGATGGAATTAGATCGCAATTGCTGGGAGATCACCTTCGGATAGTGTGGGCGAAATTAGACGACCTCCAAAAAGCGGCTGTAGCTGAAGTTATACATGGGGAGGATGGTTATTATTTTCCTGAAATATTTAGGGCAAAATACGGAGAATCAGCAAATTTGGGAACAATCGATCGCTATGGAACTAACAGAGAACCATCACTGTTATGCTTGTTTATTTATGGCAACCAGATTCCTTACGATCTACAAGAAATATTGCTGAAATTCGTGCCAAAGCCCAAAAAAGCGACCTTGGATCATAGTGGTGAAACAGTAAAAAATCATGTTAAACTCAGCGTCCAAAGATATAACTACAGTACAAGGGAAAAAGATATAGAAGAATACGATATTCCCTTGACTTCTTGTGAAACACAGTTGACAGCTACCAAGGATTTAGCGGCTGTTTTGCGTTTGATTCAGTCGGGAAAAGTTACTGTTAGTGAGAAAACTGCTTTACCTAGTGCTGGAAGTGTAAAAGCGATCGCCTCTATATTGCAAGGCGGTGATTTTTATAATGAGGAACAGCGTCAAATTACCCTAGCCAAGGATAGCGACTATGATGATGAAGTATTCGCTGAACTCGGTAGCATCAAGCCCTTTGCTTGGATAATGATAGCGCAAGGGAGCAAGTTCGCGGAACGATCGGGCAAAAAGCTAGTTTTGACGAAAGCGGGACAGAAAGCTTTACAAGAATCACCCGCCAAAGGTTTACAGACAGCATGGAAGCGCTGGTTAAAGACAAAAATCTTTGATGAATTTCGCCGCATTGATGCGATCAAAGGACAAACTGGCAGGGGTGCAAATGGCATGACAGATGTGGCGTGGCGCAGAGATGCGATCGCCTCTGTGCTCGCAGAATGTCCTGTGGGTAAGTGGATTTTATTTCATGACTTTAGTAAATATCTAGTCGCAACGGGCCATAGCTTTGATGTTACTGAGGAACCCTACTGTTTATATATTGGTGAAGCTGGGTATGGAAGCTTATCAGAATTGGATGGCCATAGTTGGCCGATTCTGGAAGAACGATATATGCGCTGTTTTTTGTTTGAGTATGCTGCTACTTTGGGCATAATTGATGTTGCATATGTCGATCCGTTGCTCATACCAAGTGATTATGACTATCTTTGGGGAACGGACAATCTGGAATTCCTGAGTCGTTATGATGGCTTAGTATATTTTCGCTTGACGAGTTTGGGGGCTTATTGTTTGGGCTTGACGGATCAGTATACTCCGCCAGTAATTGAGGTTCGTCAAACGCTCAGGGTATTGCCGAATCTAGAAATTATTGCGGCGGGAGATGGTGTCGAGACATCTGATGCGATCGTCCTGGATATCTATACTAAAAAGGTGTCGGATGTTGTGTGGCGACTCGATCGCCCAAAAATCTTCGCAGCTATTGAAAATGGATATCCATTAGCAGAGTTTACAGAGTTTTTGAACGCCAGAAGTATTGAACCGCTACCGCAAACTGTGCAGCAATTTCTAACGGATGTTACAGAGCGATCGAATAGCGTGCAAGATATAGGTAGTGTCAGGTTGATCGAATGTACTACCGCCCATTTAGCATTGCTGATTGCCAATGATTCCCGTACCAAAAAATTCTGTCAGCTAGCGGGCGATCGCACTTTGGCGGTTCCATTATCCCAGGAAACTAAATTTCGCAACGCCCTGCGGCAAGTCGGCTACGTCTTACCCCAGCGGGATAAATAGTACACCTGATACTATTAGTGTCAAAAATCACCCAAAAACCTTTTTATTGTTCGTTTATAGCTGAGTCCATATCCCCCTAAATCCCCCTTAAAAATGGGGACTTTGAGTATTTGTAGGGTGCATCGCTGGCGATAAATCCTAAAAAAAGATCGACAATCTCAATCGCGACGCACATTATAACATGGACTGGAGCAAATCAACCAAACTTTTCTGTTCTAACAAACTTATTCCCTCTTCCGTCTTCCGTCTTCCTTCTTCCTATGACTTACGTTCCCGAAAATGCTTTAATCGTACAGAGCGATCGCTCAATTTTACTAGAAGTTCACGCCCCAACAGCACAAAAGGCACGAGAAGCGATCGCCCCCTTTGCCGAATTAATCAAAAGTCCCGAACACATCCACACCTATCGCATCACGCCCCTCAGCGTGTGGAATGCGCGGGCGGCGGGAATGTTAGTGGAATTGATGATCGCAGCTTTGCGAAAGTATGCTAAATATGACATTCCTGAGTCGGTAGCGCAGGAAATCGAACTGCTTGGTACGCGCTACGGATTGACGGTAATTGAAAGGATTGATGCGGAAAATTCCGATTTACAACTGCGGATTGCCGATCGCCCGCTGACGGAGTTGCTAGTGCGGGATGAGCGCGTGAAACCGCTGTTAGGTAAGCGGATTTCGGATCTTTGCTTTCAAGTCGATGCGGGGAATCGCGGCGTACTCAAACAAGCTTTGCTAGCTGTGGGTTATCCGGCGGAAGATTTAGCTGGATATGTCGAAGGTGCCGAGTTAGCAATTGCGTTGCGCGATCGTACTTTAGGAAGCGACTTACCCTTTAATTTGCGTGCCTATCAAAAGGAAGCAGTAGAAGCATTCTATCAGAGCGGAGAGGTTAGAGGTGGCAGCGGTACGATCGTTCTACCCTGCGGCGCTGGTAAGACGATTGTGGGGATGATTGCGATGAGTTTGGTGCAGCAAAAAACATTGATTCTCACCAGCAGTTTGACTTCGGTGCACCAGTGGCGCAGGGAAATATTAGACAAAACGAGTTTAACTGAAGATGCGATCGCCGAGTACAGCAGCAACAGCAAAAAAACGGCTTCTGTAACTCTCTCGACTTACCAAATGCTCAGTTATCGATCGACTAAAGATGATGAATTCCCGCATTTCGAGTTATTTAACGCGCAATCGTGGGGACTGATTATTTATGATGAAGTTCATCTATTACCCGCACCGATATTTCGGATTACCGCCGACTTACAAGCGCGACGCAGGTTAGGTTTGACGGCGACATTGATTCGCGAAGACGGGAAGGAAGGCGATGTTTTTACGCTAATTGGCCCCAAGCGCTATGACGTACCTTGGCGGGAATTGGAAGGACAGGGATTTATTGCTACAGCCAATTGTACCGAAATCCGCGTCGCTCAAAATGAGGCGGAGAAAATGGAATATGCCCTAGCGCCCCGCCGCAGTCAGTTTCGGATTGCTGCGGAAAATCCGGGTAAGTTGGATGTGGTGCAAAGTTTGTTGCAAAAGGAGGCGGGGCATCGTATTTTAATTATTGGTGAGTTTCTGGAACAGTTGGATGCGATCGCCCGAGTTACCGATTTGCCGCTGATTACGGGGAAGACAAAACAGGTTGAGCGCGATCGGTTGTACGAAGCATTCCGTCACAAAGAGATTCCCGGATTAATTTTATCTCGCGTGGGCAACTTTGCAGTCGATTTACCCGATGCCGATGTGTTGATTCAAGTATCAGGAAAGTATGGTTCTCGCCAAGAAGAAGCGCAGCGCCTCGGACGAATTCTCCGCCCAAAATCTGACGGACATACTGCGAATTTTTATACATTAGTATCGCTACAAACTTGCGAGGAGGATTTTGCGCGACACCGCCAACTATTCCTCACCGAACAGGGCTACAGTTATACTATTGAGGTTCAAGGCAATGGTTAGTCAGCATTGCATAATAGACTTCTGACAAATCAACAGTCGGCGCGCATTAGAAGTGAAACTGGCAGTTTGCAAAAAGCTAAAATTGATGAGCAAGGGCGATCGCCCGCAGAGGGATAAAGTCGAATACGGTTCAGTTAAGCCCGATCCCCCCTAGCCCCCCTTAAGAAGGGGGGGACAAGAACTTACTCAAAGTCCCCCTTCTTAAGGGGGATGCGAGGGGGATCTCCGAGGAATAAACAGTTTAACTGAACCGTATTGGGATAAAGTCAGCTATACTTTTATAAGTAAATTAATTTTACTGTTAGTGTAAAACTCCCATGAACCAACCAGCACAAACTTTTACATACCCAGTGAATTTTTTGAGACTCGGAAATCTCGAAAAAACTTTATTAGAAAATCTGCAACTGCTTCCAACAGAAAAGCGACAGGAAGTTCTGGATTTTGTGCAATTTCTTGTACATCAAGCACAAGTAAAACAGTCACCAAATGAAAGTTCTGAGTCCAATATTTTGCAAACAGAGCCATCGCATCCCAAGCGCTCGTTTATTGAGTTTTTGAGTTGCGTATTAGAATCCCCTCAAATACTAAAACCGTTTGTAGAGATAACAACCCAAGAAGATTTAACCGCTGCCCAATTAAGAGAGTTTTTTGTAGTCAACAGCGAAGACTTTTTAATTGATTCAACCATTACTCGCAGTCACGAAGCTTTTTTGAACAGCTACGCACCCGAAGACGAAGGACTTTATGACGACTATTGAACCTGGTGATTTTTGGGTGGCAAAGATTCCTTTTACAAACGGCGCAGACTCTAAACCACGCCCCATACTTTTGCTATGGTTGGATGGCGAGGATGTGGTAGCAGCCGCCGTCACCTCTGCCAAACCCCGTAGCCAAACTGATGTATTTCTTAATGATTGGTCTGTCAGCGGTTTGCGCGTTGCTTCAACAGTGCGTTTGTCTAGATTAGATTGTTTGGAAAAGTCTTTGTTGCTAGCGAAAATCGGGCAAATTTCTCAAGCAGATGCAGCAGCAGTGAAACAAGTCTGGGAGTTGTACGTTAAGCCTCAATTTTAACATATAAAGGTTTTGCGTAAGTTCCGATCAGTAAACAGGTTGGGTTGAGAAACCAGGTGGCTGCGTCTGTCCCAAAAATGCGATCGCGCACCTTACTCAAAATTTCCATCTTCTAAAGCGCCATCCGACAAATTATATTCATCCTCAAAAACTTCTGACCAAGAAAGGGAAGTCAATTGACATTCAACTTTCCTCATTTCGGTGTTAGCCTCTTTCACTGCTGCTTGAAAAGATTTATCCCAAATAGATGCAATAAATTCCCGATTTAAACTAGGAACTTCTTCCTGAATATCTTCTATATTCTCGGCGTGCGGATAGAATGCTAATAGCCCAGCTAGTAGTTTGTTTTTGAGGTTGAGATTTCCATTTAATAATATGAAGCATTAAACGAATTAACTGGCTTTTTAATGCTCGTTTTTCGGTTCTTCCCATTGCTTCAATTAAAGATTCTAAACCTGCCGTTGCTTCCATAGATTTTCCTTCTTTGAGAAGTGTCTGGACTGTGACAGCCGTTTGATAATGAGAACACACTGCTAACCAGTCCCAATCTTGTTTAGTCAGCATTGCCCTATCCTTGAAATTGCTTATATTCCTAAATTTATCATACCGATCGCCCTCCAACTCCCCCCTCCCATCCCCCAACAGCCCAACAATACTTAATAAAAAGTTTATAAAACTTACCATTTCCGCATAGATTAGAGTTATCCTAGAAAATCCAGCAATCCTGCAAAGCGTCAACCTTCTCGTCACTTATCCAGTGGTTCGATGACTCAAACCCAAAGCACCAAAACCGCCACCGCACCAGCAATTTATTGCTTGACAATTGCTCCCGCCTGTGTATTGCGGGGTCGATCTGCCCTAGCACAAGCCGGAGATGCGATCGCCCGTTTCGGAAAGCGGCCGCTAATCGTCGGCGGCAGCAACTCCCTCGCCGCCGCCAAACCCTACCTGCAATCAATCCTCGAACAGCAGCAGTTACAATCCGCCGAAACACAATACGGCAACGATTGCAGCGAAACCAGTCTCGAACACCTGCGGGAAGAAGCCGCCAGCCATGAAGCCGATTTCATCATCGGAGTTGGCGGCGGCAAAGCCTTAGACGCAGCCAAACTCGTCGCCTATCAATGCAAAATCCCGATCGTCACAATACCCACATCAGCAGCCACCTGTGCCGCTTGGACAGCCCTTTCTAACATTTATTCCGAACAAGGCGCATTCCAATACGACGTCACATTAGCCAGATGTCCTGACTTATTAATCCTCGACTACGGCTTAATTCAAACCGCACCACAGCGGACATTAGTAGCAGGAATTGGAGATGCGATCGCCAAATGGTACGAAGCATCAGTCAGCAGCGGACACTCCGAACAAACCCTGATAATTTCCGCCGTCCAACAAGCTAGAATACTGCGCGATATTTTATTTCAAAAATCAGCCGCCGCCCTCAAAGAACCCGGTAGCGAAACCTGGCAAGAAGTCACAGATGCAGCCGTATTGCTAGCAGGAGTAATTGGCGGAATCGGCGGCGCCCAATGCCGCACCGTCGCCGCCCACGCCGTCCACAACGGCCTAACTCATCTATTAGCAAGTCACGGCACATTGCACGGCGAAAAAGTCGCCTACGGCATTTTAGTACAACTGCGACTAGAAGAAATGCTGCAAAACAATCAACTTGCCGCTAGCGCCAGACAGCAACTGCTAAAATTCTACGCCGAGATTGGATTGCCCCAAACTTTAGACAATCTAGGACTAGGAGACGTTAGTCTCACACAATTGCAGCAGGCCGCCGACATAGCCTGCAATCCCGACTCTGACATCCACAGACTGCCGTTTAAAGTCGTACCCGAACAATTAATGGCGGCGATGGTTTCTACTACCGCACCTGTGGGAGAATTGAAAATCAAGCATTAAAACCTTTTGTAGTAAGGACTTTAGTCCTGAAAAAACCGTGCTGGAAAGCAATACAGTTCCGTTAAGTCCGATCTCCCCTAACCCCCCTTCTTAAGGGGGCGACAAGAAAGCTTTCAAAGTCCCCCGACTATCCGGGGGATTTAGGGAGATATTCGGGGAATAAATATTGTTAACTTAACTAAACCGTATTGTGATAGAAAGGACTGAAATCCTGACTACAAACCAGGAAAACTGACAACTGACAAAAAACAAATGACTTTGGATTGGATTAGCCCTGCTGACAGGTTGCAAACACTACCGCCCTACGTATTTGCCCGTCTCGACGAACTCAAAGCCCGCGCCCGCGAACAAGGACTAGATTTAATAGACTTAGGAATGGGAAACCCCGACGGTGCCACTCCTCAACCAGTAGTAGAAGCCGCTGTCGCAGCCATCCAAAATCCTGCAAATCACGGCTATCCACCCTTTGAAGGAACTGCTAATTTCCGCCGTACTATTACTAAATGGTACAGCCGTCGCTACAATGTTGAACTCGATCCAGAAAGCGAAGCATTGCCTTTGTTGGGTTCCAAAGAAGGTTTAGCACATTTTGCGATCGCCTACATCAATCCCGGCGACTTAGTATTAGTACCAAGTCCCGCTTATCCCGTATTATTTCGCGGCCCGATTATCGCCGGTGCAAAAGTTCACAACATTATCCTCAAGCCAGAAAACGACTGGGTAATTGACTTAGCCGACATTCCCGACAGCGTAGCCGAACAAGCCAAAATCCTCTATTTCAATTATCCCAGCAATCCGACGGGAGCAACAGCACCCCGCGAATTTTATAAAGATATTGTTGCTTTCGCGCACAAATATCAAATCTTGCTAGTTCATGATTTGTGCTATGCGGAATTAGCCTTTGACGGCTATCAACCGACAAGTTTATTAGAAATTCCCGGCGGGAAAGAAATCGGTGTCGAATTTCACACCATGTCCAAAACCTACAATATGGCCGGCTGGCGAGTTGGTTTTGTAGTAGGAAACAGCAAAATAATTCAAGGTTTGCGAACCTTAAAAACAAACCTAGATTACGGTATATTTTCCGCCTTGCAAACAGCAGCAGAAACAGCGCTGCAATTGCCCGACAGTTACTTGCACGAAGTACAGGAACGCTACCGCACTCGCCGCGATTTCATGGTTGCAGGACTGGCAGAATTAGGGTGGAATATTCCTAAACCTCTGGCTGCAATGTATCTTTGGGTTCCCTGCACTCCGGGCATGAGTTCGACTGATTTTGCCCTGAATGTTTTGCAGCAAACTGGTGTTGTGGTGACTCCTGGCAATGCTTTTGGGCCGGGCGGCGAAGGATATGTGAGAATTAGTTTGATTGCAGATTGCGATCGACTGGGAGAAGCATTGCGGCGTTTGAAACAAGCTAATATTCGATATTAGTTATTGGGCATGGGGCATGGGGCATAGGGCATGGGAATTGGGCATTGAATTTCAAGTACAATCTTGACGCAATTGACTAATTAATTAAATTCAACCTATCCTCATAACCCAGCATTATCTTCTGCAAGGTGTTCTGCAACTTCTGAAATTCTGAATCATTTACAGAAAAAGCAATTCTTACCTCATCGTAATTTATATGAGGGTTGGGTCTTGAAGGATCGAAATGAACAATTAAGCGTTCGCGGTTTAAAGTAACTTTTTGAATTCCTCCATATTCTCCCCAACACTCATCGTCTATCTCCCAGTAAACACATCCTAGGTTAGGAGGAGGAGCTTTTTTATAAAATTCATTTCTTCCATAACAAAATAATGATAGTTTTCGCTATCCTCACCCTCCTCAGAAGAAAAACCGATAGAAAATGGGTCTTCAATTCCCACAAGTTGTGCAAAAAGTTCAAACACCATCATAAACTTAATCCACTTGTTTTGGTGAGCTATTTTAACCGGAACTTCCCCTTCTACGCTCTTAACTTTTCTCTGAAACCATTTATAGCGGTTCTCAAGAAAGTGAAGTAAGTAGGCGGCGTCCCATGCCCTATTGGTGTCAACTTAACATCAAACCGATAGTCCGCCAGGGAATTCATTCCCTGGCGGACTGACGGGTGGGCGGGAGGACTGGTGGACCAAAAGTTTAAGTTGACACCAATGCCATGCCCCATGCCCTATCCCAATTCCCAATAACTACGCTTTTTTTATTTCATTAGTAATCCAATCAAAAGTTTCCATAACTTGCTTCAGTGCAGATTCATCTTGCAAAGTAAACAAAGCCAGACTCGGCGACCTTCTCTCGCCCGGTTCTATAGGCAGCGACAGACCGATCGAACTCAGCTTACTTCTCAATTCCAGCCAATTTTGTTCCACATTAAACGGTGGCCTGGAACCGTAATTATCAGCAGAAATCTCCATTCTGCCAGCAATATCTACAGTGAATAACTGATAGGGTTTTCTTCCCTTTTGAGGCAATTGGGCGGCAAAACCGCCGTAGGCGTCCCCCGTTCCCCACTGGATTTGAACTTCGGGTTCTTGACTTTTCGCCCAAAGGTAAATTTCTCTTGCCATTTGCGCCTCGTCCGCGCCCCGTCTAGCCTTGATTTCCGCAAAAAATGACGATTCATCCCAGCGCCTTCTTTCGCGCGTTGCGCTGGATTTTTTCTGCTGTGCTTCGGCTGTCTGGCCGATCACTCTGGGAACCAATGTTTTCAAACCGTCTTCACTGACATACTGCTTAATTTCCAGTGCAAAAACTTCAACCGGGTCCATTTGTTCGTTAAGAAATTCTACAACTCGGCGCATTTCAGCGGAAATCTCGTCAGCGACAAACACTAAGCGAATTTTACCCGCTTGCAAATTAGTTTTAACCTTCTGCCAAAACCTATCTTCATTAGCATCCGCGCCCAAAAACTCTTCAAAAATCTGTTCGGGATCGCGGCCCCGATCGCGACAATTAGCTTCAAACAGAGCAATAATTGAATCGACTGGCCAGTGAACTACCGCATTAGCAGCATAGTCGATCGACTGACCCAAAACTTTTTGCCGCAGTTCGGCATTAGGAGTTCGCCGGACATCCACCAAAGTAGGAACTGCATTTTGGTCGAGAAACAAATGATCCAGCGACCACTGCACCGCTGTTTCCTCATCGCTGGGTGCAGCTTCCCGCGAAATTAACAGCCATCTCCGCGCCGTCGCCCGATCGATTTGATCTCCCGCGATCAAATTAGGATAAGTTACTAGCAAATCTTGTAACTGGTCTTCCGAGTCGTAGGGCTGTTCCATCATTTCTACCAGCCTGTCGTCGTCCTGAATCAGATAAATACCTCCAGCCATGCACATCCACCTAGTAAATTTTAGATTTTAGATTTTAGATTTTAGATTTTAGATTTTAGTCATTAGTCAGTAGTCAGTAGTAATTAGTCCGCAACCAATTAGTTCTCAACGGGGAAGACATTAGTCACAATTCAAGAAAAATTTTGAATTATCCAATTTGATTTTTTTGTCAATTATACAAAAAACTGCCTTAAACCACCCATAGATGACCAATGACTGATGACTAATGACCAATGACCAATGACCAATGACTGATGACTGATGACTGATGACTAAAGACTAATACAACCAGTAAATACTCGCTGTGCCGGCCCGGTCATGTAAATCCGCCCAGAAACTTCTGCCCATTCGATTTCCAAAACGCCACCGGGGAGTTCAACAGCAGTTGTCCGATCGCACTTAGCGACCAACACTCCAGCTACCACAGCAGCACAAGCACCAGTCCCACAAGCTAGAGTAACACCTGCGCCTCTTTCCCACACCCGCATTTTTACGTAGTCCGATCGTATTACTTGAATGAATTCGGTATTTGTACGCTGCGGGAAGGCTGGGTGGTACTCGAACACAGGCCCGACAGTTTCTAAAGCAACAGCCGAAACATCGTCTACAAAAGTAATGCAGTGAGGATTACCCATGCTGACACAGGTAACAGACCAAGATTTACCCGCTACCTCGATCGGCATATCAATAGCTTTAGCATCCGGTGCGGCCAAAGTTGTCGGAATTTCCGCAGCCAGCAGCCGGGGAACTCCCATATCCACCTTAACTTGACCGTCCGATCGCAATTCCGGGCTAATGACACCCGCCAGAGTGTGGATGCGATACTGAGTTTTCGCCTTTGATCCTTCCAAATCGGCGATAAACTTAGCCAAACAGCGAATTCCGTTGCCGCACATTTCCGGTTCCGAACCGTCGGAATTAAAAATCCGCATCGTATAGTCAGTGCCGTTTTGACCCGGAAGAGCAAAAATCACGCCGTCTGCGCCAATGCCAAAATGTCGATCGCACATTTCGACAGCTTGTTCTGGTGTTATCACCGGTTCCGGGGAGTGGCGGTTGTCAATCAGAATAAAATCATTGCCCAGTCCGTGATACTTCGCAAACTCGATCGGCATAAAAAACAAACCTCTTTTGGTTAAAACTGATTAGTTGATAGACTTCTAAAGTCATTAGTCATTAGTCATTGGTACTGGGCATCCCCGTATCATCCTAGTCCTGAGTCTGCCGTTGGCGATTAATAGAGTTCCCCCATAATTTCTGTGAAACAGGCATCCCGCCCGTTCTTGAATATTTTTGGGGACAAATCTAATGACTAATGACTAATGACTGATGACTGATGACTGATGACTAACTTACCCATTTCCCAGTATGTCTGAATTTGAGACCGGATTGCCCAGCATTCGCCTAATACAAAGCTACATCAAAGACAAAGAACAGGTAGAAATCAAACTCACGACCGGCGACTTGCTAGTCGGCAGAATTTTTTGGCAGGATCATAGCTGCCTTTGCCTCGTAGATGCCTCAGAAACACAAATTCTGATCTCGCGACCAACAATTGCCTATATCAAACCTAACCGTTGAGGGCCTAAAAGCATCGGGCCTAAAAGCATCGGGCCTAAAAGCATCGGGCCTAAAAGCATTGTTAGCTGTTAACTGTTAGCTGTTGACTGTTGACTGCCAACTACCAACTGCCAACTGCCAACTACCAACTGCCAACTGCCAACTACCAACTGCCTAATCGCTAAACAGCTTTTCGCTGACTTGAGCCGTGACAAAAGGCAGCTTTAAGGCCGGTTGCGGAACCGGGGGCGAGGCCGTCCGCTGCATCAAGCCGAGCTCGTAGAAGCCGCCGCACAGCAGCAAACGATCGCCCTCTAGCAAACTGCTAGTTCCATCGGGCCAGCGAGTAAATTTCCCTTCCCGGCGGATCGCCCGCACTTGCACGCCGTACTGGGCGAGTACATCTACCTCTGACAGTTTTTTGCCAGCCCAAGGGCTTTTTGGTGGCAGCCTCAGCCACTGACAAGAACTGTCGCCGTGCGGCACAGAAACTTCTCCCTTCGCCAGCAACTCAAAACTGATGAGTTCTTCCGGTTCTCCCACCACAAAAACTCGATCGCCCAACTGCAAAGCTGTCTTTCCGTTGGGATAATCAATTTCCTCCCCATCTTTGCGGACTATCGCCATTACGCTGACCCCTGTCAACTGCCGCAAGTTAGTTTCTTCCAGAGTCATGCCGGCGATCGGAGAGCCCTGCGGCAAGTTGTACCACTCGCTGTTCATATCTCGAACCGCCACCTTCAAATCCCGCGAAATCGCCAAAGGTTCGCGCGCCGGCCGTAATTCCAGATAGCGGCTGCTGCGAATTTGCTGGACTTCCCGCCCGATCGCCATTGCCGAGACACCTATGCCGCCGAGCAAGTGGGCCGACAGTTCTAAACTAGCCTCAAACTCTGGCTGCACAACTTCCCACGCCCCTAGTTGATAAAGCAGTTCGATGTCTTTATCTTGGTTGGCCTGGACGACAATATCCAAATCGGGAACTAATTCTAAAGCCCGCTTCAGACACAAGCGAGTGCTCATGGGATCGGGAAGGGCGATCGCCATTGAAGCAGCCCGTTCGATCCCGGCAGATTCCAAAACGTGCAAGCTAGCAGCATTCCCGTAAATGTAGGGAATTCCGAGCAATCTGCAATCTTGAATTCTCCTTTCTGACTCATCGATCACCACAATTGAACAGTTGCGGCCCTGCAGAATTTTGACTAAATTTCTGCCAACTCGCCCGTAGCCACAAATCACAACATGATTTTGTTCCGGCAAATTTTCCGCGATTTCCACCGGTTGAGATGTTTCGTCAAAATATCGCTGCAAAGGCCCGAAATTTTCCGCCCAATTCAATAATTGCGGCACACTTCTCAATACAAACGGAGTCAGCACCAAGGTGACTGCTGTCGTTCCTAAAATTAATAGATAAACTTCTCGCGAAACCAGTCCCATCATTTGACCGGAACTAGCGAGTACAAAGGAGAATTCTCCGAT
Source organism: Microcoleus sp. S1D4 (assembly GCF_036700765.1). Taxonomy (NCBI): domain Bacteria; kingdom Bacillati; phylum Cyanobacteriota; class Cyanophyceae; order Oscillatoriales; family Microcoleaceae; genus Microcoleus; species Microcoleus sp. S1D4. The sequence continues at coordinate 83,992 of NZ_JAUBPP010000012.1, forward strand.
TTGAGCTAAGCCCAAACCTACGATCAATGCTGTTTTTAACGGATAACCAAATAGTCGGACGAGGGGCGTGATTATCAAGAATTTGCCAACAAATACTAGAAATACCAGTCCCAGAATTACTTCTAGATGGCTCCAGAGAAACATCGGGTCGATTAACATACCGATGGTGACAAAAAATAAGGATGCAAAAATATCTCGCAAAGGCTCAACGTAAGTTAGAGTCTGGTCGGCATATTCCACCTCAGAAATCATTAAGCCCGCCACAAATGCGCCCATCTCGATCGAGAAACCCAAATATTCTGTCAGCAGCGCAATACCTAAAGCCAAAACCACAACTCCCAGCAAAAACAGTTCTCGGCTTTCTGTTTTTGCGAGATAGCGCAGCAATTGCGGGACAATCCAAATGCCTGCAACTACAGCACCAGCAGCAAATAAGCCGATCCGCAGCAGAGCCCAAGCTACCGTCATGCCGATCGCCTCTGCAGGCTCGTTGAGAGCAGGCAAAACTGCTAACATCAGCCCCAATGCTAAGTCTTGAACTACTAATATTCCCAGCATGACTTGACCGTGGGAAGTACCGCTTTCGTTGCGTTCCATCAAGCACTTGAGTACAACTGCTGTAGAGGAAAGCGACAAAATCGACCCTAAAAACACGCCTTGAGCGGGCGATTCTACCCAGCCCACGGCCAAGGAAATTGCAGTTGTAAAGGCGATCGTTAGCACAATTTGCAAGCCCCCCCCGCCCAGACTAATTGCTTTAACTTTCTGGAGTTCGGCGAAGGAAAACTCTACTCCCAAAGCAAACAACAGAAAGGCAACACCGAATTCAGCGAGGGTGTCTACCTGAATTAATTCTTTAATCAGCCCCAAACCAGCGGGCCCAATTACGATCCCTCCTAGGAGGTATCCGAGGATTACTGGCTGTCGCAACAGCGATGCAAAGAGTCCTCCTGCTGCGGCAGCAGCGAGAACTATAACTAAGTCAACGATCAGTCGGAAGTCTTCTTGCACAACTTATATGAAAAAAGTGTAAAGTTATATTATAGTATCTAATGTGTTGACTATGTTTAGCGGGTTGACTATAGTTGAGGGACAAGCGCAACAGTCACTCTTGAACAAGGTATTCTCATGATGACACAGAGTTCCACTCCTCACAAAAAGCTTAAGCTTTTGCAAGTTTATCGAGGGATTGCCGCTGTATTGGTGGTAATGTTTCACCTCAACGAGATCAGCACGGGTATATTAAATCAAGTTACTTTTTTTAATTTATTTCAGGGTGGGTGGAGCGGTGTTGATTACTTTTTTGTATTGAGCGGTTTTATCATGGTGTACGTTCACCGATCGGCGCTCGGTAAAAAAGACCAATTAAAATCTTTTTTAGTCAAGCGCGCCGTGAGAATTTATCCTATATACTGGATAATTACTCTGACAGTTTTGTGTTTTTTTATAGTAATTCCCGGTTTTGCTAAGAATCAAGATTTAGGTTTAGGACACGTAATTGGCTCGCTTCTCTTGATTCCACAAAATGAACAGCCCATTCTCGTGGTAGGTTGGACTTTAATTTACGAATTATATTTTTACTTCCTGTTCAGTATAGCTATCTGGTTGAAACCCAAACATTCTGTACCGATACTTTCGACTTGGCTATTTGTCACGATTCTACATTTTTTGAAAATTGTAACATTCCCCAACTCTTTTGTCTGGCTGGCTCTAGTATTTGGGGGTATGAATCTAGAATTTGTTTTGGGCTGCATGGCTGGGTATATTGTGATTAAATATAACAATAAGATCGGCAAGTACAGGTGGATATTGTTTGGGATAGCAAATTTAGGATATGTTATTTTAGTAATGAGCGCCTCATGGGGAAACATAGAGTTCCGGCGCGTCCCTACTTTTGGAGTGCTAGCACTTATGTTAATCATTGCTGCTACCTCGATAGATCTCAAGGATTCCCCTAAAATTCCTGATCTTTTAATTTTCTTGGGAGATGCCTCCTACTCGATATTTTTGACCCACTCGCCGCTGATGTTAGCAATGACAAAAATTTTGCAAAAGGCGAATTTAGGAAAATATTTCGACGGTTTTTTTGCTCCAGCTATACTGGCATTATTCGCCGTAGTTTTTGGTTGCATTGTTTACTCTTTTATCGAAAAACCGCTGACAATTTATCTGCGTAAAAATATTGTAGAAAAAATGTTCCTTCCCAAAGCCGAAGCAAGAATCTAAAAAAGCCGAAGGTTAACCCGTGTTAGAAGCTAAGAATTCGGATAAGCTGTCACGCATTTAAATTCCATATTCAGTGCGGGCGGGATACCCCACAAGAGTTTAATTATTTTTTGACATATAATTTAAATACAGGACAGCTTACTGTCTGCTGTGAAATTAATCTGATTCTAACTAATTATTGTTATTTCCGCACCGAGAAAACCTAAACTGTGATTTGAGTTATCAAAAATGCACTCAATTTAGATATTGGAGATGTATAGTGAACAGAAATATCTGCTTGACAAAGGTTAAGGAAACGTAACTATGACCACGACTGTGAATCGAGGCAATTGCGGGGAAAGTATGGAAATAGCGGCAGGTGTAATTTTGCGGTGGCGGCAGTTGAAAGCAAATCAGCTAATCGCTACTTTCAGCGGGGGAATTGTGGCCGGCTTGATGAGTTTTGCCCTGCCGGTGCAAGCTTTGCAGGTAGTCGTCACTCCACAAAATCCCGAACTGGGAGATACGCTGTCAGTAATGATTCAGGTTGACGGTAACGGCGGGGAAACTCCAACAGTTTCTTTACAGCAGAAAAACTACCCCGCGTTTCCAATGGGCAACGGCCGCTTTCGAGCCCTGTTACCGACGACACCGGTAGAGAAACCCGGTGCCCGCGTTTTAGAAGTCGCAGGTGACGGACAGACACAGAAGTTGAACGTGCAAGTGCGCGATCGAAATTTTCCCACTCAGTCCATCTGGCTACCTCCGGGTAAAGATGAGGAAGGTACAGATGCCGAGTTCGATCCCGTAGACGCATTTAAAGCACTGGTGACACCCGAAAAATTTTGGAACGGCAAATTATTGCGCCCTAACTCTGGAGAAGTTACCACTATTTACGGCGTGCAGCGATACTATAATGGAGTATTTGCTAAAGACTACTACCACCGGGGCGTAGATTACGGCGGTGCTTACGGTTCCCCTGTAGTCGCACCCGCAGCAGGTCGGGTGTCTCTGGTGGGACGCGAATCCCAAGGGTTTAAAATCCACGGAAATGTCGTCGGTATCGACCACGGTCAAGGGGTAGCAAGTATTTTGATGCACCTCAGCCGAATTGATGTCAAGGAAGGGGATTTCGTGAAAGCAGGTCAAGTAATTGGTGCTCTGGGGTCAACGGGGGCTGCGACAGGCCCTCACCTGCATTGGGGACTTTACGTGCACGGGCAGTCTGTCGATCCCGTACCTTGGCGGCTTCAGGGAATTGAGTAGGAATTTATACGGGTTTTGACAAATTTAACGGTCAATTATAGGGTAAGTTTGTGGCTGGGGTACATAGATAACTGTTCTGGGTTATCTGTATTGAGTTAGGATTTGTATGACAATTCTCAACATATCCCTCAAAACTCGAATCTCAAGACGCCAGCAATCGCGTCTTTTAAAAAACAAAACTGTATTAATGATGCCGTTGAGTGGGAAGCATATATGAGTATTGAAAAAATTGTTGAGCAGGCTTTGCAAGATGGCTATTTAACGCCCTCTATGGAAGCTGAGGTGGGACGGATCTGCAACACGGCTTCGGAATTGTCGATCGAAGAGTACATGGCTCTCGATCGCCTGATGGGCTCGTTGTTAACCGGGGAAGTCGTGGTTCTGCCCCGCAAACAGTTCATCAACGTGATGGAAGAGTTGGTGCTCAGTGAGGCGATCGCCAGGGTGGCCGAGATTGAGGAGAAGACTGACCTGAGTCTGGATGTGGGAGATATTGCGGCTTATGCTTTAAATAGGCTGCCGCCTCTGTATGCTACGACGGAAGAGGGAGCTCATTTTCAAAGAGCTAGGGCTAAAGAACAACTTCACGATTTGATTTCCAAAGAAGTCAACGCAGCCATCGCCCGCAACTTGGACAGGCCAGACACCCCAAACCCCACAGCTTTGGGCAAGTCTTCTGGAAACGAAGTTCTTTCACAGCTAAGCACTTGGCTGCAAGCTAACGCCACTAATTTTGAGCAGCAGCCTTAGTACAACAAACTACTCTATCTTGCTTAAATCAATCCCGCTCTCTTGAGAGAAAGCGGGATTTCTAGTTCTTGAGCAACCAAGATCGATCGCGAGTCCGGTTCATTGAGCGGACACAATGTGATATCAAATCCTCTCTTCATCGGAATAGTAAATTCACTGTTAACTGTTAACAGTTAACATCACCAGGAGTGCGACTGGAATTGATATGACTTGTTTTTTCCAACGATTAATTGTTGCTGTCAGAAGAGTCTGCCGTGGGGCTGACGGTAACTTTTGCCTCTCGCTTTTCCCGTTTTTTCCGTTCTGCTTGGATGACATCTTGAAGCACTATTCGCGCTTGGGCCATTTTTTCCAAATTGCTGCGGTACAAATCTAAATCTTTGCTAACTTTTTCTTCAGGGAGGTGCAAGGCCGCACTGATTTTGGCGATCGCGCCGTTTCGCGTTTCTTGGTCTTTTACCATTTCGGGGTCAGCTTTTTCTAACAACGAAAACAAGCCGATCGCGAACAAGCGACTGTACTTAAATTGAGGGTTGCTGGCGATCGCCCCTAAAGATGCTTGCAAATCTCCTGTATCTTCAAAGCTGGTGGAGCGATCGAGCCACGAGAGCAAATCTGACCCGGAAAGTTTGCCCGCCATGCTTTCCAAGCGCTGAGCGTCTTGTTTGTAGCGTTCGGGATCGTCTTCTAGGGACTTGCACAAAGCGTTAAAAATCGAAAGTCTGTCTGCTTCAGGGGCGTACCCGAGCATGAATCGATCGAAAGCTGTCACCACGCCCAAAGCATAAATCGGGTCGTATTGAAAATCGGCATTAGCCAAAAGCAAGTGCATTTCTACCATCAACTCTTCCACCACCCGACGGTAAATTGAGTTGATCGGTCGAGTGTGAATCGTATAGAAACTTCGCTTAGTATCTGAAACTGTACGGTTATTGTTCACCTGATGTCTTATAGATAAATAATTTTGCAGCAGCGCGCGCGGCGCGCGCTAAAGTCGTGAAAGTCTATGAGCTTTGCTGACAAAAATTGCCAGTTTTTTTTTATTTGTACCAGCCCTCAAGCGAGGCAAAATTTTATCTAAAAGATTTTGCGCGCGATCGGCAGCCACAAATAAACTGTCGCACTACCAGGGCAAAACCCAAGTATCTTTACAATCATAGCTCTTCTGGGATCGCTCACCAATCTAATCTTCTGACTTGCCCGCCCAGAACTAGCCACCCGTATCACAATAAATGCTGAATGTCAAGTCTAAATACTGAAAAATCCAACAAATATGACAATTTCTCCTGAATTAATAGCTTTAGCCCAGTACATGGCGGGCGAATTTGACAACCGGGAACAAGCGCTAGCAGAGCCGGCTTGGTACGTCCACCTTCGTTTGTGGCAAAGACCGGTGCCTGCGGATATATTTTCCGAGCCCGGGATTGCCCTGTTTGCCGAACAAGCCAACATTCTGGAACTAGACAAGCCCTACCGCCCCCGCATCGTGCAACTGAGGCACGTAAAGACAGCGCCGGGACTTATAGAAGCTCAGTATTATATGTTCAAGGATATTGCAGCCGTCAAAGGAGCAGGTAGCAACCCCGACTTGTTAGCAAAACTAACCAGGGAGGAAATCGAATTCCTCCCTGGCTGCACCCTCTCCGTTGCGGTGCAAAATTTAGCCTCAAACCGCTATCGTTTTCGGGCATCTCTGCCGGAGGGAACTGACTGCGGCTTTGCCTACGGCGGGCAAAATTACCAAGTAGACTTGGGATTTGAAGCCTCCGGGGAGGAATTTCTCAGCTACGACAAAGGAATAAGCCCCACGACAGGCAAGGCTATCTGGGGAGCTTTAATGGGCCCTTTGAGATTTGTCAAGCGCCAGGATTTTGCTTCTGAGATACTGGCCAATAGGTTTGGGAGCAAATCAGACGGCGGTTGAAACCGCGTCTAGACAAATAAAATCCGCCTCCGTGGACTAAAGAAGAACAGCGCGTAATTTTCACCGTCTTTGTCTTGAACCTGCACGGCTGCAGGTTTTGTTTGACTTTCTGGCGATTGCAATCGCGCGGTCTTCTTCTGCGGAGACAGGTTTTGTTTGACAAGAAGCGGTTTCAACCGCCGGATTTTCTGGGCGAGTCTCAAGCTTAAATTGTCGTTACGCCGCAACCGATGTCGGCGGGAGCGCTCAACTGGCGCGCGGCACCCCCTCTAAAGCTTCTTCTTCCGTTTCAAAGATTTCAAACACAGAATCCATCATGGTGACTTCAAACACCAGTTTGGCTTCTGGATGAACATTGCAAATGCGGAAACTTCCCTTAACTTTATCCGCATCGCGCATACCGGCTACCAATGAGGTCAGGCCAGAACTATCGATAAAGTTTACCTGACCAAGATTCACGACGACATGGCGGCTGAGTTTGGAAATACACTCTTGCAACTTGAGGCGGAATTGCCAAGCTGTCGTGATGTCCAACCGTCCTGTCGGTGCTAAGACGATAACTGTTGTACCGTCAGATAGCGTGTGGGTTTTTTGATCAATATGAATCACTGACCCTTCCCTCAAATTTATTACTATTTATCGCGGTGGTTACTTTCCCAGTAGTTTAACTCAGGTCGGTGACTGCTGAGGCATCCAATTCGCCCAATCTTGCGGTTTTAAGAACTTCGAGTAGAGTTCGGCTTCTGGAGAGTTGGGTTCTGGCTCGAAACAATACTCCCAGCGTACCAAAGGTGGCAGGGACATGAGAATCGATTCGGTGCGTCCGTTGGTCTGCAAGCCAAAGGTTGTGCCTCGATCGTACACCAAGTTAAATTCAACGTAACGGCCGCGGCGGTAAAGTTGGAAATCGCGCTCGCGATCGCCGTATTCTTTCGATCGGTGCTTTTCTATAATTGGGGTGTAAGCCGGCAAAAATGCGCGGCCGCAGTCCTGTACGAAGGCGAACAGCGACTCCCAGCTTCTGGGTTCTGGGTTTCCGGCATTCTTGCTGTATTCAGCAGCTTTTCCTTTGACATTCTGGTCGCGGTAAAGCGGGCCTTGACCGTTTTGGTAGTCAAAAAACAGGCCGCCTACACCGCGAGTTTCTTGGCGGTGCGGCAGGTAGAAATATTCGTCGCACCAGAGTTTAAATGTCTGGTAATAGTCCGAGTGGTGTTTGTCGCAAGCTGCTTTCAGAGTTTTGTGAAAATAAGCTGCATCCTCAGCCAACGGGTAATAAGGAGTCAAATCGACACCGCCACCAAACCACCAAATCGGCCCAGCCTCAAAATAGCGGTAATTGAGGTGAACCGTAGGCAAGTAGGGATTGCGGGGGTGCAGCACCATCGAAGTCCCAGTCGCGTAAAAATCGTGACCTGCCGCTTCTGGGTGCTTCGCAAGAATCAAAGCCGGCAAACTTTCGCCCCAAACTTGGGAAAAATTAACTCCGCCTTGTTCAAACACATTGCCTTCGCGCATCACGCGAGAACGTCCGCCCCCGCCTTCGGAGCGTTCCCAAGAGTCTTCCTTAAATTTGCTGCCACCGTCGAGCTGTTCGAGGGCTTGACAAATTTCATCTTGTAGGGTTTTCATAAATTGGCTGACTCTAACTCTAGAGTCAGCGGGCGGCAAAAACACAGAAGAGTTGGTTTTAAGTGTGGTAGAAACTGTCATAAGAATTTCTGTTGTCAGATTTGAGTCTTAGACGGGGGATGATTTCCCAATCCAGTCGGCATTGTAATTATGCCACCGCAAGTCTGCAAATGATCGTAATGAAGATACATTAAAAAATAGCAACAAAAATATACTTTAAATTGCGATCGAAAATTCGCTAACCCAATTGCAGAGCTATGGTGGAGAACACAATGCCCGAGACACTCGATATTAGTTCAGTTTTAGAGATCCTGCGACCCGTGCAAGACCCCGAACTGCAAAAAAGTTTGGTGGAATTGAACATGATTCGTAACATTAAAATTGACGGCGGTACAGTCAGTTTTACTTTAGTGCTGACAACGCCTGCTTGCCCGCTGCGAGAATTTATTGTCGAAGATTGCCAAAAAGCGGTCAAAAAGTTGCCAGGAGTCGAAAAAGTGGTGGTGGAAGTGACAGCCGAAACGCCGCAACAGAAGGGAGTGACCGATCGCCAAGGAATAGAAGGAGTCAAAAATATTATCGCAATATCCAGCGGCAAAGGGGGCGTTGGCAAAAGCACGGTAGCGGTAAACGTGGCTGTAGCGCTGGCGCAAACCGGCGCGAAGGTGGGTTTGCTAGATGCGGATATCTACGGGCCCAACGACCCAAATATGTTGGGTTTGGGAGACGCGAAAGTGATGGTTAGGGACGGAAAAAGCGGGGAAAGCCTCGAACCGGCTTTCAACTACGGTGTCAAATTGGTGTCAATGGCGTTTTTAATTGACAAAGACCAGCCTGTAATTTGGCGCGGCCCGATGTTGAACGGGATCATCCGGCAGTTCCTCTATCAGGTGAATTGGGGCGATTTAGACTATCTGATTGTCGATATGCCTCCGGGTACTGGAGACGCACAGTTGACAATGGCGCAAGCGGTGCCGATGGCTGGTGTGGTAATTGTGACGACGCCGCAGACGGTGGCTTTGTTGGATTCCCGCAAGGGGTTGAAGATGTTCCAGCAGTTGGGAGTCTCGGTATTGGGAATTGTGGAAAACATGAGCTATTTTGTGCCGCCGGATATGCCTGACAAGCAATATGATATTTTCGGTTCCGGTGGCGGGGAAAGGACGGCTGCGGAGTTGGGAGTGCCGCTGTTAGGCCGCATTCCGCTGGAAATTCCGCTGCGGGAAGGTGGCGATTCCGGTGTGCCGATTGTGGTGGGACAACCGGATTCTGCTTCGGCGAGGGAGTTGCGGGCGATCGCGGGTAGGATTGCTGGTAAGGTTTCGGTAGCAGCCTTAGCCTAACAAAGTTAGTCGGGGACGCATCGGTGCCGAGAAACCGGGTTTTTGTGACGTTTACTTCGTTGCAGCCTGCCGATTCATAAAAAACCCGGTTTCTTGAGTCCCAGCGCCTCCCGAACTAACTTTTAGTCTCCTTCGGGGGATGTTCCTAGGAACTCAGATGAGGGATGTTCTGCCTTGGGTTTTAGGCTCAAGTCTCGATCGCCAAAAAACAGTAAACTATAAACAGTCAAACTTAACTTTCAAACAATTATGATTTTTCCAGGTTCGGCAGTTCGAGTTAAAGATAAGGGCGAGATTTACTACGGCTTTCAAGGACTTGTCCAGCGAGTTACCGACGGGAAAGTCGCGGTATTGTTTGAAGGCGGCAACTGGGACAAGCTGATCTCGTTTCGGCTGTCGCAGTTAGAACTTGTGGATGCTACGGCTGGCCGGGCGAAATAGTCACTTGACAGTTTGCAGTAGTCAGTAGTCAGTAGTTAATAGTCAGTAATTACTGATTATTGGGAGAGATTAAAAAATAACAAATAACAACTACCAACTGCCAATTACCAACTGTTAACTGAGGCGCGCCAGGGCACCGCCCCTACCAACTGCCAATTACCAACTGTCAACTGCCAACTGCCAACTGCCAAGTGACTAAAACTATGCGTTTACCTTTACCCCAATTTGCTACAAAAGAGCGCCATCCCGATCGCATTGCTGAGGTAATCGAGACGGCAACTTCGGAATTTATGGCTCAATGTTTGGAACCGGATGACTTGAGTTTTCCGGTGATGCCGCCTTTTGGAAGTTGGGTTAAGGCGCTGGATGAAGAGTCAAAAAATCAAATCTACGGTGTGGTTTATTACGCGACGACTAGCCCGATCGACTCGGTGCACAGAGCTCGGGCCTTGGGTTTGTCGCTGGAAGAGTTGCGGGAAGAACAACCGCAGATTTTTGCGATGCTCAAAACCGAGTTTAGAGTGGCGATTGTCGGGTATGAAGCGCCACCGGAAAAGTTCAACGGTAACGGCCCGTCGAGGGGTAAAATTTATCAGTATTTGCCGCCGCGCCCGCCGCAAATTCACCAGGCGGTTTATTGTTGCGAACCGGATGAGGTGATTGATTTTACGGTGAAGTTGGATTTTTTGAGGACGCTGCTGGGGGTGACTAATGCGCCGGTGGATGCGCTGACGGCGGCGACGATTCGGGAGATTTATCAGTTGCGAATGCGCGATCGATCTTGGTTGGTGGAAGCGGGCAGGAGTTTGAGTGTTTTGTTGAAGGATGATTATGACAGGTTGCGGTTGATTTTGAGTCAGATTCATCCGTAGAATATGGGATAAGTAAATAGAAAAGTATAATTTTTTATGTGGGTAGAGATCGCAGCGCTAAATCAGATTCCCGAACGGGATATTTTGAAAGTAAAAGTTGAGGATATTTCGCTGATTTTGAATCGCCAAGGTGCAAATATCACTTGTTACCGCAATGCTTGCACGCATTTAGAATATCCGATCGATATGGGTAAGGTTGATAGCGGTATCATTACCTGTCCGTTTCACAAATTTAGGTTTAAGTTAGATACTGGTAAGTGCTTGAATTCACCGGATTCGCTGGAATCTTATCCGGTAAAGATTGAGGGCGAGATCGTTTTTGTCAATATCGATTAGTCATAGTTTACTTGTTTTCTGAGTCCCCAGCGCCAAGCCAAGAAACCGGGTTTCTCCGATAATTTAGGCATCCTCACCGAGATTGAGGAAGAAACCCGGTTTCTGAGTCAGGGCGCGCGCTTTTCAACTTACCGTTTTTGCGCGACGCTGACGGAGGAAAATCGCCAAAAGCCCGATCGCCCCAACCATCAAAAGCAGCCATTCTTCCGGTTCGGGAACCCCCGAAACATTCAAAGGATTGCTCGGTTTCGTCAACTCCTCCTTACCCGATTCTACCTCGCGTTCAAATCGATCGTTTTTACCTTCCGCCGCCTTTAGCTGCGCTCTTTGCTCGTCATTAACTAACACAATCATTGAAGAATAGGGCGTGACGACTTTAAAAGTTTTAGCAAGCGAGTGCATCGCATCCAATTGAGTCAATTGATTAGCAGTTTTCTGCTTGCTAAGCGCCGTTATCAACTGCCGCGCCGCTATCGGTTTAAAACCTTCATTTTCATCATTAGTTATTTTCGGAACCCCTGCAGCCACCTTCGGAGTTTTGGTATAACTCCAAGCATAACCATCAACAACATTAACTACAGATTTCCCCGATGCCGCCATCGTCGCCACTCGCTGCATTGCTTCTTTGATATCGGTAGAAACTCCGCCGCCGCTATCTTGAATCACCTTTAAAGTAGCGTCGTCATAGCCAGGGGGCAAACCTCCTAAATGCACTGTCCATAAAGGTGCAGCTAGGGAAACGCTGGTTTTGCGATCGTCCGATAACTCGTAACTGTGGCGATCGCTCACCAAGAATACAGTATCATAAGTGCGATCGGCGCGCAACCGTGCAAACTGTTGCAGAATATCCTTAAGTTGAATTGTACCGTAAAACGTCAACTTTCCCGCATCAAAACTGCGTATATTTTCCACCAACCTCGGCGGCACACCCGCCGCACTCGACACATATAAATCCACACTGTTTGTAGCTAAAACATTCTTTTTTAACCAATCAAAAGTCTCCTTAAGTTCTTGAGTTTCCGTCGCCATACTCCGAGAAGTATCCAGCACCAAAGCCAACTTTTTAACGTTTGGCAAAAAGTAATTTATATCAATCAGCGGCTGAGCAGAAACAGTATTTTTGCCGGGTAAATTCGCTAAATGCGGTATTGCTTTTTGCGGTGCAACTGCGGGTAAAAATGCTGGAAGCCAAGTTTCTTTTGCCTCCTTACCCTTGTATTTAATCTCCTTTCCAGCGATAACTCGGCGAGTATTTTGATTCCAAAAAATATTGCGTTTTTCCGCTAAACTTGGCATCGCCCAACCCTGTGCTTGTCGCAGGACTTTGTAAGTCAGCCAAAGGTGCATTTCCGTTGGCCCGTTAGTAACCGCAAACTCTCGTTTAGGCGGAACAGGAAAAGCTCGCAAGCGGTATTGTTTCGGGCCAATTTGTTCGAGCAAAGCCGGATCTACCCTTTCTCTCACCTGCTCGTTGTAAACTTGTTGGGCGGCACCTCTGGGCGAAACAGTAAAAGCAAAACGCTTTTGCAAATCCTCAGTATCGCCCAGCCAAACTCCTGTAACTGCGGCGCTTTCCGGCAGAGAAAAGTAATAAAATACTTCTTGCAAATTGGGCGTTTGATTTTTGTAAACTTCGTAGATTTGAACGTCAGCCCAATCGCCGTTTTCTTTGACTGTAACTTCTTGAGAATCCAACCATACTTTTTCCTCATTGACATTCAACAAACCAGCCTTAGCTTCTTCCCGGTTAGATGTTGACTGCACCGCGTGTTTTACTGCTTCTGTGTCACCTTTTTGAATTTCAGTATCGAAGAATCCAGCGTAAAGTTTTTCGGCTTTTTTGACATCGGAACCGGAGCCTTGATACAAAAACGGCGACATTAAAAAATTATAGCTGTTCTGTACGCTTTTAGCTGCTTGGTCAGGCAAATTTAAAGTATTTTTGTACAGCGAGTAAATGTGGTCATTTTCTCCCACAGTGCTCAGGTAGCGGTAAGGAGACAAATAAGCGTTAACTAAACCCGATCGAATCATATCAGACTTGGCTAATAAAGTTTGACGCGCCGTCTCATTGGCTGCGGGAGTTTCCAGAATTTTCATTGCTTGAATTTGCGGCTGCTGCTGCAAAGCGGAGAAAATAGCCAGCCAAGCTGCTATCACTCCCAAGCTGCCCGCGATTGCTTGATTTTTTCCGTATTGCGAAGCAAAACTATTTAATATTTTGCGCGCGGATTGGATGTAGAGAAAGCCGTAAAGTGAAGGCATTACCACGAATAAGCTGGAGGTAAAACCAAACAAGATTAAGGATAATGGCAGCCACCAAATTATCTCAAATGAACTGTACTTGAAAGATTCTATCAGCGGTGTCACCCAAGCAAAACTTAAAAATCCAACTATTATCACACTTGCGACAGGCAGTGCGTAAAACATCAGTAATGTGGCTGCCCAAATGCCAACTAGCAACATTAAACTGTGAACTCCTAACTGTATCCAGGCAATTTGTTTGTTGCCCATCAATCTATTCGCATGGTGTTGTTTGTTTTCAGCATTTTGAGATATTGAAGTCTCTTGAATGTTTTCTGTTTTTCCCAAATATCCGTAGAGGATTTCTACTAAAAATCCTGCGATGCACAATCCTATTGTCCCAATAATTTGAGAGCTAGGTGGATTCAGTTCCCGCAGCAGAAATAACCTGATTAAGCAGAGCAAAAATAATGGCGCTTCTACGCCGTAAAACAGACGCATTAGCTGCAATGGTTGCTTGCTAAAACGCTTGTTGAATCCGACGATTGTAAATATTGTCGGTACTGCTATTAGTGCTGTTAAGGTTAAGGCAAATTCTAGGGGGATAATTCCGTCTATTGTGGCTTGGATTAACGGGATTGCCAGGTAGGGCAAAATTCCCAGATAAACAATTGACAAAAACGTCAGGTTCCACAGCCAAAATATTAGCTGAAAAATTATGTTCAATGCCAGCTTAATTTTTTTCATTTTTTGCTGTTGTTAAGCTATAATTAACGGTGTTATGTACGTTTTTAGCAAAAGATTGGACTTCGGAACTTTCGGGGTTTACGGAATTGTCAAAAAGAATTGACACAAGCACCCAAGTATGATTTTTGTGGTTGATATCGCGGCGGATTCGCTCTAAGAAATTATCGGTTGTTTGCTCGGAAGATTGCAGCCAGTAGGTGGCAGATAGTTGGTTGTCTTTGACAGACAGCCAGCGGGCGGCGATGGCAGGAGTTAGCTGTTTTCTTTCTATGCGGTTGACGGGGATGCCGCTGGCGATAAAGCACAACTCTGGTGCGTGATAAGTCTGCCAGGATGTGCTGGCTACGGTTAGCATGGAACCGCGCAAGTTACCGGAGATAAATCTCTTTTTTTCTGTTTTGGTGTCTGGGTAATTGCCGAAGAATTTTTGTTCGCTGGGATTCAGGGGGATTGGTTCGGATATGATTTGTTGGGGAAATTTCAGGGGGGCGATCGCTACTTGTTCGCTTTCTACATGATAGAATTGAGAAATTGCTGCCAACACAGCGACGGCCGCAATTAGTCCGGCTTTTGCTAAGGGCTGATTTTTGAGGATTTCTGCATCCCGTTGCGACTCAAGATTAATTTGTTTGGCTGCGGAAATTTTTGGTATTTTTTGCAGCATCAACCAACTCAAAAAACAAGCGCTAACTAAACCGACTATTCCCAGGGGTACGTGCAGGATTTCGGCATAAATTGGCTGTTGAAAAACTTGGGCAACTAATATTAATACGACTACCCGCAAAGCGTTAGCCGAAACTAACATTATGAAGTTGACGGCGCATACTGCTAGCCATTTAAAACCCAATTGACGGCTTTCTAACCAGGTAGCAGCTAGCAAAAATAGTGTCCCTACTAAGAGGGTTTTAATGCCGCTGCAAGGTACGTCTACTTGAGCGATGCCGTTTTCTAAGACGATGATATCGTAGGAAGAAATAGCCCCGATTTGAAAAACCGATAGCAATTTTTCTACTACCTGAGCTGTCAGCACTCGCGCCGGCAAACCCAATCCGTTATTGAGCTGAGTGTTGAATGGTAAAATACAAGCTAGCAGCCCCGCTATTGGCAGGTTTTTTCGCCAAAAGTTCGGCTCTACCATTAAGCCGTACAGCCCGTAGGTTCCGAGGATAAATAGCAGGATGGTAATTTGTTTGATGTCTATTATGCACCCTGTGGCGATCGAGCAAACGCTCGCACCCAACATTAATACCAGCGGATAGCGCCTCAAAACGAATTTGGGGGACAATGCGGGCGGGCGAGTTCCCGAACTGAGCGATCGCACTACTAATGCTACAATCAGAAAACTAATTACTATCTTGTACAGTGTCGGTATCTCAACAAACGAGGATAACAGCCATTTAACTGCCGAGATATTGGCAAAAAACCAAGTGAGCGACAGTAAAGAAGGAGCTAACCAAACCAAATTAACCGCAGGATAAGGAGTAACAGAATCTGGAATTCCAGAATCTGGAATATTGGTGCGCTGCATGATACCGCTTGACATTCACGTTGGTGACATCTTAGCTCAGCAACATTGGTAATGCCTAGACCTGAAATTTAAGTTTTGTCAAGCTTTTATTTTTTCTACAGACAAGCTAGCGTTATAATAATTTCAGCGGAGGTAAAAATGAGCGAAAAAAGTCCGGGATACAAAATTGTTAGCGATAACCGACAAGCGCGGCATCTCTATGAAATTATAGAGACATATCAGGTGGGCATCGAGTTAAAAGGAACCGAAGTTAAATCTATTCGGGAAGGAAAAGCGAATTTGCGGGACGGATACGGCTTAGTTCGGAATGGCGAACTGTGGCTGATAAACGTTCATATTTCGCCTTGGAGAAGTGCTAGCAACTATTTTAATCACGAACCAAGACGCACTCGCAAATTGCTGATGCACAAGCAGGAAATTCGTAAACTAATTGGCAAAGTGGAAGAAAAAGGTTTGACTTTAGTGCCGTTAAAAATGTATTTGAAAGGCGGCTGGGTTAAACTCGATATCGGTTTGGGTAAAGGTAAAAAATTGTATGACAAGCGCGAAGATTTGAAGAAACGCGAAGACAAGCGGGATATGGAACGCGCAATCAAGCAATTTTAGTGATTGGACGAATCTTCTCAAAGCCTGTAAAAAACAGGCTTTTCGAGTCCTATCTACATGAGTTATCGTTTATGTCTGTTAGTAATTAGTAGACTTGAGTTACATAAATATTCGCTTTGTTAACCGCAGATTTCAGGCAGATAAACACTGACGGATGCAGATAATTCAATGTTATCTGTGTTTGATTTGAGTGCAACTCAAGTCTAGTGATTAGCGATTAATCATTAGATTTGAATTGCTCTTCATTCTCTTTCTGTTATTGAAATACATCTGCGGTTTTCCCATCGATGGAAGATTTATAGCACTTCTCAAGCGTGGTGAGGTATGCCCTATGCCCCATGCCCCATGCCCCATGCCCTATGCCCTATACAGGATAGTACCTCATACCAGAGCACAGAAAGGCTATATGCAATCCGTCTATTGTCGATCGCCCCACAACTAAGTATTATTACTCACAACATCCGTAGCAGTCCAGGCTCTTTCTCCTTTCAGGCTTAGGGCTTACGGCTTTTTTCTGGCTTTTTTCTGAAATGATCCGGATAGGTGTTCGAACCCCGCGAAGAATTAACCTATGCTCGAATACATCTAGGTAGTGGCAGCATTACGCAAGCATTCGGCTGTGGAGTTGCAAACCAGAAATGATAAATAGGCTCAGGCCTAAGTCAATTCCTAAGATGATGATGTCATGAGGGTGGCAATGAAATACGGCAAATAAATTATCACTTAACTAACAGTGACAATTTGCCAAAAACGACACCATTAGCTAATATTTTTAATGTCATGAAACAGCCAGGGAAAAAGTATCACCAGTCCAAGTGGGCGGCCTTCCTGCTCATCCTAACAGTAGGTTTTGGTGGTTGGCAATTTGGATTGCCGGAACTCGCATCACTGTTTAATAATAGAGGCTTAGAAAACTACAAAGCCAATCGATTGGCCGATACTCAACAAGCCTATGAGTTGGCGCTCGTTGTAGACCCCAAAAGCCGCGCAGCTCTTTACAATTTGGGATGGCTTTGCGAAGAGGTGCAAGATTTGCAATGCGCCCGAGAAAAATATCTGCAAGCTGCCAAACTAGGTCTGCCTGCTGCTTACAGCAATTTGGCGAGGTTATATATTCTTGATAATAAAAACTCTGCTGCTGCGGTTCACTTGCTGTGGCAAGGTTTGAAAGTAGCTGAGGACGATCGAGTTAAATATTCTTTACTTAAAAATTTGGGATGGGCGCGGCTGAAACAGGGTCGATATTCAGAAGCATTGCAACATTTGGATGCAGCCATTAAGCTTGATAGTGAAGGCCCAGCAACTTATTGCCTGAAAGCGCAAGTCCTAGAAGGGATGAAAAAAACGAAGGAAGCGCTACCGCAGTGGAAAATTTGTCTAAAGTATGCGGATTCTCAAGAGTTCGATGAGGATATATGGATAGGAATGGCACGTCAACGATTAAAAGAGGAAAAAACAAATAAATGAAACGCACATTTTTGCTTTCATCAACCATACTGGCAATTATCACAGTATTGCAGTTCAGTCAAGCCTCAAAAGCACAACCCACTCCTGCAACTGTTCAATCTACAGTTAATGAATCATCCGAAACGCCGTTCAGCTCGAATCAGTCAACGTGGCGGCGTTGCCGTGATAGAAATGGTGGAAATTATCCGTGCCCGAGATTCGTCATGCCTTCGCAGAGCGAAGAATAAAAGTTATTTTCCATAAATTTTGTAGGGTGTGACACCAGCACTTTACATTTGCAGGTATGTAGTATGTAGTAATTTTATGTAGGGTGCGTGCAGCGCGCACCCTACTATTGATCGTGGCTGTGTTCGTACAGCCATCAAGCAATATCAAATCCTCTCTTCATCGGAAGAGTAAATTGACTGTTGACTGTTGACTGTTGACTGTTAACTGTTAACTGTTAACATCATTCCGGTGCAACCGGATTTGACATAATATCATGTCCGGTCGATTGAAAACAAGAAAATTGGATCGCGCGTGCGTCAGTCAGTGTCCGCTCATAGATTGCGGACACTGACTGACGTACTACGAACCGTTTTTGTGATGGTAATTTACCGGAGATGATATCAAAATCTCGAAGAGCTCCTGCAACCTGCGAGCTTCGGGGAAAGCACTAAAAGAAACAAATGCTTTTTGCAAAAGAACAGATGTTCTGTGCCAGCATTTTTATCTACTCGCTTTCTGTCAAAGCTGAATTTTGCTGCTGCGGGTTCCTGTAAAAACTAGCAATAATCGCCACCATCAACCACCACAGCATATTAACTTCTGGTCTGTACCAAACGGTATCGACAAAACCGTGAGCCATCATGCCGGTTAAAGTTGCGATCGCCGCAATCAACCAAAACCCTTGATTCGATTTGAGATTTGGGGACGCTTCCTCTAAATTAGAGATATTAAATTGCGCGTCGCGCAATTTTTTGATCTGCAACAAACCTTGATTGACGGTGACAGTCATCAGCCACAGGAAAGACATTAAACCGATAAAGCCTGTTTCTACGGCAATTTCCAGCAGCACGGAATAAGCGCTTAAAGCAGTGAATTTCGGCTTCATATAAAGCGGATAAACTTTATTAAAGGCAGTGTTTCCGGGGCCAATTCCGAGAATTGGCCGATCGCGAATCATATCAATCACCGCAGTCCAAACATTAATCCGAAAATTGTTGCTGCTGTCGCCGCGGCCGACAAACATACTCGAAACTCGATCGCGCAATGGCTCCACCAAAAGCACTCCCAAAATTAACGCACCAACCAAACCTCCCAACCCTAACGGCAGGGCCCAAGTGCGCCAGAACCGAGGCATAGAAGGGCTGTACCAGTACCAAAGCAGCACTAAAAACACCACAAGCAGAGCCACAAAACCGATCCAAGCACCCCGGCTGTCGGTGTAGCGCAAACACGCGCAATTCACCACCAGCATCGTCAGAGCTAAAAGTTTTGTTCCCCATCCTTTCCACACAAAAAGTGCGGCGGCGCTTAAGGCAATTGCTGGCAGCAAATAGGAACCGAGCAAATTTGGATTGCCCAAAAAGCTGTAAACTCGCGTGAGATCGGCTTGAGTTGATGTCGGATCGTTCCAAGTAGCTAATGGCGGCACTTTATCAATCCACTGCCGCACGCCGTAGAAACTGACTACTAGAGCGACATTTAAATATACTGCAATCAACCAGGAACGCAGGCGGGGGTCTCGCAATATCCGCGCCATGAGGGCAAAAAACAGCAAATACAGCGTTAGCTTGCCCCAACCGACAAAAGCGGCGGCTTTCACCGGCGACATGGCGGTGGCGACGGTAGCAATGCCCCAGTACAGCAGTACCAGCAAGTGAATGGGTGTGAGGGCGATCGTGCGATCGTCAGAAACAGTCAGCAGCACCCAAAATGCTGCACCAGCAGCCATCAACAGCCCCACCAAGGCATTGTTGACAAACGGGCCCATACTGAACGTCAAGGCCAGCAAACCAAAACCCAGAGGCTCCGCCCACTGCATCAGCCAGCTACTTTCTCGCCAACTGCGCGCATTGCCGATCGTCCAATTCAATAAATAACTGCCATTTTGCCACTGACAGAGCGGCAAATTTGCCAGACTTAACTGTTGCCAAACTGAATTCATTTCTATTTTAGATTTGTAATTAGTCATTAGTCATTAGTCATTAGTCATTAGTCATTGGTCATTGGTCATTGGTCATTAGTCATTGGGGAATTGTTAGCGGTTAACTGTTAACTGTTGACTGTTGACTGTTAACAACTGTTTTCCTGCCAACTAACAACTAACAACTAACAACTAACAACTAACAACTGCCAACTACCAACTGCCAACTGCCAACTGCCAACTGACTTCATCCTTCCAACAACTCCGTAGCATTAGTGCAGGGGAGCCAGAGCACGTAGCGATATCCAGATTCCGGGGTGCCTTGAATCGAGAGTTGGCCGCCTTGAATTTCCACCAACTGGCAGCAAAGCAGCAGCCCCAATCGTTCCCTAGCCCCGTAACCAGCTAACACGGGTGCGGTATCCGCGGCATTCTCGGCCACCAAAGCCGCCAACTCAGAAAACGCCAGCGTTAACCGCTGGGCACTCTGTATCTGTGTCGCCAGTTGCGGTTCGAGTTCCGGGGAAGAGGTTTCGGAGTTCGATCGCCAACCGCTACCTGCTGTGGCCTTCAACAAGTAGTCGGAGTAGAGTTTAGCATGGGGCAAACTTTCTCCCAACCAAGGATGAAAAACCCAAACTCCGATGTTGATACCGTCTTCTTTCCGAGAAACGTGGACTCGAATCACGCTGCCTGCCCCAGCCGATTGAATAATGCTAAAAATTAAGTGGTGCAGCATTTGCTGAACCTTATCCTTATCTGCCAACCAGATGCGCGGCCCGGGCCCGATCGTGAAATTAATTTCTTGCTCTCGCCTACTTGCCGCCGGCGACAGGGTTGTCACAACTTGCTGACACAAACCTTCTATATCGACTGCGACTCGCTTCAAGGTGAAAGACGATTCATCGAGATTTGCTAGTTCCAAAATTTCTTCAACTAGCGATCGTAAACACCGACTGCTGTCTTGAATCACGTCGATATATTCTTTTTGCTTGCTCGTCAATGGCCCGTAAATTTCTTGGCTCAACACGCTCGCCATGCCGATGACAGAAGTGAGTGGGGTGAGCAATTCCTGCGCTAAATGATTCAGGAGTTTTACCTTAATTGAGTTAGTAGACAAATCGATAGGTTTGTTATTCATCGGTGATTTTTCTGGTTTTATTATGGCTCGTTGATTATTAGTGGTTCATTATACCTCTTTCTCAAGTCTATAACAACTTGTTGGCAGTTGCAGACTTTAAACTGATGACTGTTGACTCTTGACTGTTGGCTGTTGCTGCTGACTATTAGTTGTTAGTTGTTATTTGTTAGTTGTTATTTGTTATTTGTTATTTTTTGTTAGGAATTGAGAATTGGAAATTGGGAATTCGTAGCAAGTAACCAATAACCAATAACCAATAACCAACAACCAATAACTAACAAACAATAACCAATAACCAATAACCAATAACTACTAACTACTGACTAATTAATCATTGCTTCTAAAGCTGATTGCAAATCTTGAGTGAGTTCGGCAACTGCTAACCGACGGCTGGTTTGATATCCCTGCCAGCGATCGCCCACTGAGAGCGGTTCGCCCACGGTCATTTGCACCTGCTGTTTGCCCAAAGAAGGTCGCCCGAAAGGATTTCCGCCTTTGATGCGAGTCAGTACGTCCCACAGCAGTAAAGTTGTTTCTGCCAAACGTTCTGCGGTCAGTTTTTCTTGGACGTACCTGCCGGTAACGGAGACGAAACTTTCGACAAGTCTCATGTGCCACATCCGCAGACTTGCTTCTTCGGCGAGGCGATCGGCTAATCCTCTTTCTAAGGGACAAAGTGCTGCAATATCTTTGATATCTTCTCGATAAATATAGTCCCAGCCTGCTTGTTCCAGACGGCGACAGCGGTCTATCAAACTACCTTTTGGCTTTAAGTTAAAATATTCTTCTGCTACTTGCAAAGCCACGTCTAAAAGTGCTGTCAGTCGAGCAACCATCACTTCATTGCCCGAATCGTTGGCAGTTGTGTCTGGTAGCGATAATGATGTTAAAATAGAGGTCGTTGGCTGTATCTTTTTATGATAAAAACGGCTGTAAAACTCGGACATTACTGTTAACAAGTGGCTGCCAAGTCGAATCAGGCGCAGATATTGAAATTTGTAATTTTGGTCTTCGGGATCGGAATTTTCTGCCTCTAAATTGGCGGTGTTGGTGCGGTCTAAGGGTGGGAGTCCGCAATCTATTTCTAATTGAGTTAAAAGTTTTTCTAGGGGTTCCCAAGGCGGGTTGACATAGCGGTATTGAATGCCGATCGGCACGATTAACACTTTTTCCTCAGTACGTCCGGCTTTGAGCAAATCTTCAACGCACCAGAAGCCCATTTGAGCGATTCCCGGTTCGAGGGGGCTAACTATTTCATTGTGACCGTTGGTAGCGCCTTCTGGGGCGGCGGCGATGGGAAATTGGCTGTTGGCGAATAAATCGCGGGCCGATCGCAATCCGGCGCGATCGATTTTACCGCGAACGATCGGAGTACCGCCGAGGCGAGAATACAGCCAGCCGACTCCAGCACCGGCCCAGAGGGGAATTCCGCGATCGTAGATAAAGTGGGAATGTACCGGAAATTGCAGGGGAATGCCTTTGGCGCGCGCTGTTTGGGGTACGAGTTTCCAAATTAGTTGTCCCAAACAGTAGGGATCGTCGGAGTTTGGGTGGCGGAAGGCCAGCAAGAAGCGAACTTTCTGATTTTGAAATTGGTGGAATAGTTCGGCGAGGGTTTCGACGTTTTCGACTTGAATGTGGCTGATATTCGTCCGAAATCGCAGCCAGTAGGGGAGGATTTGCTGAGCGCCCCGGACGACTAGGGGGTTGTAGGCTGGGGGTATGAATTCCAGGGGCGGCTGAACTTGGTTAATTGAGTTGGCCATTTTGTGATTTTAAATTTGAGATTTGAGTTAAGGTTGTGTGCGATCGATTGACTGAAATCAGATTCCGCACGCGCGATCCGTTTTTGTTATGGTAATCGACCCGACAGGATCTGAGACGGCGGTTTCAACAGCCCTACAGAAACAAAACCCGCCTGCGCGGGTTGAAGAGCTATTTCCCCTAAACTCGTAAGTCGAAATTCGGGTGAGATTGCTAACTTAAGCTTATTGGTCGATCGCCACCAGCGCATAACTCATCTCGCTAAGATTTTGGCAATCCAAAATCTCAAATCTAAAATCTAAAATCCTATTGTGCGGGTTCAAGAATCACTTCTTGGAAGTTAATCACATCCGATCGCGGATCGCAATGTGTGACTTTGACTTCTAGCCGATCGCCAATTTCGACCGATCGACCAAATCGCATCGCCAATTCTAAGCCCAATTCTTCCAATAAAATCAATGCGAGATTGCTATCTTCCCTCAGCCAGCGCAGCATTAAAGCTTCCCAAACTCGATCGGGATTGCGGCGCAAATATTCCAATCCCCAATAGCGGTTAGTTTGGCGTTCGACGGTAGAAGCTTCTCTGACTGCGGTACCGAGACACATCACAATATCCTGTATTTCTTGGGCAGAAAAAGGCAGTGGTTCGCCCCGCAGGTGGGCTTTAATTTGGAAGTGAGCCAGCAAGTCGGTATAGCGGCGGATGGGAGAAGTAACTTGAGCGTACAATTCCAAACCCAAGCCTGCGTGACGTCCGGGGGTCAAGCCCATTTCGCTGCGGGGCATACAGCGGCGCACGGCGCAAGCGCGGGCTGGGCCTGCGGGTACGGCCAGCAGTTCTTCATCGGGGGGGAGTTCTGGCTGGGGCTGATAGCGGTAGGGTATTGGCAGGCTGTGAGTTTGACCGTAGCGGGCGGCGACTTCGCCAGCTAAAATCATCATTTCAGCTACTAGCATTCGGGCTGTGGAGTCGTCGATGACGTGGATGTCGATGTCCTCGCCGTGGACTTTGATCACGGATTCGGGCATGAAAATGTTGATTGCGCCTTGGACTTCGCGCCATTTTTGCCGCAGTTTGGCCGCAATGGCGATCGCCCCTATTTCCGGTTCTGCTTCGATTCCCAACTCCAGCATTTCGTCTACATCATCGTAGGTTAAGCGGTAGGTTGGTTTGATCTTGCTGATGTGGATGCTGTAATCTTGAGCCGCGCCGATTTCGTCTAAGGTGACGCTAAAGCTGAGGGCGTTGCACTCTTTGCCTTGAACCAAGCTCATCGGCCCGGCTGCCAATGCTGAGGGAAACATCGGGATTGGGCCGGTGGGCAGATACACTGTAGTGGTGCGCTTTCTGGCTTCGAGGTCGAGTTCGTCTCCGGGGGAAAGCAAGCTGGTGGGATCGGCAATGTGTATCCACAGCCGCTGCTGGCCGTTTTCTAGGAATTCTAAGCTTAGTCCGTCGTCGATTTCGGTGGTGCTTTCGTCGTCGATCGTGTAAACCTTGAGGTGAGTTAAGTCGAGACGGTTTGTCTCCGAGTCGGTTGGGGGATTTTCTAGGCAGCTTTGGGCCACTTCTAATACCTTTGCGGACAATTGTAGAGGAATTTGGCTGCGCCGCAAAAACAGGTTTTCGTGGGTGCTCCACAGGCCGAGATCGACTAGGAGTTGAAATGCTGCTTCGGGGTTTTCGGAGCGTTCTAAGCTGGCTAAAGTTTCTAAGGCCGGGGTGCGGTGCGTGGCTTCTTCTCCGAGGGTTGCAAAGCGTTCTAGGGCGTCGAGGCGAGTTCGATCGCTATTAATCCACTCGACATTTTCCCCAGCCAGCCGCTGTTTGACTCGATCCCAAAATCCTTGGGATTCTTGGTGTCGCTGCTGTTCTACTTCTTGCTGGTGTTTGATTTCGGCTACTTGGGCGGCCGATCGCGGTTCGTAACGATCGCCCTTTTGTTTGAAATACAGTTTGTCTGTTGATAGCAAACAGTATGCTGCGTAGCACTGGGCCGGAGTGCGATCGGAAAATAGCAGCATGGCGAGGGATTCGGGATCTGTGTTTTCTCCGTCGCCCACTAGGAGTTCCCAAGCGACTTCTAAACTCGACGGATCTGAGTAACCTTCTACTTCTTTAAGAAATTTGGCAATGTCGGAGGGTTTGTAACTTTCTCCTACTGCTTCGTAGCTGATTTGTTTGGGCGGTATGCTGTGCGGTTGGCCTTTTTCGTCTACCACTACCCAGTTTTTCTTGCCGTCGGGGCGATCGGCAACTGCCAGACGGCGATCGCCGTGCACTCTAAATTCTACTAACGTTCCCTTCTCCACTTGCCAGCTTTATTAATTTTTATTGGAATATTTCACTCTTGCTATTTGTCTGGTTGCGATCCGGGGATTTTAGATTTTGGATGTTTATCTTTGTTACATCTCTTGTTAAAACTAAAATCTAAAAAGTTGGGCTTTTTGTGCTTTAATTTTTAACTTTTTAGATTTTGATTAAGACTTACGCACCACCGACTAAATACCCAATCTTGCGCTCGATTAGCGATTCTCGCTTGCGACAAAAAGACGTTGTTTTCGCGTAAGTCCTATCTTTCCAAAATCTAAAATCTAAAATCCAAAATCGAATTAGCCTTCTTGATTTACGAAGGGCATCAAAGCTACAATTCTTGCTCTTTTGATGCTTCTGGTCAAATCTCGCTGCTGTTTTGCTGTCAAACCGGTAATCCGGCGGGGCAGTATTTTACCGCGTTCTGTGACGTATTTTTTGAGCAGCTCGACATCTTTGTAGTCGATCGGGTCTCCTGGTTTGATTGGCGAAACGCGCCGGCGAAAGTAAGTCATGGTTCTTTGTTTGTTTACTGTTAACTGTTGACTGTTGACTGTTGGCTGTTGACTGTTGACTTGATCGCAACTGACAACTGACCGATCGCAACTGACGGCTGACTACTTAATCTCTTTGTGGGCAGTGTGCTTGTTGCAATGGGGGCAGAACTTTTTGAGTTCCAGCCGCGCCGTCGTGTTGCGACGGTTCTTGGTCGTGGTGTACCGAGACACGCCTTTGGAGCGTTTGCTCACGTTTGTTCGGCACTCAGTACACTCTAGAGTAATTATGATCCGGACACCTTTAGCCATAATTCTAAATAAATTTCGACTAATTTAAACACAATTTATTATCGTCTCACACTGGTCTGCACTTGGTCAAGTAATCTTCTAACTTTGATGTCTAGGGAGTAGCCGCGCTTGGTGCCGATGACGATCGTCTGGCTGAGTCGATCGTGAAAAGCTTGGGGAAACCGGGCGGTGTCGATGAAGGCAGTGCTACAGTCGATCGCCAGCGGCAGAATCAGCAGCAAGACGGCGGCGTTGGTAGATGTGAGCCCGCCTACACCCGCAAAGGCTAGGGCGGCGCAAATGCCCAGCAATCCCTCGCGCTTGCAAAGTTTCTGCACTCCGGGAATCCGTTCGAGTCTAACATCGATAATTTTCATGTCCAATGCCCAGCGCCCAAGACTTTGACCGTGGTTTTTCCTGACAATGGGTACGCGCAAAATCATCCACAGCAGGAAAAAAAAGATGGTTTGGACGATCGGATTTGCGCCCAGAAGCAAACTGGGCAGCCAAACGGCAATTGCGTCGATGCAGAAAGCAGCAGCGCGACGGCCGATCGATACTTTCGGAAGCAAGGGAACTAAGTCGGAACTCATGGGCCAAAAAGAATTACTTTGAAATGCGTAAGTCTTGTTTCTATCATAATCCAAATCAAGGGGCTTGGAGCCGTAGGGCATAGCGTCAAGGCGCAGCTACATTAATAAACGTCATCATGGCTTCCAATATCCACCAATAGAATAACCATTTCTAATAATTCCTCATCTTCAGAAAATTTAAAAATTATTCTGCAATCGTAAGCAACAGAACAAGACCATAACCCGGCTAAATCCCCTCCTAACTTGTGAGACTTCAAAGATGGCATAAATGGATCATCTGTCAACAGCCTTAAAACCTTAGCAATTTGATCCTTTAATTGTGGATTTTTCTTTGTAATCTTCCTAAAAGACCGATTAAATCCACTACTCCAGACAACTTCCATCATCATCTCCTAGTAAATCTGCGATCAAATCATCAACGCTTCCTCTCTTTGCGGTCCCATTCTTAAATGCCTGCATCACCTCCTGAGCATTAGCCAAAATTTCAGCCCGCCGATTTTCAATCCGTCGCTTGCGGATTAACTCAAATAAACGCTCCTGATCTTCTATTGTCAATCTTTCAATAGACTCAATAATTTCTTGAAAAGTCATCATCTAACCTCCTTAATAATTCCCCAAGATATTAGCAATACCTTTAATAACCCGTTCCAAATTAGGCAAATAATTATCGCCTTTGTTGATAAATTCCAAAATGCGATCGACATAAACTCGATCTCGTTCTAAATTCAGAGAAACTTGTTCTCTACCAAAACCCGATCCTGAATCAAACAGCTTCACCCATGCACCGACTGACAAAAGCCACTAACATCACGATCGGTCTCCCTGCCACATTTCACTATATTATACTAGGTGATTAGGGCATTTGAAATCCCTGAAACCATTGATTTTATTGCTTCTTGGTTTTTTCTTCGGCTATAGTTGCCAAGCTCAAAAGTTAAACTTTTAGTCAAAAACTACAGAATGTCTGCAAAAGCGATATCGCCCCGTCCCAAACCCCCGAAACAGCAATCATTAATCAAACTAGCCCTCGCCGTAATTGCTGCCGTTATCATCTTTAACATTCCTCACTCCTTACTTCCCGTGTTTACAGAATCCCTATCCCAAGCAACCCCGCCGCCAGAAATCCAAAACCTCCTCGCCGGCAAGGGCAGAATTGTCACAGTAGGCGACAGCATCACCGAAGCCGGCAAATATCCCGGAGGTTACGTTTGGCTGCTACAACGCTATCTGAATGCCCTTTATCCCGACAGCAAAATCGAAGTCGTCAACGCCGGCATCTCCGGTAACAAGGCGAGTGATATGCAGGCACGTTTTCAGAAAGATGCGATCGACAAACAGCCAGATTTAATCACCATTAACGCCGGAGTCAACGACGTTTGGCACGCCTTCTTCGACTTCCAAAAGCTTCAGTTTCATCCGCAAGGCAACCTAGCCGCCGGAGTATCGCTAGCAGAATACATAGACAAAATAACCCAAATGGTGCAGGCAGCAAAAACCGCCGGAATTCGAGTCGCCCTGCTTTCTCCTACTCCCATCCGCGAAATTTTGGACGGCCCGGAAAATCGCAGATTGCAAGAATACGTAGTAGCAATGCGAGAAATCGCCAAACAAAATCAGTGCTTATTTATCGATTTAAATGCACCTTTTCGGGAAGTAATCAGCACCTATCAAAAACACGCGGGAAAAACTCTGAATTTGTTAGCAGCCGATGGAGTTCACCCAAATCCATCGGGATATAGAATTATTGCTTTTACTATCTTGCGCGGCTTAGGCGTACCCGCCCAGGATATTGAGAATTTGCAGGTAAAAAATTAGTCAGTAGTCAGTAGTCAGTAGTCAGTGGTCAGTAGTCAGTAGTCAGTAGTCAGTAGTTAGTAGTCAGTAGTCAGTAGTCAGTAGTCAGTAGTCAGTAGTCAGTAGGGGCGGTGGATAGTGCGTGCCCGCCCTCTTAACTTAACAGTCAACCGTCAACAGTTAACAGTCAACAGTCAACAGTCAACAGCTAACAGCTAACAATTCCCGCTATCATTCAACCGGCGGATGATACCGCTTCAACCAACAGCTACCAATAATCACCAACGCCACCACAACAATAATTTCAGTCCAAAAAAACGACAGGAAATCGCTAGCAGTTCCCACTGGCGGCACCCCCGGCTGAGCGTTGCGAATTGCCGGAAAAGCAAACAGCATTACACCAGTCCAGCTCAGCATCCCCACTTCCGGCAATTTGCCAGATTTCATCACTTTTAGTGCTAACAACAGCGCCATAATTGACAGCACCCACATGATCACAATAATCACCAAGGCAAAGAATTTCACTGGAAGCGATCGAGTTGCAGAAACATCGATGTAAATAAAGATAGATGAATTTTCTTCCAGCGGGTTATAACTAATGTCGAAGCCGGGAACATCAGCATTAAATTTAAATTTCAGCGGTACTGGATTTACTTGAAAAGGAGCAAATTTTTTACCTATCGAAGCCAGCGGATCGAGGGAAATTGCTACTTTAGCAATGTGCGTGTCAAAGGGATAATTGTTAATTTTTCCCTCGATCAAATTAAACTTTAATGCAGGCACAATCATCGGTTTACCTTCTTTAAAGGTAATTTCTGAATCTTCTACATTCGCACCGTTAACGGTCATTAACAAATCTTGAGCAGGGTAAGTTGGCCCTTTTTTATAAATACCTTTGAGTTCAAATTGCAAGCGAGTTTCTAATTGGTTTTTAACTGGATCTACTCCAATTACTGTCATTTTGACTTCAACCAAGCCTTTTGGTGTTACAGGGATTTCTGGAGATGATTTGTAAGGCTCTTGGGCATTAGCATTGTGAGAGTAAATAGATAAAATAATTGCCAAGAATATGACTGTGCTGCAAATTAAAACGAGTAGTTTTTTGAGATGATTTCTGTTTACAATTTGCATTAATTATGGATATTTGATCATTTAAATTTTTTTGAGCATTTCTACAGCCAACCCTTTACCACAAAGGTTTAATAGTTCGGAATGCGAGTCCTAGTTATGGATGCGGACTCGCATTTTGAACGATCAAACCTTTTTCATCGCAATTTGAGTCCCTCTTGCATCGCTAACAG
Organism: Microcoleus sp. S1D4; assembly: GCF_036700765.1. NCBI lineage: Bacteria > Bacillati > Cyanobacteriota > Cyanophyceae > Oscillatoriales > Microcoleaceae > Microcoleus > Microcoleus sp. S1D4. The sequence continues at coordinate 113,173 of NZ_JAUBPP010000012.1, forward strand.
TTACTACGAATCGATAGGAAGCAGTACATTTGGTGTAAAACTTCCGTGCAAACCGTAGGGAATGTGCTGTTTTAAATGCAGGCGCGCTAGGGGCCCTTTGGTGATGTCGCTAGCATCTAGAATCGCTAAGGTCGATCGATGATTAGCTGCATCATACATCAAAACTAGCAGCCAGCCGTCATCCTCCGCCATAGCGTCGGGACGGGGAACAAAAACAGGTTCCCCCGCAAAACCGCGCGGCGCAGCACTCCAAATTTGCTGTTCTCCTGTCTGGAAATCGATTTTAAGAATAGCTTGCAAAGGAGCATTTCCCGTCGGAGCATCCGCAGCGCCAATATAAAGATATCGGTAAGGCTGTCCGACGTTGTTGGGATGCAATGTCGGAAACTCGCAGCACCGAGTTTCAATTACTTGATGGTTAACAGTTTTTTCGTTCAAATTTAACTTAAACCGCCACAATTCCCCCGCTGGAATGCTGTCAAAATCAAGCTCGCGAAAATCGCCGTCCGCCTCGACGGTTGGGAATGAGTCGTAGCAAACAGAATCAACAAAAACTTCGCCGTTTTCTTCCCAGGCGTTGCAGTGGTGGAAGACAAAACAAGGTTCGGTTTCTAATACTTTTACCTCGTCGGTGCCGTTGCGGGGAATTAAAATTGCTTGCGTCGGGCGGTTGGGCGAAAATTGAATGCACTGGGATGCACTCCGCATTCCTAACAAGAATGGTAGGGGATTGAAGCTGACGGGATTTTGGAAGAATATGCAGTAATTCGGGGTAATTACCATGTCGTGCAGGAAGGCAAAACCGGGGATTGCGTGGGCGTGTTTTTGTAAAAGTTTGCCGCTTGTGTCGAGTTCGTAAATGGTGATTGTACTTGACAAACCGGGCTTGACGGAAAAGTTGACTAATCTGTCTCCGGCTCCATTTTTGCCTTTTTCAATTCTGGGGTGGGCGGCGAAGGCTTCACCGGGTTCTAAGATGCCGTCTAGGGTGTCTAATCCGAGTGTTTCTAGGCTGCGGGGGTCGAGTCTGTAGGGCTGTGCTGCTTCCCAGAGTGCTAGCAGTTTGTCGCCCCAATAAATGATGTTGGTGTTGGCTATGTTTTTGATTTTGACGTCAAAGATGTTGGCTGGCCAGCCTCCGGGTTTCTGTGTGCCGAAAACGCCTCGGTGCAGGATTTTTCCGGCTTTTTGTTCGGCGAGATAGCCTTCGGTGCGGACGAATCTGTTGCGGAAGTGGGCGTGGCCGTCGGAAATTGCGATCGCACAAACCATCCCGTCGCCGTCGAAGGGGTGATGGATGCGCTGGCCGTTGACATCTAGCAAACCGGGCCCGTTGCGAAAGAATGTGCCTTGCAAGCCTTCTGGGATTTCGCCTTCGATGTCGTCAATCCAGTAGTCGGATTCGCTGGGTTGGGATTCGTAGCCGCGCTGCCAGTCTGTGCGCGTGTATGATGGTTTTTGGGCGGGTGTTTGGGGTTGGGAATTTTGTAAGTTTTGCATGGGTAGAATAAGCTTTTATTGATTTAACCGCAGAGAGCGCAGAGGGCGCAGAGAGGCTGAAAGTGGGAGAGTGGGAGAGTGGGACAATAGGAAAGGGACACAAAGGCATTGGTCATTAGTCAAAATTGAAGAAATCCCAAATTTTGAATTCTTCCTAATCACTAATGACTAATCACTAATGACTAATGACTTCTTTAGCTATCTGCGGTGCGTTTTTCTGACCTGACTGTCGGTACTAAGTCGGGAAAATATTCGGGTATGAAGTTCTGTCCGCCTTGTTTTGCGCCTCCTAGTTCTGCTTCTAGTAGGGGGAGTGATTGTTGCTCGTTTTCGTCGCTGATTTCTGCATTTTCTGCGGGAAGCCAACTTAGGAATGGCAGGGGTAGCAGTGTGGACAGGTTGGTGATGACTATTAGCAGCCAGAGGTTGTCGAAATTGCGATCGGTAATTCCGAGTAAGTGGGTCAAAAGTGCACCGCCTTCGTGGGAAATAAGTCCGGCTAAGTTGGTGACTGACATTAACACGGCAAATAATGTAGCTTCGACACCGGGAGGACACAATCGCGCCGAGAGAACTAGCACTGGCATATAGGCAATTTGTCCGATTACTGTCAGGATCAGGCTGTCTCCGATGCTGAACCACTGGTCGTCTATTCCTAATGCTCGGTTGGCATGAGTTACTAATAATAATGTAGTCATACCCAAGGCTGTTGCAATTACTGTTGACCAGCCGAAAATTACTCTAAATGGAATTGCTTTGAGGTATCGCTGAAACAGCCAAATACCGAGGAGGGAAGCAATGCTGGTGACGAGGCGCACTCGGCCGAGAAATTCTGGTTGAAAGCCTAATTCGTTGGTGGTGAAGAAGAAGAAGGCGGAGTCTGAACTTGGGGTGGCTTGCCACAGGAAAAGAAAGGCGGTGGGCAACCAAATTGTTTTTTGGGTGACAGCTTGCCGCAGTTGTTTGAATTGGTTTTTTACTGTGTCAAAGTCGGATTGTTTGTTGATTTTTTCTTCGTGAATTAACCAAGCTGTTGCTGATACGATTAGCGGGAAAGATGCGGTGATTAAAAATATGGTTTGGGTTCCCAAGTGTTGCATCAGGTAGCCGCTGAGGTAGGCGGTGATTAGTCCGCCGAGGGCTGATGCGCCCCAGGATAGGGATTGCAGGGAACCTGCGTCGGCGACGGATTCTTTTCTAGCTCTTTCGACTATGAGGGAGTCGGCGATGACGTCGCTGACGGCGAGGGAGAGGGAACTCAGGGCGATCGCCCCTGTGGCGGCCAGTGGCGTGTGTACAATTGTTGCGAGGCTCACCCATGCTGACGTGCCCAAGAGCCCGGAGAGGACGATGTAAGGTCGTCTGCGGTAGCCGAATATGGGCAAACCGTCCGACATGAAGCCGAACAAGGGTTTGATAATCCAAGGTAGGGCGACAACACCCATCATTGCTGATACTTCGGCCGGAGTCATGCCAAGATCGTCTTTCAGGAAGAAGCTGACGGCTAAGCGAGCTAGTCCGAGAATGCCTTGGACGAAGTAAATCAGTAAGATGGCTATGAGTTCGGGGGTTGGCTCATTCCCAAAGAATACTTTTTGTTTTAAAGATTCTTTGAGTTTGCTGGCGCCAGAGGGTGAAAGAAGCATTTTTGCAATATTTCTTAATGAATCTAAATATTATATAACATATTCTTAATGGGTTGCGGAAACTGTCGGAGGTGGAATGTTAGGGTGACGAGCGACTGCCAGCGGGTATAAAATTGTGATGAGCCTGGATTTAAGGACTTTTTGCGATCGATGAAAGCAGAAATTAGAATTGTCTCTCTGGCTGTGGTTTTGGTTTGAGGATTGGGGGCTAATTTAGCTTTATGGCTCAGGGATTTCGATCGGTTTCTGTAGATGGCGTTGATGCGCCTGCTGATTTGTTTGAAAGAAACAAAAACAAGGTTTTTCTGTGGCCTGTGGTGACTACTTTTCGCAGGGGAGAAAGCCTGCAAGCGGTGACGGGAAATCATGCCGAGCAAATTATGATTGATGATTTTCCGGGTAAGCCTTGGCTGCCGATTTTAACGGATTGGGGTAATTGTTTGGTGCGGGCTAATTCGGGAAAATTCTACTACTTTTTTGAAATTTTTGGAATAATTAACCGCGAAGACGCGAAGTACGCGAAGCAAGAAAAGAAAGAGATGTCACAAATACTGAAAGGAGTATTTTTATGATTGTGAATCCTGAAAATGTGCCGGATATTACAGGCTCTAAATATCCCCTGCAATTTCAATCTGCGGTGGCGGGAAGGGTGAAAAAACGCTTGGGCGATGCTGCCGGATTGCAGAATTTTGGGGTAAATTTGGTGAGACTTGCGCCGGGAAGTTGTTCTGCTCTGAGACATTGGCACTCTCGTCAAGATGAGTTAGTGTATGTTCTGGAAGGGGAGATTACTCTGATTTCTAATGCGGGTGAGGAAGTGCTGCAACCGGGTATGGCGGCGGGTTTTCGGGCGGGTGATGCTGATGGGCATCGTTTGGTTAACCGCACGAATGCTGTTGTTGTTTATCTGGAAGTTGGCGATCGCACTCCGGGAGATTCAGCAAATTATCCCGATGATGATTTAATTGCTAAAGCTGACGGTAATAGTTGGATTTTTACTCGCAAAAATGGCGAGATTTATGAGGGTTAAAAAATTATGAGTCAAGTCAATCTTTGGACTTCGGCGGAACACGCTTTGTGGTATCTTGCTAAAGCTGATGGCATTCCTCACCGCACTGAAGGTGAAGCGGTTTTGTTGGAGGAAGTGCCGCCAACTGTGCGCCGGATTCTGGATGTGGGCACGGGTGATGGACGGTTGTTGGGTTTGCTGAAGTGCGATCGCCCGAATGTTGAGTGTGTGGCGATCGACTTTTCGCCGACAATGCTGGAAAAAGCCAGAATTCGTTTTGCTGATGACCAGAATGTCACGGTAATCGAGCACAATTTTGACGAATCGCTGCCGGATTTGGGCACGTTTGATGCGATCGTTTCTAGTTTTGCGATTCATCACGTAAATAACGATCGCAAATTAGCCCTCTACACCGAGATTTTTGAGCTTTTGGAACCCGGAGGCATTTTTTGCAATTTGGAGCACGTAGCGTCCCCAACAAAGGCTTTGCACGAGAAGTTTCGAGAGGCGCTTGGTATTAGCGATTCCCCCGACGATCCGTCTAATAAATTGCTCGATATGGAAACGCAATTGCGCTGGTTTAGAGAAATTGGTTTTACAGATGTAGATTGTTATTGGAAGTGGCGGGAACTCGCTTTGTTAGTTGGGGTGAAACCAGTTTAGCAGCCGATCTGGGTAAGGACACGGCAGTTCCGTGTCCTTTTAAAATTGGAAATAGTCACACTTAGTAAGGTGCCTCAGATTTTTAAACCCTCAATAATCATTCTAGAAATTCACCTGAGGCACCCTACAGCTTGATTTGAGTATGCCAGTTGTTTAAGTCCTGAATATAAGAGGTTGCTGTCGTAGTAGAAGTCAATCGCGAACAGTTCTGGTTATTTGAAAATAACCCACAGAGTATTGAGGAGAGAACAGCCGAACTCTTAACCCAAACGATACAGAAAGCAACCGTTTTTTGGAGTAGCAAGCAAATTGAACCTCCAATTTACACTTTTAGTTAGTTGGGATGGAAGATATTGTCCGGTCGCTCGCACATTGGGATCTTACCCAGTTAGAGGGCTGTTTTAAGAGTTATTAACAAAACGATCGAATTAACAACAAACAAAAAGGTATAAAAAATAGAGATTGATGGAGCGCAGATAGCTCGACCTAAAGAAGGCATTTTAATTGTTTTTAATGAACCGAGCGGGTGAACAAGACCTTCCGGAATTGAGCGAGTATTAAAACTTTCATCTAAGGCGCTTTCATCATTCAAGAATTGGGTAATTGCATGGACTCTTTGTATGTAATACAATTGCACCTTCCAGTAGGTAGCTTCTAAAAACCAGAAACCAAAAATTATAACGTATCCTAGGGGAACCAACGCATCTATTTTGCTTGTAAAAACCCAACCAACTAACGCTACCCAAATGGTAATTGCAGTAGTTTTTAATTGCATCATAATTGTTGTGAAATTAGCTATTTTTGTCTCTAGTTCCTCTGCTCCTTGTTGCAGCATTGCTAGCTGAAATTCAAATCGATCCATGTGTGATTCCGCGAACGTTTATATTAGACTTCTTGCAAAAATAGTTAGGATGCTGCTCAGAGCAACGTCCCACAAAAATCTTTTTGCTTGTGGGATGGGCTTCTAGCCCGTCCCAAAATTTGATTAAAAAGACTTTTGCAAGAGGTCTATTAGAGTTATCGAAAAAATTATAATCTTTTTTTCTTTCGGTGTCGTTAGAGAACTTCGCCTGACGCACCCTACAAGTCGATTTTAGATTATACAGTAAGGTGCGTCAGCTCCCGAAATTCCCGATCGCCGTTAGAGAACTTCGCCTGACGCACCCTACAAGTCGATTGTTGTGTGACAGTTGCATCCAAGACTATTAAAGTCACGCACCTTACTGAATTAAATTAAATCCGGTACTTTTGGTTTAATTCGCCGCTCGTACCAGTTCATTAACGGGGTGGAACTAATGCCGTGCAGAATCACAGAAAGTACGATGGTTGAAAAGGTAATCCAGGCAATTTTCTCGCCTGTTTCTCCTTTCAAACCGTGACCTAAAGCATAGGTAAGATAATAGATAGAACCGACCCCGCGAATGCCAAACCAACCGCACAGCAAGCGGCTGGCTGGATGTAAAGGACTGCCGATCGTACTGATCCAAGCTCCCACAGGCCGGATAAAAAAGATTAACAATCCAGCTACTAAGAGCGAGTAGCCTCCATAAGCGAGCATAGGTTCTAGGCGCAGGAGCGAACCTAAGAGTAAAATAGTTCCTACTTCCATTAACTTTTCAATGCGCTCGGTAAAGTGCAGTTGGGAAAGCGGTTTTTCTGGGTTGCGGTAACTCCGCTGCACCACAATTCCTGCTACAAAAACTGCGAGAAATCCGTAGCCGTTGACTACTTCTGTGAGGGAATATGCGATCAGAATTGTGCTGAGAGCAATGAAATCTTCCATTAATTGATCTGCCTGTCGATAGTGTTGGAGTTGGCGATCGATCCAGGTGACGGCTTTAGCTACTAAAATTCCCATAACGATAGCTGCGCCAATCGCCCAAATCAAGTCAACTGCCACCCACTGCGAAAACCAGTTCGGCCAATTGTTATCTTTTAGTGCATGAATGCCGAAATAAACAAAGGGAAAAGCTAAAGCATCGTTCAAACCGCCTTCGGATGTTAAGCCAAAGCGCAATTCATCGCGATCGTCTATATTTGCTAACTGAACTTCTGAGGCTAAAACAGGATCGGTGGGAGCGAGAATTGCTCCCAATAAAATTGCCGCCCCCCAATCTAATTTCACAAACCAATGACCGACAGCCGCAACCGCAAAAATAGAAATTGGCATTAAAAAACCTATCAGCCGCGCTGTGGAATTCCAAGCCCAAAGTTGCAGCGGGCGATTCATTTTTAAGCCGCAACTGAATAGAGAAACAATAACTACAAATTCTGCAAGTCTTTCTAAAAATTGAGCTTCGGGACGCAAGTCAATCAGCTTGACGCCGTAGGGCCCCAATCCGATACCGACAATTAGATAAATTAAGGCATAAGATACAGGCAATCGGGAAATCCATCCCGAACCCAAGGTAACGGTAAGCAGGAGGATGCCAATAACTAGCAAGTCAAGAATGTAATCATCCACCATAGGGATCGCACTTTTAATCAGGTTTAACAAGTGCGATTTTGGCATTTAAAAGCTTTTGACGCATCTACCAACCGCTAGAGTCTGTTATCCTCCGAAAGTTATATTTATTTATTTATTTATTTGTTATCTGTTATCTGTTATCTGTTATTTGTAACCAATGACTAACAACTGCCAACTAACAACTGCCAACTGACTAATGACTTTTTTCGGTAGCAATGATGTGCAAATCTACGTGTTTGAGCGATCGCACTAACTGTTGAGTCAAAGAACCCCGCAGCAGCAATTTCCACCGCGATTGCTGGCTTTCACCGATCACAATTTGAGTAATGCGATACTCTTTAGCTACATCGGAAATTGCTTTGGCTATTTTATTACCGTTGACTCGCAAAAATTGTCCGTTAAATTCCTGACAGAGTTTCTCACAAGTTTCAACGTGCAAGCTTTCTGCTTTTGTTAAAAATTTGTCTGGATCGTTAACAAACAAAGCATAAAAGGGAGCATTCATGTAGTTAGCAATCCTCCCGCCCCGCCGCAGCAGTTGCAAGGAATTGGGATAAGTCGAGACGCATACTAAAACTCGTTCGTGAATGTTGCAATATTGACCTTTTAAAGTTGCTGCGTCCTCTTCAACGTTGTCTGCAACTTCTCGCAGGGCGAGTTCTCGCAAAGCAATTAAATGACGGCGCTGGAAAAAGTTTTTTAAAGATTGTTCAATTTTTTCGGGTGCATAAATTTTGCCTTCTCGCAACCGTGTCTCTAAAGTTTCCGGCGTGACATCGATAACCACTACTTCGTCAGCTTCTTCTAGAATGCGATCGGGAATTCTTTCTCTGACTACAACTCCGGTAATTCGCGCTACTAAATCGTTGAGGCTTTCGATGTGCTGAATGTTGAGGGTGGAGAAAACATCAATTCCAGCATTCAGAACTTCTTCGACATCTTGATATCGTTTTTCTCGCTGAGAACCGGGAATATTTGTATGGGCGAGTTCGTCAATTAATGCTAATTGGGGGCGGCGCAATATGACCGCTTCCACATCCATTTCGGCTAGCATTTTTTCGCCGCGCAGCATTTGTTTTCGCGGCACTATTTCTAATCCTTTTCCCTTTTCGGCGGTTTCTTTTCGTCCGTGGGTTTCTAACAGTCCGACAACTACGTCAATGCCTTCTAATTTGAGTCGATGCCCTTCTTCCAGCATTCGGAAAGTTTTGCCCACACCGGGCGCCATGCCGATAAATATTTTGTGCTTTCCCCGGCGGGTGCGATCGCAATTGCGGTTAGTTTGGGCATAAACCGCGTCTGAATTGTTGGTGAGTTCGCTAGAGTGAATCATAGCTTAATAGATAAGTTGGCAGTTGGCAGTTGGCAGTTGGCAGTTGTTAGTTGGTAGTTGGCAGTTGGTAGTTGTTAGTTGGCAGTTGGCAGTTGGTAGTTGTTAGTTGGCAGTTGGTAGTTGGCAGTTGGCAGTCAACTGTCAACAGTTAATAGTCAACAGTTAACAGTCAACAGTCAACTGTCAACAGCTAACAATTCCCTAATGACTAATGACTACTGACTACTGACTCTAAATTATTGTAAACTGTCGAGAGCTAAATTTAGTTTGAGGACGTTAACTCCAGGTTCGCCGAAAATTCCGAGAAATCGGCCATCTGTATTTTTGGATACCAACATTTCTACTTGATTGAGATTGATCGATCGCACTTTTGCTATCCGCTCAATTTGCGCCCTAGCTGATTCTACACTAATGTGCGGATCGAGGCCAGAACCCGAGGTGTAAACTAAATCCGCCGCAGGTTTGATGCCAGCTTGGTTGAGGCGGGCTAATTCTACTTGCACCCCTTGGAAACCATCTTTTTCATTGCCTCGATTCAGCAAATCCGAGTTACTGGGAGCAAGGTTGCTAGCTCCCGAAACCCCCGTTTTTTGAGCTAAATTATCTGCCTTTGTAGGGTCGAAATCAGTAGGTGCAAAGCTGCTGTAATTGGTGGTGGTGGGGCGGCTCCAAAAATATTTATCCGAACTGAATGATTGACCGATTAAGGATGAACCGACTACAACTCCCTGCTTAGTAATTAAGCTCCCGTTTGCCTGCGAGTTGAAAGCGAGTTGACCGATTGCTAGCATTATCAAGGGATAAATAATAGCCGTGATTCCCCACAAGACTAAGGTCACGCGAATCGCTCTGATTATCTCTCTCATAAATTACCTCAATGAAGGAAGAAGGAAGTTCGGCAACGAGCAATGTACGGGATGTAACGGATGTAACGGATTTTGTAAGGGGTGTAATGGATGTTTGCTTAAAATCTTTCCGGTTGGAAAATTACAGTAAACAAATAAACTGCGAGTCCGATGATTACTAAACCCAAAAGGCTTAAACCCCATGCAGCTTTTTTAGTTAAACCTTCATCCGTAGCGGCATACACAGCGGGAGCTATTATCAAGTTAAAGCACATTACTAGAAATAGCTGCACCGGGATTGGGTGGCGTTTACACAGCATTTCTCCTAACTCAACGGTGTCTTGAAAATCTCTAGGCAAAACATCATTCAGCAAAGCGTTTCGTTTCATAATTTTTCCTTTTTTTTACATTAAATTGCTTGACAATTTGAAATGAGCATCGACGAGGCAGAGCCTGGGAACGAGTCTGTTAAGCTTGCTCTGGTCGATCGCGCAGTGCATTGCGAAACTCAACTACAGCATCGTATTGATCGGGGATATTTGCACAACGAACGAACAATGTTAAATCCAAATCAGGTAGTAATTCACTGCGATCGACTTGTTTGTATTCTTCGTCTTGCAAACGGTACAGGGCTAGCTTGCCTTTTCTCCAAAACCACACTTCGGCAACCTTGACTCGCCTGTAGATTTCCAGAGTATTTACTCCGCCGCTGGTGACAACTACTTCTATTACAATGTCGGGAATCTCTTTCTTAGTTTCCAGATTGAATGATTCATCAGGCTCTTTCCTTCCTCCTAGTTGGATACTGCCGAGAGTCTTGCTACCACGCTTGTAAAATCGGATGTTTGCGTGTTGAAAATAAGCAAGCAGTAAGAGACTGATAGTGCTTTTACCATCTTCATGTTCTTCTGAAAGAGGAGACATAATATCTAAGGTTCCATAGAGGTAGGCTAGCCGCACATTTGGAAAATCTTCTAATGCTGCTTCTATTGCTTCCAATTTCTCCCAGCTAACATCATAAAGCGTGAGGCACTGGTTGCTTTCACTGACTGGTTTATCCAAAAGTTGAGGATTCATAGGTCATTTTGCAATGAGTGGTTTTCAGATGAGCGTCGAGGCAGAACCTCTAAATCTATTCTATCCATTAAATCTCGTACTCTGCTCGCTACCGAACCTCTATGCTAGCCCGACTGCGGTAATCAACACATCGATTATTTTGATGGCGATAAACGGCGCAACTGCTCCGCCCAATCCGTAGATTAAAATGTTCCGCTGCAATAGTTGATTTGCTGTCAGCGGTCGAAATTTTACCCCGGTTAATGCTAGGGGAATTAATGCGGGAATAATTAAAGCATTGTAAACTAATGCGGATAAAATTGCTGATTGACCGCTGGCTAAGCCCATGATGTTTAAAGTGCCAACTGGGGCAAACATGGCGGGAATAATTGCAAAATATTTGGCGATGTCGTTGGCTAGGGAAAATGTAGTCAGCGCGCCGCGAGTAATTAGCAATTGTTTGCCAATTGTCACTAAGTCAATTAGTTTGGTGGGGTCAGAATCTAAGTCCACCATGTTTGCAGCTTCTTTGGCCGCTTGGGTTCCAGAATTCATCGCGAGTCCAACGTTTGCTTGGGCTAGGGCGGGTGCGTCGTTGGTTCCGTCTCCCGTCATTGCTACTAATTTGCCTTCTGCTTGTTGCTTGCGAATTACTTCGATTTTGTCCTCTGGAGTTGCTTCGGCAATGAAGTCGTCAACGCCGGCTTCGTCGGCAATTACTGAGGCGGTAATTCGGTTATCTCCGGTGAGCATGATGGTGCGAATTCCCATTTTTCGGAGTTGGTCAAACCGATCGCGAATTCCCGGTTTAATCACATCTTTCAAATAGATAATTCCGTAGGTGTCGCTACCTTGACAAACAGCTAGCGGCGTGCCTCCCAAGCGGGAAACTCGCTCGTAAGCTTCATCGAGATCCGGGCCGAAATTGCCGCCGCGCGATCGCACAAAACCCTTCACCGCATCCACCGCACCCTTGCGAACCTCCGTCCCGTCGGGCAAATCCGTGCCAGACATCCGGGTTTTGGCGGAAAAATCTAGGCCGGTGGCGCTGGTGCGATCGAATTTTGCTGTAGCGCCCAACTTTTCCGCCAAACGGACGATCGACTTTCCCTCTGGAGTCTCGTCAAACACGCTAGCAGCCAGCGCCACACTCGCAACCTGATCCAGCGAATGACCGTTGACCGGAATGAATTCCTCAGCTAAACGGTTGCCCAGCGTGATCGTCCCCGTTTTGTCCAAAATCAGTGTATTCACGTCACCGCAAGCCTCTACGGCGCGCCCAGAGGTCGCTATGACGTTAAATTGAGCAACGCGATCCATCCCCGCAATGCCGATCGCGCTCAACAAACCGCCAATGGTTGTTGGAATCAGCGCCACCAGCAGCGAAATCAGCGTCACCACGCCCACAGGAGTTTTCACATAATTGCCGATCGGCGGAATCGTTGACACCACAATCAAAAACACCAGAGTCAGCACCGCCAGCAGCACCGTCAGCGCGATCTCGTTCGGCGTTTTCGAGCGTTCAGCGCCCTCCACCAGCGCGATCATCCTGTCCAAAAACCCCTTACCGGGGTCGGCCATCACCCGCAGCGTCAGTTCGTCGGAAAGGATGCGCGTCCCGCCGGTAACGGAACTGGCGATGTCCGAACCCGGTTCCTTGAGCACTGGGGCGGATTCGCCGGTGATCGCAGATTCGTCCACAGATGCGACACCTGCGATCACTTCGCCGTCAGCGGGAATGACATCGCCTGCGATCACTTTAATTTGATCGCCACGTCTCAGGGCTGTCGAACTTACTTCTTGAATTGAACCGTCTGGTAAGAGTTTGCGGGCTGTGGTGTCGGCTTTGGTCGATCGCAGCGCGTCTGCTTGCGCTTTGCCGCGCCCTTCTGCTACCGCTTCGGCAAAATTAGCAAATACCAAAGTGAAGAACAAAATAAATGTGACTAAACCGTTGAAAACTCTCTGATTTTCGCCGGGAACCGGGCCGAACAGCGTGGGGTCGATCGTCAAAAGTGCAGTCACAATTGTGCCTACCCACACCACAAACATTACTGGATTTTTCAGCATCACCCGCGGGTTTAGCTTGACAAAAGCTTCTTTGAAAGCTCTTTGATAAAGCCCTTTTGTATTTGCTTTGGGCGTATGTTTGCGAGACTCGCGAGGGCCTCTGGAACGGGAGTTTTTCTGAGAATTAGGGGTATTGGAAGAAGCCATAATTTGGATTTTTAATGAACCGCAGAGGACACAGAGAACACGGAGAAAGAGGAGGGTGAGATTGACAATTTTTTGCTATTGAGGTGGAGGAGTTGGTGTTGCTTCGGGTGTTGTCGCTTCTGGTGTTGGTGTTACTAAAGGCGAAGGCGTTGCTAAAGGCGTTGTGAAAGGCGAAGGCGTTGCTAAAGGTGGCGCAGTTATCGGTGCTGGTTCCAACTTAGCGCTGCTAATTTCAAATCCTTCTGCAATTGGCCCCAAAGCTAGGACAGGGAAAAATGTCAGCGCGCCCAGAATTATGATTACTCCTGCGGTTACGCTGGTGAATAAAATGGAATCGGTTCTTAGTGTTCCGGTTGTTTCGGGAACCAGTTGTTTGTTTGTCATGCTGTCAGCTAGCAACAGCATTGCAACAATTGGAACGTAGCGCCCTAAAAGTAAACTAAAACAGGTGCTTAAATTCCACCAAAGTCCTGTTGCTGCGGGTTGAGAATCTCCTAATCCTTCAAAGCCTGAACCGTTGTTAGCTGCGGCTGAAGCGTATTCGTACATCACTTGCGAAATGCCGTGGAATCCGGGGTTGCTGATGCCGCTCAAGCTGTCGGTAAAGGCGAGGGTAATCGCGCCAGGGATTAAAACTGCGATCGGGTGAACTAACAAAACCACGCTGGCTAAAACAATTTCCTGCTTTTCAATTTTACGTCCCAAAAATTCCGGCGTTCTACCCACCATCAATCCTGTGAGAAATACGCTCAAAATCAGGTAAATAAATAAGTAAGCTGTTCCGGTTCCTTGTCCGCCCCAAACAATTTGCAGAAACAAGTTAGACAGAGTAGCAAAACCTGCCGGAGGCATTAAAGAATCGTGCATTCCGTTCACGGCACCGCACATTGTGCCAGTTGTAGTCACGGCCCAAAGGGCGGTTTGCGACCAGCCAAATCTAACTTCTTTACCTTCTAAATTTGGTTGCACGGAACCCAGTAAATTATTGACTTGAGGATTTCCTTGATATTCGCCAACTGCTGCAATGCCAATCAAGGCAACAAACATTATAAATACCATCCAAAAAATTAGCCATCCCTGTTTTTTGTTGTTGGCAAATCTGCCGTAGGTGTGAATGAATGCTGCTGGGATGCAAACCATTGCTAGTATTTCCAGCAGGTTACTAAAAGGGTTGGGGTTTTCAAAGGGGTGAGCCGAGTTAATCCCGAAAAATCCGCCGCCGTTTTCTCCTAGTTGTTTGATGCTTTCAAAGTGAGCGACTGGGCCGCGGGCAATAACTTGGGTGCTGCCTTCTAAGGTGGTGGCAACTTGGGGGCCTGCTAAGGTTTCCGGCACTCCCGAAATTAGCAATAGCAAGGCGATTATTAAAGATAATGGTAGGAGAATTCTGGTGATTGATTGAATTAAATCGATGTAAAAGTTACCTAACGGGCGCCCGGTAAGTCCCCGAATAAAGGCAATTCCTACTGCTAAACCTGTGGCGGCTGAGGTAAACATTAAAAAACCCAAAGTTAACTGCGATAGATAACTATATGTTGTCTCGCCGGAGTAATGCTGTTGGTCGGTATTTGTGAGGAATGAAATTGTTGTGTGTAGGGCGGTATCCCAGGTTGGTGCGCTGAGGCTGGTGGGATTTAAAGGTAGCACTCCCTGAAGCATGAAGATTAGAAAAACAAATATGCCCATTGCTACATTGCTGTATAATAGCGATCGCGCATATTGCCAGCCTGTCATGGAATCTACAACACGGATGTTGCCTGCTTTATAGATGAGTTGTTCTACTGGTTTAATGGCGGGATCGAGGATGGTTCGTTCTCCCATGTACACCCGCGCCATGTAATTGCCCAAGATGGGCGCGATCGCGATTAAAATGATTAGGGTTAATCCGATTTGAGTTAATCCTTGCAGCATAACTTAGTTAAAAAATCCTCGTTGTTGAATAAATGCGCTTCACTCCTCGGAAAATGGCTTCGGAAGGAAGTCCACAAAACGGGGTGAGTTTTCTTTAAGGTTACTTCTAGTTCGCAGCCTATCGCCCGATTAATTGCTACTGCTAAGATACGATCTCCGCAGAAAATCGTTGGAATTTCGCTGGCTAGAATTAATCGATTTTCTCTTGTTAATCCCAAGCAATAGCAGTTATCGGGCAATTGTATGGCACTTAGTGCTATGCCGCAATAACTGCTGTTAAATTGGATGGGTACTTGAATGAGTTTTGGTTCTACAAAGCTCATGAACGACTCCCGTAGGCCGCAAGGTTAGGTTTACTCTTATTGATTACTGTACAGAAGTTGGGGGTGTTTGATAATTAGTCTTAAGATATAAGTTACTGTTTAGAATTTATGCTTTTCTGCCATATACTTTGATTGATAGGCGAATGTTTAGATGATGTTAAAAATCTATACTTGCAGGTATAGATTTTGTCTAAACGCTATTTTTGGGGGGACAATGTACGGAATATTTCAGAATTTACGGACTCCGACTCAAGAAATCGGCTTTTTAGCGGAATTAATGGCTAGAATTGAGTTTTTGGGTAAAAAATCCAGATTTATGAGGGTCAATCTTTCCGGGACGGGTCATTTTAAAATGGATTGATTAAGAATGTTTAAAAGCTTATTAAAAATCCCCAAAAATGTACTACTTCAAGAGAAGTATTTGCGCGGAAGATGGTCGATCGCCATTTTGTTTGCTATTGTGATCGCGCTGGAATTTAGCACTCCCTCGGAGTATCTGTTTGGATACTTATACACGGGGCCGATTATACTGGCAAATTCGCGCTTGAGTCGGTTGGGGAAATTACAAATTACGCTGATAGCGGCAGCTTTGACTTTGTTGAATGTGTTTATCCCTCCTGGAGAAACGATCGCCCTAGCAACTGTTGCAAATAGAGCGATCGCAGTTATGGCTTTGGGAGTGACGGGATATTTGAGCGATCGCAACCAGCAGTACCAAGAAGCGATCGCAGTCGCCAAAGCTCAGTTGCAGTCTCAGCAGCAGCTAGCCAGCATCCGAGAGGATTTTGTCTCTACTTTGACTCACGACTTGAAAACGCCGATGCTGGGGGCGATAGAAACAATTAAAGCTTTTAAATCGGCAAAATTTGGCGATGTTACTCCCAGTCAGCAAAAGGTTCTCGAAACAATGGCGCGATCGCACAAAATGTCGCTACAATTAGTAGAAACCCTGTTAGATATTTACCGCAACGATACTGAAGGTTTGAAACTGCAACTTGCTCCTGTAAATTTAGTAGCTTTAGCAACAGAGGTAATTGCCACACTCGCAGATTTATCGGCGGCGCGTCGAGTTTATATTAGTACGAGTTACGGAGAGTCAGATTTCCGTCGCTCTTTGTGGGTAAACGGCGATGCAGTCCAACTCCAGCGCGTTTTTGTTAATTTGCTAACAAACGCGCTCAACCATTCTCCCCGAGGCGGCAAAGTAGAAATTGTGATGGCATCTCATTCAAATTATCAGGTAGTGAAAGTGAGCGATAGCGGGTTGGGAATTACCGCAGGGGAACTCTCGCACCTATTCGAGCGTTTTTATCAAGGAAATAGCGATCGGCAAGCTAAAGGATCGGGATTGGGATTATACTTATCTCGCCAAATTATTGACGCGCACGGCGGTATAATTTGGGCAGAAAACAAATTGCCCCACGGTGCTTTGTTTGGATTCCGATTACCAGCAATCTCCGCCAATGAAACCTAATTCTCCCTTACGAATTCTGCTAGTTGAAGACGACGAACTGTTTCGGTTGGGACTGCAAACTCGATTGCAGCAGGAAAGTTGCTTGGAAATAATTGCCGAGGCGGAAGATGGAGAAACTGCGGTAGAATTGACTCAGGAATACTTGCCGGATGTGGTGGTTTTGGATGTAGGTTTGCCGGGAATTGGTGGCATTGAAGCGTGCCGCCAAATTAAGCAGCGACATCCAGAAATTCCCATTTTAATTTTAACATCCCATTCCCAAAAATCGTTAATTGAAAGATTGATGGCTGCGGGAGCTCACGGATATTGTCTCAAGGGAATTGCGGCGGAAACTTTGGTTTTGGCAATTCGATCGGTAGCGTCGGGCGCTTCTTGGTGGGATAAGGGCGCAACTGCGGAAATTAGGGCAGTTTTTACTCATCCTGAACCTGTGAAAGTCGGGGGAAAATCGGAAGTTTTAGACAATCCGCTGACGAAGCGAGAACAGGAAATATTGGCTTTAGTTGCTAGTGGGAAAAGCAATCAGGAAATTGCACAAATATTGTACATTGCCCCGGGGACTGTGCGGGTGCACGTTCACGCAATTTTGCAAAAGTTAGAAGTGCGCGATCGCACTCAAGCAGCAGTGCTCGCCATTCAGAAAGGATTGGTAGCAGAAGAACTGTTAGGCGATCGATCTTAAGTCTGGTAGTTGATAATAATTGAGACTTACGCATCAAACCCAAAGAAACCCGGTTTTTTTGAGATTGAGGGTTTTCAGGCGTGTATTTTCCCAAAAACCCGGTTTCTAGCTATAATACAGCGTATTCCAGGTTGATTAAATACACACTCCCAACCGGGTTTCTTTACAGTTCTTGCATCATATCAATTCCGGTTGCACTCCTCATGATGTTAACTGTTAACTGTTAATTGTTAACAGTCAACAGTGCAGGCGATCGTATAGTTTACGGTTGCTGTTGAACGATCGAACCAGTCTTGATGCTGATGACGCAAAGCCTCAAGAAAAGAGAGATCAATAAATCAGAGGCGGCATTAATTAGTGTTCACCTGCCAACATCTGCGGTTTTACGATTCAAAACATAGTAAATCGCCCAAATTGCCATCGCCCGCAAATAGTGACTCGCCCGAAAAGTCCCCCCCGCCGTAATCGCTTCCGGTGTCCGAAACTGCAACCCATTCTCATAAATTTGCTTCACCACCGCATCCGTCAATTTAAAGGCTTTATCCTCCATTCCCATCTGTACCAAAAAAGCAGCCAACCCAAAATTAATCCCCGTCCAAACTTCCAAAGGATGAGTCGCATTGGGATTTTCCGGCGAACCGTTCAGCATTACCCCATTCGCAGCCCCAAACTCGCCATCGTTGAACTTCAAAAAACAAGAATCGTACACAGTTTCTAAAGCGCTGACTGCACATTCTGGCGGCACAATATCCGGCAATCCTAACAGCTTCGCGTAAAAATGACCGCACAATTGGTCTGCCATTACCACTTCCGATTTACTCTCGCTGTCCAAACGGTAATATTGACCGTTCCACAGTTTTTCTTGATAGCTAGGTCTTGCTTGTAACAGCCAACTGTGATATAATGCAATCTTCTCTTGGGGATTTGGAATTATCTCAGGTGCTGCATCTTCTAAGATTTCGCCGATCGCGATC
Source organism: Microcoleus sp. S1D4 (assembly GCF_036700765.1). Lineage (NCBI taxonomy): Bacteria > Bacillati > Cyanobacteriota > Cyanophyceae > Oscillatoriales > Microcoleaceae > Microcoleus > Microcoleus sp. S1D4. Next base: position 131,273 of record NZ_JAUBPP010000012.1, read on the forward strand.
GCACTCTCCAGCGCCGCCAACCACAAACCCCCGCAATACGCACTTATTCCCCGCATTTGCCAATCATCAAACGTCTGATCCGGGGCTCCCGAATTCTCAGGAATGCCGTCGCCATCCTCATCAAAGGTTTTCAGATAAGCCAAAGCCTCAACAATTGCCGGCCAACAATCTTGCAAAAACTCGCAATCTGTGCCGCCAGTCAACAAAAAGTCCCGATAAACCTGCAACACAAAATCGCAAGGTAAATCCTTCCACAAATTGCAATCTTGATAGCTAGTATAATTGGTTTTCTCCCAAGGATGTTCGTTAGGCGCACCCAAATCGTGCGGTGTCGCACCGACGGCTTTTCTAATCGCCGAAGCTTGATTCCAGCCCACAATTCTCGGCGTATCGTCACCAGCAGAAATTGCCCTAGCAAAAGCAATCATTACCGACTTTTCTAATTCCGGCCACAGCATCAACAAAGCAAAAGAACCGTAAAGCCGCACGTCCAAACTTTCGTACCAGCGGTAATCAATGCACTCTAAAACCCCAAATTGACCCTTCGGATCCCGTTCGTCCGCCGCACTCCAAAGAGTACCGCCGTCAGTCAAAATGTACAACTCATTAAACAGCGCCATTTTGAAACTGTCGGACAAATCTGTGCGTTCTAAAATGGGTTTTTGCCAAGCTTCAATATTTTCGCGCCAAGTATCGGAATGCTTCATTGCAGTGCGAATAATCGGCCAAGCATTTTTGCCGTTGCGGCCGAAGAAATCTGTATAGCGGCGGTAGTACCAAACTCCCGATGCAAACTCAGTAACGGGCAAATCCCAAGCTATAATAAAGGGAATTTTGCGAGTTTTTCCCGGTCGAATAGTAAAGCGAACTGCGATCGCACAAGCCAACTGTTCTCCGGCGGCTGCGGCTGTCTCATCTTTGTCATCCAACAAGAAACCTTCAGCAGAAAAGTTGCGCCAAATTTCGTCGCCATTCCCCGCCGGGTTCCAGCGAGTTTGGTAAAATACTTCTACCGCTGGATTAGTAATAGTTGCGATCGCCCATTGTCCCTCCCCCTCTTGGGGTTCGTCCTCAGCAGTCAACCGCGTCATCACGCAACCGATCCGGTGAAAATCTTCCACCAACAAATTCAAATTTCCGGCACTTTCTCCCCACCGGGGTTGATAGTCATAAAATGGACTACCATCATCTCGCACCATCACTTTCGGCGACTTATTGGCATTAGTAAACCAACCGACAATATTCTCCCAAGTCAGCATGATGCTGAGAGTAATCGGCGCATCTGTAGGATTGTGCGCTACCCATTCAAACATGGCAACTGGGTAACTGCTTTCCTGATAATTGTTCGGCAAAATTGGCGAAAATTGCTCGCAGCTTAATTGAGCCTGAAACACATTTTCGTATACAAACCAACTGCGCGGATACAAAGCATGATAACTACCCGAGGAATTAGACTCTTCCCCGGTTCTTTCTTCTTCTTCCCTTCTTCCTTCTTCCTTCTTCCTTCTTCCTTCCGATGGATACCATTTCCAACTCGATAAACTGCCATCGGTAGGCGGTTCAGTGGACAGTGCAAAAGCTTGTTTCTTGCCTTTAGTTTCTTCAAAAACGCTGAACTGACAAGCGGGTAAACTGCGAAATATGTGCTCGCCGCCGTCAATGTGCCAGAGGTTGAAGTCGCCGCGGGACGATCGCCCGATGCAGCCGGCACCGAACCCGCCCAGAGGCATTCCGTGCCAGGGCCCGTCGTCTAGATTGCTGGCGTAGCGGACTGTATAGGGATTCTCCCAACCAAGGCCGATGGGACGTTTCCAGGCCTGCGGGGGGATGTTTGGAGTAGATGTGCGATCGTTCATGATAGGTGTTAGTGGCAAGGGCGATCGGTGCGATTCCGGCACAGCTTTAATAGTATATATAGGACTTACACAAAAAACCCAGTTTCTGATTTAGATTTTAGATTTTAGATTGCAGCAAGGCACTTTATCGGGGCAGAATATCACCTAAGCTTAGATTGACAAACTCCGCAGGTATCGTTTAACATTTAATTAGATGCTAATTTCATGTTATCATTATGATTAACCTTTCAAGAGACATACATTCTCTCACCGATTTTAAACGTAATACGACTGAGTTTGTGCAGCGGCTCAAACAAACAAAACATCCTTTAGTTCTAACTGTCAACGGGAAAGCAGAGTTAGTTATTCAGGATGCTGAATCCTATCAGAAACTTTTAGATGCGGTTGAGTTATTAGAGACTTTAAAGGGAATTAAACTGGGTTTGGCACAAATGGATCGAGGGGAAGGGCAAAAAGCGGAGGATTTTTTCAATCAACTGTTTGATAAGCTAGACAGTTAGCGATGAATCAGAAATATCAAGTCATTATCCAACCCGCAGCGCAAAAAGCGATCGAGGAATCTTATTTTTGGTTGAGTAATCATTCTTCTCAGAAGGCTAGAAATTGGTTAGAAGGCTTGTACAAAGCTATCTTATCGCTAGAAAATATGCCTTCTCGTTGTTCCTTCGCGTTTGAGAATAGTTTTTTTGACGAAGAAATACGACAACTTGTTTACGGCAAGGGACGAAATGCCTATCGGATTCTGTTTACGATTGTTGATGATAGAGTTCAGATTATTTTTGTGCGACACGCTGCCCAAAAACCGATGATAGATGAATCAGAATAAACTCCGTCGAAGTGTCGAAACCCTGACTACCCGTGCGTAATTCATATATTTAGTTTGACACCCCACTTTATCGGGGAAGAATATCATCTAAGCGAAGTTGCAAGCTTTTTAGCAGAGGAGAAATAATCGGTTGACCGAGGCGAAATTGTTGCTGGATGTAATCTTGGTCAATCAGTTGGCAAACGGTGATAGTAGGTTGTTTTGGTTTACCGATAAAAGCCACACCCCCTAATCCGCGATAATCAACGATCCAATATTCGGGAATTCCTAAAATAGCATACTCTTCAACTTTTCGGGCGTAATCTGTTTCCCAGTTAGTGCTGACGACTTCTACAACTAATTTAATCGATCGTCCCAGCGTAATCACAGGTTCTCTTTCCCAGAGAGGTTCGCTGACAAGGGCAGTTTCATCTAACACGACAATATCGGGACGGCGGGCAGTAGCTGCATCTGAGAATGGACGGATCAAACAAGTGCGGGGAACTCACATCTTGTACCATTCTCAAGAACAGGCAAGATGCCTGTTCCACAAAGAGTGAATTTTCTTGTGGAACAGGCATCTTGCCTGTTCATAAAAAGCTTATTGAGAATGGTGCAACATCTCAGGGGAATGAACCAGGGTAGTTTTTCGGCTGCCAGAACGATGCCAATTTGAGTTGCTAGTTTACCGCTGACGGTTTCGTGGGGGCCTGTGGGTTCCCTGTCAACTAATTCTCCGTCAGCCAGTTCGTAGCGGAAGTTGTCAAAATATCGATCGAGGAATGTTTCAAAAGTTAGGATTTTTTGCGCGGTGTAAGCCATTGGAAACTAATAATTTTTTGCTGAAAATCTTATTCTATCAACTAACCAAATCCCAAATCAGAACCTTTCCCCGCGTGAACCAGAGCCAACTTTTCGTAATGCTTAGCGTGTTCCACCAACTCGGCTGCTTCTTCCTCAGAGACATCCCGCAGGCGTTTGGCAGGCACTCCCGCAACTAGCGTGTGAGGGGGAACGTCCTTGGTGACAACCGCCCCTGCACCGACGATAGAGCCTGTTCCCACCCTCACTCCGTCCAGGACGATCGCCCCAATCCCGATCAGGCAGCCCCGTTCAATGTAAGCTGAGTGAATCACGGCTCGGTGTCCGACTGTCACGAAATCTTCCAAAACCGTCGGTTTCCCCGGATCGCCGTGCAGAATTGCTCCATCTTGGATATTGGTAGTTGAGCCGATCGCAATTCGCTCTAGATCCGCCCGCACCACCGCCCCGTACCAGATACTAGCGCCCGCAGCCACCTCTACCCTGCCGATGACAACAGCACCTTCAGCGACAAAAGCCGCTTGGGATAGATCGGGCCTGGGCCAATAGGAAGGAAGTGCAGGCAGAGGTTCGTTGAGATTGCTCATTTGTTGGTCGATCGTTATACTTCTAGCAGATTAGCTGGTTGTTGATACGGGATATAATAAAAGTATTTGGCACTTTTGCAGAGAAAATATGCTGGGACGCAAATAAATGATTGAAGTTGCCTTGCAATACCCGATGTTTGGCCCGGAAATTCAGTGTCCCCACTGTCGCCAAACAATTCCGGCTCTAACGCTAACGGATACCTATTTGTGTCCGCGTCACGGGGCATTTGAGGCAGATCCAAAAACGGGGGAACTGGTTCACCTTCAGTCTGGGCGGCACTGGCGCCGCTGGGAGAATGAATGGTATCGCCAGCACACCCACCCGGACGGGATTCGGTTTGAAATTCACGAAGCGCTCGATCGACTCTATACTCAAGGCTACCGAGCAACTCGCGTGATCGTTGCTCAACGCTATCGCGACTTAATCAGCGCTTATTTGGAACGCAGCACGCCTTGGCGAGGCCAGTCGGAATCGCCACGGCCGAGGCTGTACGGTTTGCCTGTGGATTTTAGCCCCGATCCTCAAGAAGACCCTTGCTGGGAAGTGATTAATTTTGATTTGGAAAAAGAGCCGGGAGTTCCGATTAGATATCCCTATTTTCGGTTGTTTGAATAAGTGAAGGAAGAAGGAAGAGGGAAGAAGGAAGAAGGAAGAAGGAAGAGGGAAGAAGGCTCTATTGCTTTCGCGCTAAAGATGCGACCGTTTTTAATTACGAATTACGAATTTACCCTCTAAAATCTAAAATCCCCAGCCGGAATTCCTACTTCCCTTCTAAAATCTAAAATCTAAAATCTAAAATCTAAAATTGAATGCACCACGCCTCGATTCGCACTGCTAACATTCACCGGGCGATCGCCTTTTACGAACAGTTGGGATTTACTGTGAGCGATCGCTTTACTACAGGTTACACCCTAGCCTGTTGGATGGAAGGTCTCAACGGACGCATCGAACTAATCCAAATCCCGGAACCCAAACCCGCACCGGATGCTTTCGGAGACGAGCATTATGTTGGATATTATCATTTATCTTTTGATTTAACTGAGGCGACAACTGACTTGCCTAGTTGGTTGCAGTCTCTGAAACAGCGGTTTGAGGAAGCTGCTAAAGACCAACCAAACCAGTTTCAAGCTTTGAAAGTTTTATTAGAACCGACTCAACAGGCGATCGGGCAAAATGTTTACGAAGTAGCTTTTATTGCCGATACAGACGGTTTACCCTTAGAATTTATCCGGCGCATGAAGAGCTAATTAAGTCAGAGTTGAAACACTTCAGAAATCCCATCAGCGTGCATCTGTGTTCATCTGCTGATATCTGCGGTTAAAAAATCCCAATCCCACTAATCTGCTTTAATCCGGATATCAATTAACCAATAACTTCAGTAGAAGGAATAATGGGCGTTGCTGATTTACGGTATGAAAGGCTAAATATGCCCGTCATAGAAACCAGTATTCACAAAGCGTTTGGATTTTCAACTTATTTTTTTCATACCATGATTAAGCAACACCGATTTTTTGGGTGGCAATCAAGTATAATAGCAGTAATGTTTCTTTACTTACTGCGGTTATAGCCCGTTCGAGTCGATGCTCTAGTTCCTCAACCGTTTCCTGGATTTCTACCTGAAATTTGTTGGCCATATTGGATCTCCTCTACTTTAGCCTATATGAGCGTGTACCTTCATAGTGAATTGGTATTAGACAGAATTAATTACACAAATACATAGTAGAAGGATATTCCAGGCAAAATTATGAGTTAATTAGAATTTCCTATGTTTATCAGGAAAATAAATCCTCTTTTGTCTAAATTGCTCGACTCGAATTCATCGCCAAAGCCAACATTATCAGGTACGTCAGAGAGCACATTGCCTCATATTAGCTTCGCAAGGAGTAAAAAAAAGAGAGTTAATGAATATTTTCAGAATAAGTTATAAGACACTCTATAAGTGGTTCACTCGGTGGGAATTAGAGGGAATGATAGGACTTTATAATAAACCAGGAAGAGGTGAAGAGGCACTATTTAACTCTTCGCAGAAAGCCCAAATCAAAGACTGGGCTAAACAAGAACCAAAGCAATTAAAAAATGTTAGCCAAAAAGTTCAAGAAGCCTGGGGATAAGTCCGAGTATAAAAACAATTTTAAGATTCTCGACTTAGCTCTAGGTGAAGAATACCCCCGCTATCGGGGAGAACTGATGAAACCTACAAACTTTACTGTTATAATTGATATGGCTGAAACCTTAGCAAGCGAGCAGCCATTTTTACTCGTCGATTTTTAGGATATTGGCCGTCATATCTTTGGTGAGCTAACCCTTAATCCTAGTTCTGGCATGGAAAAATTTGAGCCTCCTGAGTATGACTACAAGCTTAGGCAATTGATGCCGTAATGGTCAAAACAGCAGTGTGAAGGATTAACAACTCAGTGTTTTGATATTCCGTCAGTGAAATTGTGTGTTAATTAAAGTTCTAAAATATTCTCCCAAAGCAATTTATTTCTTACAGCGATATGGTGCTAAATTCTGGATCAAGAATCAATCAAAAGGTTTGTTTTATCTGTGGCGCTGGTCACTCTGGCTCTACGCTTCTAGGACTTATACTGGGAAGTCATCAGGATTGTTTCTACTCGGGAGAGGCAAGGAAAGCCAGATTCATGCAAAATACAAACTACCCCATAAAAAGAACTTGCAACCTTTGTGGTATCAATTGTCCAGTTTGGAAAGATTTTATTACTAGCACTCACCTAGACTTATACGAACAAATATCGCTCAAAACACAAAAGCCAATTGTAATTGATTCTACAAAAAACACTTCTTGGCTAGAAGAACAAATAGCCACTATTCAAAAAACATCTTCCCAACCTTTTTTGATATTTCTCCAAAGAGATGGGCGGGCAGTTATCAATTCCCGCACCAGAAAATATCCTCAAAAAAATGTCAAAGAAATAATTGATGATTGGAAGGAACTCATTAATGAAACCCAAGAATTGTACCGTCATTTTAATGGTAATAAAATTAAAATAAAATATGAACATCTTGCCACAAATGTAGAAAGTGTCATCATAACGCTTTGCGATTTTTTGGAAATAGACTATCAACCCCAAATGGTTAAATATTACCAGCACGAACATCATCCAGTAGGAGGAAACAACGGAACGAAGTTTTTAATAGTAAAGGCTCAACACAAAAATACAGAAGAATTTTTACATAAGGTATCAAAGCGTTGCTCAGATTATTACCAAAATCATGGTTTAGAAATTACTTTAGATTTGCGTTGGCGTCAAGAACTTGACCCTACTGTGGAGCGTTTATTTGAAGAAATTGCCGATAAAGAAAACGAAGAATTGAAATGGGAGGTGTAGCATCGAACCAACTTTTGATATTTCTCAGACCTCTTCTCAACTCAAAATTGTTCGGAGTATTGTAAATTTGCCATAAAAATTCTGCTATTAAGCGTTCACCCTCCACAAGGAGGCGGCTCATACCAATTCACTATGAATCTGCACTTAATATAGCTTCAAGGATATAGAACCCATTTGAGATCTTTTTAAGAGGATGCTAGCCGTTTGAGCATTAGCCGAATGAAACACAGCTTGAGCTTGGCATTGGAACGAGCGAGTGTACGGTCAAAATTCTTGATTAAGCTTTTACATCGATCTACCCAAGCATTTGAACGTTCAATTACCCATCTAGCCGCCACAGGCACAAATCCAGATTGCCCTTTAGCTGCCTTCTCTGCTTTTGATGGTTTGGCTGAGAGTTCAAATTGAATCTTAGTCATAATGTCAGGGTAAATCTCCTCCAAAGCTTGAGTGAGTTTTTCAGGATGATAGCCGTTATCTAATAAGATGGTTGTCTTCGGTAACTCGACAGGTTTCAATTTGAAATAATCGATGTTTTGGGAAAACATTTCAATCAAACCACAATCATCAGATAAGCTAGCTTTGGTGCAATGAGTAAAGAACGGAAAGCCCAGGATATCGACGGCTAGGTGTCTTTTGATACCGTTTGTTGTCTTGTAAAAACAAAACCCTTTCGACTCAATACTAGCATTACAAGTATTTTTTACCCATGAGTGAATCAACCATGATTAATGTCGTCCACTGCGGTTTTTTTTGACTTGTTCACGCACCTTGCTATGTAGCTGTACCAAGATTAGATCGAGTGCACCTTCCTCACACCAATTCTGGTAATGCCAAAATACTGTCGAGTATGGCGGTAGATCTCTGGGTAGGTCAGACCAATTACAACCATTTTTGAGTTGATAAAATATGCCGCCCGTGAACTTGCCGTTTTGTCCACACTGGTGGCCTAGTTTTCTTCTTCTGGGGCAGTAATGGCTCGATGATTTCCCACTCTTTGTCACTCACATCGCTCGAATAACCCATTTTCAGCCCTGACCTGCTTAACTTTACTGATTCTACCTGATCGACTGTTGTCAAGTCGATCGACTGTTGTCAAGTCGATCGACTGCTGTCAAGCCGATCGACTGCTGTCAAGCTGATCGACTGTTGTCAAGCCGATCAACTGCGGCTAGCATCCTCTTAAAAGATCTCAAATGGGTTCTATAGTCTAAACAAGATTGGTTATGTTATATTTTTAATATATCTGTACAAAAAGAAGAAAATCAATGCTTAAACGTCTTGGAGTTGGTGCTGTACTTCTGGTTTTAGCAGAATGCTTATCCGGTGGCGCCGCTTTGGCAGATAATTTTGGGGCGATCGCTACATCGGATGCTACAAGTGCCTATGGTTTTAGCTACGACCACTCAACCCGTGCTGCTGCTCAAAATAAAGCATTGGCAGAGTGTTCTAAAAATGCAGAGGATTGCGCGGTTCGAGTCTGGTTTAAGAATAGCTGTGGTGCTGTATCGGACAATGGTACTCATGTTGGTTGGGGACTTGGTGATTCTCGCGCCGAAGCTGAAAACAAAGCAATGAGCGCACTTGAGGATTCAGGAAGCATAGTTGCTTGGGCTTGTACCACACGATAACTCAACTTTGAAATTGGGAATTGGGAATTGGTAATAGGACTAGAGACTAGAGAAAGCTAGACCGCCACCGCTCCGACCGATACTGCCAACAATCCGATCGACATTGCCAACAATCCGATCGCTCCAACCGTGGCAACCTTGCCAGACGTTAGACCCGCGCTAGACCCGCGAACTTTGCCTGTGATGCAACTCTACCAGCCTTGCCACTGCAAAGGTGGTAATCAAATAAGCCCGACTGTCTCCGACATGGGCCACGTAGAGCTCGTGAATGTGGGCTAAAGCCATAACTAAGGTAGTGCCCATCCGCTGGCGGCCTTGGCGGCGTTCGGTATCGTTACGACTGGCGATCGCCAGTTGTCTGTCGATCGTCAAAAAATCTCAAATGGGTTCTATAAGCTTTCCAAGTTAAAAACTCAGGCTTGGAATTAAAATACCATGAAAAAAATCGATTTAGTTTTTAGAACTGTTGGCGAAAGAACATCCCAAATAGCCTTAGACCTAGCTATCAAAAATATTCAGCCTCGTCAAGTTCATATTATTGAAAATGTTAAACCTTTTGCCCACGCTGTTCAGCAAATGCTGAAAATGAATTACGATTGTGATTTTGTTGTCTTCATGGATGCTGATTGTTTAATTATGGAGGATATGTCTCCTTTCCTTACCACCAATAGTTTGCCATACGTAGACTGTTATGTTCTTGATAAATTCAGAGGTCATATTCATTGTGGTGTACATATTACTAGAATTGATGTAATAAGAGAAATGCAAGCAATTAAAGTACCTGATAATGATGCTAAATATGTATTAAGACCTGAATCAAGAACTCGTGCACTGGCACTAAAAAAACTGAAGCTAGGAAAAGCATTTAAGAAATTTAACATTATCCATGATTTTTTTCAATTCTATCACCATATTTTTGCCAAATGTGCTTTGAGAGAACTGAGAAGTCGCCAAGATTATCATCAAGCTAAATTAACTATTTGTCAGGAAGATTGGGGAAGACAAGAAAAAGATTTAGATTTTTCGGTTGCTAAATATGCTGTAAATTATGCAAAAAAATATATTTCAAAGCAGGCAAGTCAGCCGGAAATTGCTAGGTTTATTGAGGATTTACCAAATATTGCTCTCCGCGAACTTAAGCAAATGAATATTTTGGAAAAAGCTCCTTTAACGTTAGCCGAAACTATAGAATTTTCAAGTAAAATTATTATTCAAAGACCCATGATAAGTAAAAAAATGAAAGTTTTTGGAATTGGTTTGAGTCGCACGGGAACTAAAAGCTTAACAATGGCATTAAATATGCTAGGGATTAATGTTGTTCATTATCCTGATGATGAGACAATTTTACAAGACCTGATGGCTGCTAAGTATGACTTTTCGATTCTCAATGATTATGATGGGATTACAGATATAACGGTAGCTCCTTTTTATTCTCAGTTATATAAATTATTTCCTGATAGTAAGTTTATCTTAACCGTGCGTAATAAATCATGTTGGTTAAAGTCTTTAGAAGCTCACTGGTCAAAGAGGGCTGCGTTTGATTTCGATCCTAGTAAGGAGACTAAGATGCAGATCAGAAGATTATTAAGAGCGGCTGTTTATGGTACTTATGCGTTTAATGAAGATAGAATGTCTTATGTTTATGATTTACATTATAGAAATGTGCTTGAATATTTTAAAGACCGTCCAGAATCTTTGTTAATTATTGATGTTTGTGATGGCGAAGGATGGGAAAAGCTCTGTCCATTTTTCAATTTACCTATATTAGAAGAACCTTTTCCTTGGATGAAGAAGAAAACGGTTTTGACCGAAATATTGTCAGGGGTGAAGTGATTTTGCTATATCGAACGCAGGAAAATCGAGCTTGGTGCAAAGAAAGAGGAATTAGGATGAGTGGCGTTCCTCTAGGAAGACCCAAAAAATATTAGCAAGTCAAGGAAGAAACAAGCTCAGTCAGACGAGAGAAGTCGTAACTCAATTTGTCACAAAATTTGGAGAAGCTAAAAGAAGATTCAGCCTTGGTAGAGTCATGGCTAAACTTTCTAATACTTCTGAAATAACCATCGCCATAAATTTTCTGGTGATGAATCTTTCTGCCCTGCTACGGCAGGCTTTTTGGCTTTTTTATGTCTATTTCACAACAAAAACCTTTTTTCATGTTTTCTGCCTGTGACGATTAGCACAGATTATGTTCTCTTAACAATACTTAAAAAAATGGGTAGCCAGAAACCGGGTTTTTTCACCAAAATACTCGCCAAACACCCTCAATCTCGCTGAAAAACCCGGTTTCTTGATCTTTGTGTATCAGCCATGTAATTACTTGCCCGCAATTGAGAACAATTATTATTATTAATTAGTTCTCACCGTCACGACAAACTCAACAATATTTTTCTAAAAAATAGCTAGATTTTGAAATCAAAATCTAGTAAATTATCTTTTTAACCTATAATATGAACATCTATTCATACTATCAGACATAAGCAGAAACCCAGAAAACACCATGCAAAAAGCCAAATCGAGCGATTCCGGTTGCTGTAGTGACGACGGCCACGACCACGACCACGACCACGGCCACGGCCACGGCCACGACCACGACCACGGCCACGATCACGACCACGGGCACGACCACGGGCACGACCACGGGCACGGAGATTTCAATCTGAAGCAAGAATTGATTCCTGTTATATCCGTTGTTGTACTATTTATCGGAGGTTTAATTTTTGAAGAACAACTCCACAACACGCCCTATTCTATAGGTGAATATCTGGTTTTCATCCCCGCCTATCTTTTAAGCGGATGGAATGTTTTAACCATTGCGGGGCGCAATATTCTGCGAGGTCGATTTTTTGATGAAAATTTCTTAATGACTATAGCAACACTCGGCGCTGTCGCTATTCACAAACTCCCTGAAGCAGTCGGTGTGATGTTGTTTTTCAAAATCGGAGAACTTTTTCAAGAATTTGCGATCGGGCGATCGCGTCAATCGATCCGATCGCTTTTAGAAATTCGCCCAGACAGCGCCAACCTCAAGCAAAATGGCGACATCAAAAAAGTTTCGCCAGAAACCGTAGCCGTCGGCGATATTATCCTTGTCAAACCGGGAGAAAAAATTCCCTTAGACGGTGAAATTATAGACGGCAATTCTCAGATTGACACATCTGCATTAACCGGAGAATCAGTACCTCGAACCGTGAAAGTTGGAGAAACAGTTTTAGCAGGAACAATTAACCAGACAGGAGTTATCACCGTCAAAGTTACCAAACTATTCGGCGAATCTTCAATCTCCCGAATTCTGGAATTAGTAGAAAATGCCAGAAGCAAAAAAGCTGAAACTGAGAAATTTATCACCAAATTTGCCAGTTACTACACGCCGTTTGTAGTATTTGCATCCCTAGCAGTGGCTTTAATTCCGCCTTTGTTCATTTCTGGAGCAACTAATGCAGACAGATTTTTATGGGTTTACCGCGCCCTAGTCTTGTTAGTTATTTCCTGCCCTTGCGGATTGGTGATTAGCATTCCTCTCGGATATTTTGGGGGAATTGGCGGTGCAGCTAAGGGCGGTATTTTGGTTAAAGGCTCGACTTTTCTAGATACCCTGACAGCAGTCAAGACAGTTGTTTTGGACAAAACAGGAACTCTGACAAAAGGAGTTTTTAAAGTAGCACAAATTGTGCCTACAAATGGTTTTACCCAAGCAGCGTTAATGGAAATAGCCGCTAAAGTAGAATCTCAATCAAATCACCCCGTCGCGAAATCTATTATGGAAGCTTACGGCGGAAAGATAGATTCATCGGATGTTAAAGATTACGAAGAAATAGCGGGACATGGCATTCGAGCAAAAGTAAATAATCAAATTGTGCTTGCGGGAAATGACCGTTTGCTGCACCGAGAAAATATCCCTCACGATGTCTGCAATGCTGAAGGTACTGTCGTCCATTTAGCGGTAGACAACAGCTACGCTGGCTACATTTTAATTGCTGACGAGCTTAAGGAAGACGCAGTACAGGCTATTCGCGACCTCAAAAAATTAGGTGTTGAGCGCATCGTGATGCTAACAGGAGATAATCAAGCTGTAGCCGATAGTGTTGCGAAAAAGCTCGGTTTAGATTCCTATTTAGCCGAGTTATTACCCGAAGGAAAAGTCGAGGCGATCGAAAAACTGATCGGTCAATCTAAAAAAGGCGATAAAATTGTCTTTGTGGGGGACGGAATTAATGATGCACCCGTACTTGCTAGGGCTGATGTGGGCATAGCGATGGGGGGTTTGGGCTCCGATGCGGCGATCGAAACTGCCGATGTTGTAATTATGTCAGATGCACCGTCAAAGGTGGCTGAAGCAATCCAAATTGCCCGAAAAACTCACAATATTGTCTGGCAAAATATCATTTTTGCCATGTTAGTTAAAGGCATATTTATTGCTTTGGGTGCTTTTGGGTTAGCTACCATGTGGGAGGCAGTTTTTGCCGATGTTGGGGTGGCTTTAGCAGCTATTTTCAATGCGACTAGAGTTTTGAAATAGAGTGTTCGCAGGGCGGGCCTTGCCCAACTTACGCCACAATTGAAACATACATTTTGAGGTCAAAAATACTATGCGTCGTCAACGTTCTCAGCCCTGGATTCACCGCTATTCTCGTCCCATCACGGCAGGAATTGCCTCAATAGGGGCTGCGATTACTGCCTATCTAACAGTGGTCAAGTTATCCAACGGAACGGCAGCTTGTCCGATCGAAGGCTGCGATATCGTGCTTTCGAGTCCCTATGCCTATGTCTTTGGTTTGCCTCTTTCTTTGTTCGGTTTTTTGGGCTATTTGAGCATGATAGTTTTTGCCGTAGCTCCCCTACTTGTCAATCCCGCAGAACAGAAGAGTCTCCGCTCTAAGTTAGAGTCTTGGACGGGACTATTTCTGTTTGCTGGTAGCACGGCTATGACGATTTTTAGTGGCTATCTGATGTATGTACTGGCTGTTGATATCAAAGCAGCTTGTATTTACTGTATTGCCTCTGCTTTATTTGCAACTAGCTTGTTTTTCTTAGCATTAATCGGTCGCGAATGGGATGATATCGGGCAACTATTTTTTATAGGAATTCTGGTGTCTATGTTAGTGCTGATTTCCTCTCTGGCTCTTTATGCTGATGTGAATAATCTCGGTACAGCTAAGGAGACTAGCATGAATACCACAACATCTTCCGGTACTTCGGAAATTGCTTTAGCGCAGCATTTAAAAAAAGTGGGAGCTAAAATGTACGGATCTTATACCTGCTCTCACTGTCAAGCGCAGAAGGAAAGTTTTGGCAAAGAGGCGGCTCGAATTATCAATTATATCGAGTGCAATCCTCAAGGGAAAAATGCGAGGCCTGATCTTTGCCAAGCTGCGAAGATTCAGGGAACTCCCACTTGGGAAATTGACGGTAAGTTTTACCAAGGGCAAAAATCGTTGCAGGAGTTAGCTGATTTATCTGGCTATCAAGGAACTCGCGAATTTCAATTTCTCTCAAATTAGGAACGTTGATAATAGTGATTTTGGCCGATCGACCTTATCGCAGTCGATCGCCCGCACCTCAGTTCAATTCCGGTTGCACTCCTGGTGATGTTAACTGTTAACAGTCAACAGTCAACAGTCAACAGTGAATTTACTATTCCGATGAAGAGAGGATTTGAGATCGCGGTGAATCGATCGGACTTGATATGAAGCTCAATCAAACTACAAAAATAAAACCCGCACTGGCGGGTTTTATCTGAAAGTTAATTGTAAATAACTGCCAATTTCAACTATTTCTTGACACCAGGAGCCTCGTTAGCAGCAACGGGACGAGTTGAGGAAGCCGTAGTTTTCAAAAGCGCGATCGCCTGCGCGTAAACAGGATCGTCCTTAGTCGCAACCAACATCGGTTTGTTAGCTAATTTCAGCTTTTCTGCGTCGCTGACTTCGACTTTGACATCGGGAGTAACGCCCTTGTGGCTGATATCAGTACCGTTGGGAGTATAGTAGTGAGCGATCGTCACCGCCAATCCCGAACCGTCAGACAAAGAATGCACCGACTGCACCAAAGCTTTGCCAAAAGTTTGGGTGCCCATCACAGTTGCGCGCTTGTTGTCCTTGAGAGCACCGGCCAAAATCTCGCTGGCGCTGGCGGAGTTGTCGTCTACGAGCACCACCAAAGGCTTGTCAGTGATCGCAGTGCGGTTTGTCCGCATTTCCT
Source organism: Microcoleus sp. S1D4 (assembly GCF_036700765.1). Taxonomy (NCBI): domain Bacteria; kingdom Bacillati; phylum Cyanobacteriota; class Cyanophyceae; order Oscillatoriales; family Microcoleaceae; genus Microcoleus; species Microcoleus sp. S1D4. The sequence goes on from NZ_JAUBPP010000012.1 coordinate 146,526, forward strand.
GAGAATCGCCCACCCGATCGACTGTACGGACGATCGCCCCTGTATCCATCCACATCCGGGCAATATCAATGCTCACCCGCAGCAAACCGCCGGGATTCCCCCGCAAATCCAACACAAAAGCATCAGCTTTTTGAGCCGAGAGCTTTTTAATCGCCGCCTCCATTTGTTCGCCCGCGTGGGAACTAAACTCTTGCAAGCGGATGTAACCGACTTTCTCGCCGCCTTCATCCTTGAGGCTGTAGCGAACCGCAGCTACCTCAATTCTCGCCCTAGTCAGAGTGATATCAAACTCACTTTTGCCCGGACGAGCCATCCGCAGCGAGACTTTCGTGCCTTCGTCGCCCCGAATTATCTGAGCCGCATCCGAGACAGTCAAGTCCTTGGTAGTTTTGCCATCAATCGCCAAAATCGTATCGCCCGCTTGAATCCCTGCTTTCAGGGCCGGGGAATTTTCCATCGGTTCGACTACCGTAATCGCTTTCGTTTTCTCGTCTTGTTCCAGCCTCATCCCCACCCCTGTCAGTTCCCCAGAGGTTTGATTCGTCAGCGCTTGGTATTGCTTCGGGTCCATGAAGCGCGTGTAGGGGTCGTTTAATTTCTCTAGGGCTTTGCGGAGGGCGGTATAGGCTGCTTCGCGAGAGGTATAATTTTTGCTCAGCAAGTCGTTCCGGGCCACTTGCCAGTCAGTCTTGTTAAAACTGCCATCGACGTATTCTCGGTTCACAATTTGCCAAGCTTCGTCTAAGACAGCTTTGGGGCTATCTTGAAGCTCGGCGCGGACTGATTGACTCAGGCCAGGAACGAGTAAAGATATCGAAGCGGTTGTGGCCATCGCCCCAGTGAACAGGGCTGCCTGTAACATAGAAAAGCGTTTGCGGGCTTGATTCATTGAATTATGGCTCAATTCGATTTTAGATTTTTGATTTGAGATTTTATATTGCTAAAAAATCTCAAACTACCATTTAAACTATTGTGTGGAGGCTCTACCATCCCTTTGGATAGTTTAACGAGATTCATCGCCGATCGCCAACCAATCATTACTCTATTTTAATAAACTTAATTTTAAACTTGGATTTGAAGGTGCCGTGGAACTTAAAATCGAACAATTTTCGCGTAAGTGGTTGAGCCTGCTCATTAATGGAGCGATCGGCTCTGCAGCGCTGGCGGGAGTGATTACCATGCAGTCGAACGGGCAATTGGGCGGAATGCCCGCAGCTAGCGTTCAGGGACAGAAGCCTGTCTCTGCAATGTCTGCCGCCGATTTCAAGCAAGCCTCCCAGCAAGAAGCCCTGCGGCTGAAAATGCTCAAAACACTTCCTAGTTTTGGGTTTGACAATTTAATGGCCGACTGGACATTTCTGAAATTTTTGCAGTATTTTGGCGACGATGAAGCGCGAGACGTGACGGGCTACAATCTCAGCCAAGATTATTTTGACATAATTACGCGGCGCGACCCCAAGTGGGCTGACATCTACCTGTTTTTGTCCACAGCCGTTTCTTTTTATCAGGGAAAGCCGGAAACTGCTATTAAGTTGATAGAGCGCGGTACTAACGCCCTTTCGCGACAAAATCATCCCCAAGCGTGGATTGTGTGGCGAACCAAAGGTATTGATGAGTTGCTGTTGTTGGGCGATATTCCCGACTCAATTCACTCTCACGAAATGGCCGCTGATTGGGTAGAAAACACAGCCGACGGCCCGAAATTAGCGCCCATTTTTCGAGCCACTGCTGACTATTTGCGCCGAGATCCCGATAGCGTGCCGGTGCGGTTTAACGCTTGGAGTACGGTTTATGCTCAAACAACTGATAAGTTGGTGCGGCAAAGGGCGAAACAAGCTCTTGTTAAGTTGGGAGCTCAGGTAAAAAAAGATAAAGATGGAAACGAGAGTTTTATTTTGCCGCCCAGAAAGTAGTTGATTGTTGACTGTTGACGGTTAACTGTTGACTGTTGAGGGCGGGCACGCACCATCCACCGCCCCTACTGACGGTTGACTGTTGACTGTAATTCTGCAATCTCAAATCTCAAATCTCAAATCAGCTTGAGTTAATTCGCGCCATTCACCGGGTTTCAAGTCATTTAGTTGCAAATGCCCGATCGCACTTCTCACCAGCCGCAGCGTCGGAAACCCTACTGCTGCGGTCATCCGGCGCACTTGGCGGTTGCGGCCTTCTGTGAGAGTCATTTCCAGCCAAGCTGTGGGAATGTTTTTGCGAAATCGAATCGGGGGCTGGCGGGGCGGCAATTGGGGTTCTGCTGATAATAATTGCACTTTTGCCGATCGAGTCCGATAATCTTGAATTGTGACACCAGTTTGCAAAAGGGCGATCGCGCCTGCATCTGGAACCCGTTCCACCTGAACCAAGTAAGTGCGAGGATGAGCGAATTTTGGATCGCTGAGGCGGTGCTGCATTTGTCCGTCATCGGTTAACAGCAACAAACCTTCGCTATCGCGATCGAGCCTTCCCACCGCATAAACATCAGGAATCGGAATATAATCTTTCAGGGTACTGCGTTTATTCTCGCTGGAATTGTCAGTAAACTGAGTTAAAACATCGTAAGGTTTGTAAAATAGAATGTAGCGATAGGGCATGACCAATTAAAAATTAAAGATGTACAAATAGTGCAAGCAAAAACAATATAACTCCCAAACAAACACCTTCTATCTCTCTTCTCTCCTCCGCGCCCTCTGCGCCCTCTGCGGTTCATAAAAAAAATAAATCTTATTCACTAACTATTCAAACCTGCTATAAAATATTCAGCCTTTAAGAGCAGCAAAAATCTCAACTACCCAATTTTACCATGCCCGAAGCCACACACCGCGTTTGTATCGTCCTAGGAACTCGCCCGGAAGCGATCAAACTAGCCGCTGTAATTCAACTGTTCAAAAATTCACCAATCTTTGACACCCAAGTAATTTTAACCGGTCAGCACCGAGAAATGGTCGAGCAAGTAATGCAAATGTTCGACCTGAAAGCCGATCGGGATTTAGCAATTATGCAGCACCAGCAAACCCTCACAGACATTACATCCCGCAGTTTGCAAGGTTTAGAAGCCTGCTTCAAAGATTTGCAGCCAGAAATCGTATTAGTGCAGGGCGATACAACAACAGCATTTGCAGCAGCTTTAGCTGCATTTTACCAGAAAATACCAGTCGGTCACGTAGAAGCCGGATTGCGAACCGACGATTTGTTCAATCCCTATCCCGAAGAAGCTAACAGGCGGTTGATATCTCAGCTCACAAGGCTGCATTTTGCCCCAACAACGCTGGCTGCAGAGAATTTAGGGCGATCGGGCGTTTTAGGAGAAATTCATCGTACAGGCAACACAGTAATCGACGCTTTGCTATCCGTCGCCAAACGCCAACCAGAATGCAACATTCCCAACTTAGATTGGAGCAAACATCGCACCATTTTAGCAACAGTCCACCGCCGCGAAAATTGGGGAAAACCCTTAGCAGGAATTGCTAGGGCATTCATCCAAATTCTCGATAAATTTCCCGATACAGCCTTACTCTTACCGCTGCACAGAAATCCGACAGTTCGGGAACCATTAAAAGCTCTTTTAGGCGACCATCCAAGAATCTTTTTAACCGAACCTTTGGACTACGCTGAATTAGTAGGAGCCATGCAGAGAAGTCATTTAATCCTCACAGATTCCGGCGGCTTGCAAGAAGAAGCACCGAGTTTGGGTAAGCCTGTTTTAGTATTGCGAGAAACCACAGAAAGACCCGAAGCAATTGCCGCCGGAACCGCTAAACTTGTCGGCACAGATTCTGATATAATTACCGCAGCAGCCACAGAATTGCTGAGTGATTCTGCCGCTTACGACGCAATGGCAATGGCAATTAATCCCTTTGGTGATGGTTGGGCTGCGTCGCGGATTTTGAAAATTGTTGAAGAGTATTTTAGTGAGAAAACTGTTGACAATTAACGGTTGACGGTTGACAGTGAGTCGAAAAACTGCAAACCGATTCTCAACTATTTATTGGCTGAGTCCGACCTCTATGGGAATCTCAATCACAAACTTCGTGCCTTCGCCCAGGGTGGAATCACACCACAGTTTTCCTCCATGCTTTTCCTTCACCACCTGATAGCTAATGGATAAGCCTAATCCTGTCCCCTTGCCTACGGGTTTAGTAGTGAAGAAGGGATCGAATAGGCGCGATCGCGCTTTCTCTGGAATACCTGTACCGTTATCGGCGATCGCAATCTGCACCCACTGTTTTTTTGTTTTGGTAGTCTTAATCCAAATCCGATTTGGTTGGTCAGCAATATCCTGAAAACTACGTCCTTCATTGCTCTCTTCCAAAGCATCGATCGCATTTGATAGCAAGTTCATAAACACCTGATTAAGTTGACCTGCATAGCATTCTACCAACGGTAACTCGCCATATTGTCTGACTACTTCAATGGTTGGGCGTTCTGGGTTGGCTTGAAGGCGATGTTCTAAAATCATCAAAGTGTCATCAATGCCTTCATGGAGATCGACAGCCTTGAATTCCGAGTGATCCAGACGAGAAAAGCTACGCAACGAAACCACAATGTCCCGAATGCGAGCGCTGCCCACTTTCATCGACTTAAGAATCTTAGTGAGATCCTCTTTTAGGAAGTTTAGATCCACATCGTCTAGGTCATCTTGAAGTGATGGGGACGGGTTGGGATGGTCCATTTGATAGGCATCTAGTAATCGCAGTAAGTCATGGATGTGATCGTTGAGATGAGACAGGTTGCCGTAGATAAAGCTTACCGGGTTGTTGATTTCGTGCGCTATCCCTGCCACCATTTGCCCCAGTGCCGACATTTTTTCGTTATGCACCATCTGACTCTGGGTGCGGTGCAGTTCTTCAAGGGTACTCTCTAGTTGTTGCACCTGTTGGTTCAGTTGCCGATCGCGAGCCATAAGTTGCTCTGCCATACTCTTAAATCCCTGAGCTAAAAGCCCCACTTCATCCTGACTATCAACCGGAATACCAATGGCTAAATTGCCTCTGGCCAATTCCTGGGTTGCCTCAGTCAGTCTTTGAATGCGACGGCTCAGAGCTTGGGTGAGACGGAAACCTCCGATCATCACGACTGCGATCAGGACACTTCCTAATAGACCAAAGCCGCCCACCACAAACCATAAATGCTGTTCTGCTTCGTCTATTTCCTTAGCAGACTTGAGTACAGCAATTTGGAGATTTGCCCCATCAAAACTTTGTAATTCGATTGTTGCGATCAGGTATTCTTCACCTGCAATCCTGATTTTGGTGGGCAACCCGTCTGGCTGTCGAAATTGCCAAGGTCGATCGCGCGGAAGTGGCAAAGTAGCAGCCGTCACCTTCTCGCCGTCAAAAGCCACCAAATGTATGGATGTGTTGCCACGAATCGACTGGAGCGCTGTGTCGTCAATGGCTAATCCCGCAACCAAACCAGCTAGCATCTTTTGAGAGGATTTGATTGATATTAACCCAATCATGGAAGACGGAACCCTGTTTTCTGCCAGGAGAATTCCCGATAACTCTAGTCCGGTTCGGGCGGCACGGTTCACAGAGGCATCCTGCAATGTCGCCTGTCTTATTGCTCCCAACTGTGAAGACACTAAGACTTGACCATCAGCGTCAACTATTCTGATCAAATCCAGTTTAAGACCAGCTTGGATTGGTAATATAGTCCGCAGCAATAAAGGGCGATCGCCCTTTATTACTGCTGTGATGACATCATTATCCTCACTCACCGAACGGGCTTTCAAACTGAGTGATTCTTGCCTTTGCTTTAGAGATTCCCGCAGCATACCAGCCAGATCCACGATCTCCTTTCGCGCCATTTGTTCTAAGCTGTTTCTAGCAAAATAACCAAAACCCAAGGTTCCAACAGTCCATAGACTCAGAAATGCAAATAACAGAGGCGATAACAACTTGGCGGAAACGGGTAACCGCGCGTATCTGGATTGGATGGCCACAGCTCTTAATCCTTGGCGGATGGGGTCACGAAAATAAAGCCAGACTCCTCCATCGCGTTGATTCCTGGCGGACTAGAGATGTATTGAAGTAGCGCTTGGGTAGCCTCGGTCGGTTTTTTGTGCCAGAGAATTGAAATTGTCCGAACCATCGGATATTTGCCCGCTTGGACATTTTCTCGTGTTGGTTCAACCCCGTTGATGCTGAGGCGGTTGACAGGTAGTTTATGGGAAATGGCGTGAGCCAGGGAAAAGGTACCGATGCTGTAAGGAGTGCTTTGAATTGCCTCGATCAATTCCCCTTCTTTCCGAAATACTACTGCTTCTAATGAATTTTTTAAATCTGCTCCTAGGTAATATTTCCGCAATAGCCGCTTGGCAGATTCATCTTCTGGGCGATCGAGCAGCACAATTTTAGCATCGGTTCCTCCGAGTTCCTTCCAGTTAGTGATATTGCCGCTATAAATGCCTTTGAGGTTTTCAGTAGTGAGGTTTTTTACCCCTGTGACGCTGGGATGAGTGGCAACTAAAAGGGCATCGTGGGCAACATCACTAGACTCTAAAGTGCCATCATTTTCTTCTGGCTTTAATGTTCTCGATATTGCACCTACATCGACTAATGTCTGTTTAACCCCATCAATTATATTTTCGGACTGCCCTGGTTCTAGTTGGGTAATTTTGACGTTTTTTGCGGTAGCTTCGTAGTTAGTTTGCAGCACCTTCATAAGACCCAACGTGCTGCTTGATGCCCCAACTTTAATCGAGGTTTGGGTTTGCGTTGCGGCAGTCGTGGGCGCTGTTGTCGTCGTGGCACTGCTGGTTGTCGTACTGCAACTGGGCAGCCCTAGCAGGACGATCGCACTTAAAGCTAGGGTAACTAAATTCGGTTTCATTTTAAAATTCCTATGCTATTAAAGATTATCTGGGTACTATAGCCTTTCTCAGAAAGATGAAGTGCCCGACGTGCATAGGGCATATCTCACTTTTTTGATAACCGCTATAGAAACTCAAGTTTTTGAGTATTTTATAGTGAACCCAACTCGATCAATTGAGTTTTGAGTTTTGATCGAAAAGGAGTTGATATCTCAGGCTTAATTTCACCCCTATTAAATTTTATGCTAAATAATTAAATTTTTCAATGAGTCGATCGCAACGTTTTGTGATTCTGTTTGATATGATTAGCGATCGCATCCTACTTATTATAGATGCGATCGCAGACAATGCAGCCCGACCGAGTAAAAATTACTGTTACAGGTCAATCTGGAAGCTTTTATCCTGACTAATTTATCTTAATTGCCAGTTACAGATGAGTTTTTTTTGAGCTTCATAGATCGATTTGCGATCGAGGTAAAACGACTAAAATCAGAAATCATTTGATTTAGGTGAGTTTCGGTGGTGTCGCTAAGAATGTTTGCCTTGTCAGTTAGATATTCTTAAGGAGAAGGAAGTTGTGGCACAAAATTGCTGCTGCCTTTATAACCGGATAAAAGAGCAAGTTTTTCCAAAGATTGCCTGCCGGTGTAATATTTGCCCCGAATTTCCCAAGTGGGATAAGCTTGAATCTTCGCAGCTTTGCACAAATCAGGTTGAGCATCTTTCCCCCTGGGATCGCACTCAATGTAAGTAATCGCGGTAAATGCTTGTTTGCCGAAAAGTTCTTGTTGGGTGTGACAGTGAGGACACCAGTAAGCACCGTACATTTTAGCTTTGATCGTCTGCAAATGGGTTGCTAAAGCTATTTGATCCGGCGCGGATTCGCTAAGAATCGGGGGCGCTTCTGGTTCGGTAACAGGCTGTGTGGCAGGAGGTGGAGGGAGGGTTTGTGCTAAAGTTTGAGTGGATTGGTTGCTGAAACTTAACTGTGCAATTCCTCCGTCTGCTTTGGTACTGCCGAAAATCCCCAGAGTTAGGAAAATTGCGATCGCACAAAAGTTGAATTTGCTTACTTTCATCTTGAATTTCATCTGGGATTTGCTAGGATTTCGCGAGCTTGATTCATAGCCTCTACAGCATTGTGTACCACAAAAATGTTATTTTTGCCTAAATCTTTAAAGAAAAGTTGACTTTCCCAGCTATGATTTAACAAAATAACTTGTTTGTGAGCTTTGATGGCGAGGGCAATTTCCGAAGCGGTACCCGCGCCCGTACCGCAGGCAATTATGACATCTGAAGAAAGAATATTAATGTTATTTCTGGCGTTTCCCATATCGGTGACAATGGCAATATCTACAGCCTCGGAAATGCCGCGAGTATCGTTTCCCGGAAGGATGCCGATTGTTAAACCGTTAGCTGATTTTGCACCTTTGTTGGCGGCATCCATCACGCCGAGATTTCTGCCGCCAGTTAGCAATATCCATCCAGCTTCGGCGATGAGTTGTCCGAGTTGATAGGCGTTTTCTAAGTCGGTTGATGTGGCACTTTCGCCTGGGCCCATGATGCCGACGATGATTTTTTTCATATTTTATGGTTGAGTATATCGCATTTTTGAAAGAGCGATCGCCTGTATAAATCTGGCGCAGAAAGGGTGATCGCTCTTCCCAATTTCTGATTGCCAAATTACAGGTTGTGTGAAGGTTGACAAAAAATGGCAAAATCTGCCATAATTAAGATAACGAGTTAAATGAGGTAAGTAATACCCGTGACAAGCATGAATATTTCTCTACCTGACTCAATGCGAACTTATATAGAAGCACAGGTAGCTCAAGGTGGTTATAGTACAGCTAGCGAGTATTTTCGTGAGTTAATTCGCCAAGACCAAAAACGCAAATCTTCAGAACGTTTGGAAGCGATGTTATTAGAGGGTTTGGAATCGGGAAATCCTACGGCGATGACTGAGGAAAATTGGAGGGAGATTCGTCAAGCTGTGCGATCGCGTATTTCCCAGAATCAGGGGTTCCAGGGAGAAAAATGACCTCGCTCCAAAAACGTCCGCAAGTTATCCGTGATTTGATTGAATTAGCCACTTACATTGCGGAAGATAATATGGATGCTTCCGATCGCTTTCTTGTCGCGGCGGAAGAAACGTTTAAACAGTTAGCCCAAACGCCAAAAATGGGAAAACGCTGTCAATTTTCTCATCCTAATTTAATCGATGTGCGACAACAAGCTATTAAAGGTTTTAGAAGATATCTGATTTTCTACCGTCTGATAGACTCAGGGGTAGAAATTTTGCGCGTGATTCACGGGGCACGGGACATCGAAGATATCTTGGATAATGTTGATGAGAATGAGTAAATCTTTACTCTTGAGGTGGGAAGTTGAAGAGCGATCGCCCTTCTGGATTATTGGAAAGGGCGATCGCTCTTTTTTGACCGCAGATGGATGCAGATTAACGCGGATGTAAGAAGGGATCTCGCTCTTTTGATGAATTATGGGCGAGAGCCTTTCTGAATTATTAGAAAGGACGATCGCTATAATTCCAGATAGCGCTGCAATTAACTCTTGGACGAGATAAAATTCTTGATTTTCATCGAAGTGGGCGAATAGCTGCGGAATGCGATCGTGACTACCTAACTTGTACAGGTGTTGAGGCTCGCTTTAAAACAGGCGTTTGGCTTCTTGCAGCAAGAAGGGATCATTGGACTGGGGCTTGAATCTCTTAACCACGCGCGGGGGCTTGTCGGGTAGATATTCGTCCTGTGCTAAGTAGGTTTCGCCAAATCCACCTTTACCCAATAAGCTGATTATGTAGTAATGTCCGCCCATAGTTTTGCCAATAATTATTTTGTTGTGATAATATTTTTGATAATTATCACACACTCCGATCGAATTCGGCGTACTTCTCTAAACCGTCCGGGAAGCAGCTTTATTAAAACTCAATAACTGGAATAAGGCAATGACTACAAAATCGCTCGCAGATTACGATCGGGCTATTCAGCTTAATCCTAACTTAGCTGCTGCTTACAGCAATCGGGGTGCAGCCAAATCTGCTATTAACGACAAACAGAGTGCAATCGAAGATTACCAAAAAGCCGCTGATTTGTATAAGCAACAAGGGAATACAGGTATTTGGTATCAACGGGCTGTTGACAACATGAAAAAACTATCCAAACAGTAGCGATAAACTGAGAATAATCATACCTTCAGATGACTTACCAACTCTTGAAAAGTATCAAGCGGAATCGCCCAACTCAAAGCTTCCATCTGCCGAAAAACAGCCAGAGAAGGCACACTCCCATCCGCCAACTTAAACACATCAATTCCCCCCAAAGGATATTTCGATTTGCCATTAATCCCCACCAACTTACCCGAAATATCCCATACAGGCCCGCCACTCATGCCCTCGGCAATATCATTGCTGTATTTTTGATTGTTCCAGTAAAGTGTGAAAGCAGGCTCATAATTATACCTCATTCGCTGACATTAACAATTTGATATACTGATATAATTATTACACTAACTGCCTCGACACCAACTACTAATCGCCTTTAGGGAAAGTAGAATAATCTAGAAAAAACAATCAAATGAATAGAGGACGAAATTTCCAGGCGCGAAGAAATCATCCTCCAGTCACCTAGGCGAAGTCTAAAAAATATCCCCAACAATCATCCCCGCCAAAATCACAAACCCCACCCAAACATTTTGGCGAAAAATTTGACCGTAAACAGGCTTAGGAATATCCGCATTCCGCAGTTGACTATATTGCAAAAACCACAAAATAGCCGCCGCACTAATTGCCATCCAAAAACCAATATGCAAATGTAAATTAATTCCCATTGCTGCTAACAAACCGACAGTCCCAACAAAGAAAAAACCCACAGCATTAGCGGCATTATCCCCGAAAAATATCGCGCTGGAATTCACCCCCAAACGCAAATCATCTTCTCTGTCGCTCATCGCATAAACTGTATCAAATCCCATCGTCCAAAACACGACTGCACCCCACAGTAGCCAAGTCGCTAATTCTAATCCGTCAACGGCCGCACTCCAACTAATTAAAACTGCAAAACCCCAAGCGATTGATAACACTAATTGCGGTACTGGAAAGACTCTTTTTGCTAGGGGATAGCAGATAATTACTGGTACGGCGGCGACACACAGCCAGAAGCTTAAAGGATTGAGATAAAATGCAAGAATCGCCGCGCAAGCAAAGGAAATTAAGGCAACTCCGATTCCTGTTTGTACTTTCAGGGCGCGGGATGCTAGGGGGCGCGATCGCGTTCTTTCGACTTCGGGATCGATATCGCGATCCCACAAGTCGTTGATCACGCATCCCGCCGCACTGGTGGCTAAGGTTCCTAACACTATTACGCCAACTAATGCCGAGGGCGGTCTCCCGTCTGCTGCTAAAAACACGGCCCAGAGGGCTGGTATCATTAAAATCAGCCTTCCTGCTGGTTTGTCCCACCTCAAAAGCTTTATGATGGTTAGCAATGTGGATTCGGTTGGGCGATCGGACTCTTGAAGCATTTTAATTATAGATTTTAGATTTTTAACTTTAGATTTTATCAAATTTTAGGCACAATCACCTACTATAGCGGTTCTAAAAAAAGTGATGTATGTCCCGATGCCCGATGCCCGATGCCCGATGCCCGATGCCCGATGCCCTAATTCCCAATTTTTGCTGATTTAATAGAATGCCTCACTGAATTCGTGAAATAATCATAAATATCTGTCAACCCCGATACACTCCAATGGTTAATTCACTTGCTGCTGCGGAGTCAAATCGCATTATTGCTGCTATTGATATGGGTACTAACTCGTTTCACATGGTGGTGGCGCGAATCGATCCGAAATTGCCCGCGTTTACGATTATTGCTAAAGAAAAAGATACGGTTCGATTGGGCGATTGCGAGGCTAAAACAGGGTGTTTGAAGTCTGAGGTTATGCAAAGGGCGATCGCAACTTTGCGCCGTTTTCAAGATATTGCTAAAACTTTTAATGCTGAACAAGTCATCGCTGTAGCTACGAGTGCGGTTCGAGAAGCCCCTAACGGGCGCGAGTTTCTCAAACAAGTTGCTGACGAATTAGACCTAAATGTTAGCTTAATTTCCGGTCAAGAAGAAGCGCGGAGAATTTATCTCGGCGTACTTTCGGGAATGGAATTTAACAATCAGTCCCAGGTAATTATTGATATTGGCGGCGGTTCTACTGAGTTGATCTTAGGAGATAGTTCTGAACCGCGCTGTCTCACCAGTACCAAAATTGGTGCTGTACGCCTGACTGGAGAATTTGTCAAAACTGACCCGATTAGCAAGGAGGAGTTTGCCTATTTGCAAGCTTATATTCGGATTTCGCTGGAAAGACCGATCGACGAATTGCGAACTCAATTCAAGGCTGGCGAAACTCTGCGTTTAATTGGTACCGCTGGAACCATCGAAACTTTAGCAGCCATTAACGCTCGCGAAAAGCTGGGAACAGTTCCGAGTCCGTTGACCGGCTATCAACTAAGTCTAAAGGATTTGCGCGATTTAGTCAACCGTTTCCGCAAACTTTCTTACTCAGAAAGACTGGCAATTCCCGGAATGTCGGACAAGCGGGCAGAAATTATTCTCGTCGGCGCTTTGATTTTACAGGAAGCGATGACACTATTAGGAATGGAATCGATCACTGTGTGCGATCGGTCTCTGAGAGAAGGTGTCATTGTTGACTGGATGCTGAGTCACGGTTTAATAGAAAACCGCTTGCGCTATCAAGGTTCAATCCGCCAGCGCAGCATTCTACTGATGGCTGAAAAATATCAAGTCAATACAGAACAAAGCGAAAGAACCGCAGAGTTTTCCCTCAAATTGTTCGACCAAACCCAAGGAATTTTACACAATTGGGGCACCGAAGAACGGGAGTTGCTGTGGGCCGCCGCGATTCTGCACAACTGCGGTTTGTACGTCAGTCATTCGGCGCACCACAAACATTCTTACTATTTAATTCGCAATGGTGAGTTATTGGGATACTCTGAAACAGAGATTGAAGTAATTGCTAATTTGGCTCGCTATCACCGGAAAAGCCCCCCGAAAAAGAAACATGAGAATTTTGTAAGCCTCCCCAAAAACTACCGAGAAATAGTTAGTAAACTCCATCCTTTTCTGCGACTTGCTGTAGCTTTGGACAGGCGGCAAATAGGCGCAATTGCTAATTTTAAAAGCGAACACCGCCCAGAACTTCGAGAGTTTCACTTGCGGCTTCAACCGCTCGACTCCGAGGACGATTGCGCTTTGGAAATGTGGAGTTTAGATTACAAAAAACCGTGTTTTGAAGATGAGTACAATCTCAAATTAATAGCAACTTTGGAGGGAATATGCGGTTAAAAGTCATTGGTCATTAGTTATTGGTTAGTTGTTATTGGTTATTGGTTATTGGTTATTGGTTATTGGTTATTGGTTACTTGCTACGAATTTCCAATTTCCAATTTCCAATTCTCAATTCCCAATAACAACTAACAGCTAACAGCTAACAGTTAACAGTTAACAGCTAACAGTCAACAGTCAAATACAAAAATGTCAAATCCCTTGCTTTCCCTCAACTACGAACCAGCCCTCGAATCCCTCGGCGGTGACTATTTTGATGAAGTCCCCGCAGCCGATTTTCCCCAACACATCCTCCGTTTTCGCAACGACAAATTATTGCCCGTATTGGGTTTAGATCCCGCACAAGTAACCGACCAACATTTCATCGAAGCCTTCGGTAAATTTCACTGCGTGCGTCCCTTTCTCGCACTCCGCTACCACGGCTATCAATTCAACGAATACAACCCGAATTTAGGCGACGGTAGAGGCTTTTTGTACGGTCAAGTTCGCGGTACTGACGGCAGACTTTATGATTTCGGGACTAAAGGTTCCGGTCGCACTCCCTACTCGCGGCACGCTGATGGTAGACTCACTCTCAAAGGGGGAGTTCGCGAAGTTTTAGCCGCCGAAGCTTTGCACAGATTGGGAGTTCGGACATCTCGCTGTTTTAGTTTAGTTGAAACTGGGGATGCTTTGTGGCGGGGCGACGAACCCTCTCCCACGCGATCGTCCGTAATGGTGCGTTTTAGTCACTCTCACATCCGTTTTGGCACGTTTGAAAGACTACATTATATCCGCCGCCCGGATTTAACTAAAAAACTTTTAGATTTTGTAATTGAATATTACTATCCTAAACTACATTTAGCAGCTAGCAATTCTGGTACTTCTTCCGAAGAAAAGTATGCGCTATTTTATGCAGAGTTAGTCAAACGTGTAGCCGAATTGGTTGCTCAGTGGATGGCGGCTGGTTTTTGTCACGCGGTGCTAAATACTGATAATATGTCGATTACTGGAGAAAGTTTTGATTACGGGCCGTTTGCTTTTATTCCAACTTACAAGCCGGAATTTACAGCAGCTTATTTCGATCACTACGGTCTTTATTGTTACGGAAATCAACCGTTTATTTGCAAGGGGAATTTAGAGAAGCTTCAGCAACCGCTAGCAGCGGCAATTCCTCAAGCTGATATGGATGCTGGTTTGGCAAAGTTTGGCGATCATTATAATGCAGCTTACCGCAAGTTGATGCTGAATAGATTGGGATTTGAGGATTTGCCAGAAGCGGATGGTGATGAGCTTTTGAAGTTGACAATTAAGATGCTGGCGGAGTCTCAAGTTGATTATCACGATTTCTTTTGGGAATTGCGCCGACAGTTCGATCGCACTTGGCGAGATGATGCTAGTCTAATCTTTAGCGAGGCGGAACCAGCAGATTTGTTAGCACATTGGCGGCAGTTTTATTGTCACGTTTTGCAAAGTTTGTCGGCGGACGATATGGATGAGATGGCCCAGAGGTTGCGCCAGCACAATCCCGAACAATCGCTGTTGAGGCCGACGATTGAGGCTGTTTGGGAACCCATCGCTCTTGAGGATAATTGGCAACCGTTTTATGATTTGGTTGAGCGAATTCAAAATTATTAAAGGGAATTGGGCGGATCGAAGCGGAGGGATGGGGCGTTGTTGACTGTTAAGCTGTCACGCAAATAAACATTGCATATTCAGGGCGGGCAGGATGCCTGCCCCACAAGAGTTTTACTGTTTTTTGACATACAGTTTCAATGCCGCACAATTAACAACTAACAACTGACAAATAAGGGCGGGCACGCACCATCCACCGCCCCTACCAACTAACAACTAACAACTTACAACTTACAACTTACAACTTACAACTTACAACTTACAACTTACAACTTACAACTAGCTACTTAATTTTTTCAATCTCAAATTGTGTGTCTTTGTAACCGCCAGTCAGTCCTTGATCGAGAAAGATTTTGCCCGCTTTTTCTAAGTCGCTAATTGCTCCTGCTTTGTCTCCCAACGAGCGGCGAACCATTCCTCTACCGTAGTAAGCTGCTGCATAATTCGGATTCAGCCGAATGGCTTGCACATAATCGCCGATCGCACTATTGTAATTATTTAACTGCTGGTAAACCTTCGCCCGATTGGCGTAAGCTTCCGCATCGTTGGGATTGAGGCCGATTGCGGCAGTAAAATCTGCGATCGCCCCCTGGCTATCTCCCCCTGCGTGGTGAGCCAAACCGCGATTGCTCAAAGCATTATAATTGTTCGGATTTAGTGTCACCGCTTGGGTGCAATCGGCAATTGCTTTAGGATAATCCTTCAAATTTAAATAAGCAATGCAGCGATTGTTGTAAGGAACCCCATCTTCATCGCTCAGCGAAATCGCCTGAGTGCAATCGTCAATAGCCGCTTGATACGCTCCCAAATTCAACTGCGTGCTGCAACGATTAGTGTAAGCATCTCCACTCTTGGGATCGATCACAATTACCTGAGAATAATCCGCCAAAGCTCCCTGATAATCTCCTAAGTGAAAGCGAGCTCTCCCCCGACTATAGAAAGCATCAACATTCTGAGCGTCGAGTTTAATTGCTTCAGTATAATCTCCGATCGCCCCCTGCAAATCTCCGCTCCCGGCGCGAGCCAGCCCCCGCGAATGATAAGCTTTAACCAGCTTCGGCTGCAACCGAATTGCTTCAGTAAAATCCTGAATAGCCATATTGTAATCTTGTAGTTGTAAATACGTAATTCCTCTTTCATAATATGTATCAAAATCGTTGGGTTGGATCTTCAAAACCTGAGTATAATCCTCAATCGCCCCGCGCTTGTCGTTAAAATCGTTGCGGGCTAATCCCCGGTTAAAATAAGCCTTAAAATATTTAGGATTGAGAGCGATCGCCTGAGAATAATCTGCAATTGCTTCTTGATATTTTTTTAAATCGTAATTAGCATTTCCCCGCAGATAAAAACTATCAGCATTGTTAGGATTTAATTGAATTGACTTGTTGAAAGCCTGCAAAGCCGCCTCCGCATCTTGATTGCGAGACTTTTCTACTCCCTGTTCGTAATATTCCTTAGCTTTAATCGGATTCGGGCGGCTGCAATAACTCAACAGAAATACCAGAGATATCGCCCCTAATCCAGCCAAAATCAGCCACCAAAACCGAGGGCCCAAACGTGATGCAAAACTATCAACAGACCGTAAACTATTAGGAGCCCTACTTTTCTTTTGAGCTGTATGAGGTTCTTGGCGGTGCGTCAGCTTGCTGAGAGCGGCCAAAACGTCCTCAGCCGATTGATAGCGTTTGCCAAATTGGTGACAGACCATTTTGTCAATTATATTTGCCAATCCCGGAGAACATTGAGCTCGGTTGCGCCAAACAATTTCCCCGGTATGAGAAGGACTCGGATCTTGCAATTTTGGCAAATCGGTACCGGGTAAACCCGTGATAGCTTGGATTGCCATCATCCCTACGGCATAGAGATCGCTGCTAAATTGGGGGTTGCCTTGAAATTGCTCGATCGGCATATAAGCCGGAGTCCCCGTCGCAATGGTGCGCGGAAATTCTGTATCGAAATCGATGACGTGATTCGCAACTTCTTTAACTGAACCGAAGTCAATTAAAACTAATTTGCTGTCTGGTTTGCGGCGGATTAAGTTGGAGGGATTAACGTCGCGATGAATCACTCCCTGAGAGTGTACGAAGGCGAGAAGTTGTAATATTTCTTCCAACAACGACAGCACCCGTTCTTCCCGCCAAGGTTGACCAGCAACAATTTCCCGATTTAGCGCGTGTCCAGGCACAAACTCTTCTACCAGATAGAATTGATTGCTTTCTTCAAAATAAGCGAGCAAAAATGGAATTTGATCGTGTTTTCCTAGCTTTTCTAATATTTCTGCTTCTTGTTTAAATAAGCGGTAAGCTGTTTTGAGAACTGCGGAAGTGTTGCTGGGAGGACGAAGTTGTTTTACTACACATTGAGGGTGGCCAGGTCGGCGAGTATCGACAGCTAAATAAGTTTGTCCAAAAGCTCCTGAACTGAGAATTTGCACTACTCGATAACGCCTATCTAAAAGTTGACCAACCATGTTCATACCGATATTTGATAATTGGTAATTGGGATTTGGAAATTGGGAGTTTATCGTGGGAAATTGGTAATTTGGAGTTGGTGATTGGGAATTGCTGATTGGTGATTTTGCCTTTTTCTTTTTTCCTGCCTCATTCTTCATTGTTCGTTGTTCCTGATAACTAATGACTGATGACTGTTAGCTGTTAGCTGTTAGCTGTTAGCTGTTATTGGGAATTGAGAATTGGAAATGGGAAATTCGTAGCAAGTAACCAATAACCAATAACTAATAACCAATTCCCAACAACTAACAACTAATGACTAATGACTACTGACTCATGACTACTGACTAATAGTTTATTTAGGGTCGTTTATTTGTGCTTGTGCGTTTTGGAAACCATCGGCTCTTCCTTGTTCTAGAAACAGTGTTGCAGCTTTCTGAAAATCTTCGATCGCCCCAGCCCGATCTTTGAGTTGGCGGCGCACGAGGCCCCGGCTGTAAAAAGCAGTAGCATTGTTGGGGTTGAGCCGCAGCGACTGAGCGAAATCCTCAACCGCTAAAGGGTAATTTTTTTGTTCTGAGTACAGGCTACCGCGATTGCTGTAAGCTACGGCATCACTGGGATTGAGCCCAATTGCTCTGGTAAAATCTTCTACAGCCCCGAGTTTGTCTCCCGAAGCCGATCGAGCTAATCCTCGATTGCTGTATGCTTTGGGATTGTTGCTGTTAAGTCCGATCGCCAAACTGCAATCTTCAGCAGCCTTTTGAAATTGTTTTAAATTTAGATAAGCAATGCAGCGGTTGTTGTAAGCTGCTTCATCTTTGGGATCGAGATTAATTGCGCGGGTGCAATCTTCAATCGCTTTGTCGTAGGTTGCCAAATTTAAGTAAGCGCTGCACCGATTGGTATAAGCATCAGCTTGTTCTGGTTCCAATTCGATCGCCTTACTATAATCTTCCATCGCTCCTTGATAATCTGCCAGATTAAAGCGCGATCGACCGCGACTGTAGTAAACGCTAGCTTGTTTGGGGCTAATTTGAATCGCTTGGGTAAAGTCTGCCATTGCTCCAGTTTTGTCCCCAGAGGCCGATCGAGCTAAACCCCGATTGCTGTAAGCTACAGCATCGTTGGGAGTGAGCCGAATTGCTTGAGTGTAGTCTTCAATGGCCGTGCGGTAGTCTGCCAAATCGTAGTAGACTAAACCCCGCTGAGAGTATGCCTCACCGTCGCTCGGACTCAGCCGCAATACTTGGGTAAAATCCTCCACGGCTCCCCGCTTGTCGCCTGTGTCGAGGCGCGCCAAACCTCGATTATAGATGGCTTTGGTGTGGCTCGGATTAACTTTAATTGCTTGCGTATAATCTGCCTTTGCTTGCTCTGTCGCACCCATGTCGTAGCGAGCATTAGCCCGCTTGTAGAAAGTTTCGGCATCGCCAGCATTCAGGGCGATGGCTTGAGTATAATCGGCGATCGCGCCTGTTTTGTCACCTT
The DNA here is from genome assembly GCF_036700765.1 of Microcoleus sp. S1D4. Classification (NCBI taxonomy): domain Bacteria; kingdom Bacillati; phylum Cyanobacteriota; class Cyanophyceae; order Oscillatoriales; family Microcoleaceae; genus Microcoleus; species Microcoleus sp. S1D4. The sequence goes on from NZ_JAUBPP010000012.1 coordinate 165,263, forward strand.
GTTGTGCCTTAGCCACGCCACGGGCGAACAATTCTTTCGCCCTCGCCGGACTTTTAATATGTCCGAAGTACATGATGACTGCTGTCAAGATCGAAGCGGAGACTATTGCAGCCAACAGCAGCAGTTTAGTAGGGCGCTTGATGGGCGGTTTATTCCTAGGCTTGGTGATGATGGTGGCTGGCGACGGAGGGGCATCCCATTTTACGGCGATTTGTTTGATGTCTGCCAAAACTTCGGCTGCTTCGTGATAGCGTTCTTCTTTGTCGGAGCGCACCATTCGATCGATAATACGTGCTAGAGTCGCCGAACAAGTTGCCCGATTGTGCCACGGAATCTCGCCTTTTTTGTTGTTTCTCAGGGCGCTGAGTTCCTTGGGTGAGAGTCCCGTTACCGCAAGCTGGGCGATCGTACCTAGAGCGTAGATGTCGCTATTGTAGTGGGGGTTGCCTTGCGATTGCTCGATCGGCACGTACAAACCCTGCACCGCCAACTCCTGTTTTTTTCCCAAAGGCGATTTAACAGACTTCGGCGGAGTTTGCGCCCACAAATCACAATTAACAAGTTCCGGGTTAATTTCTTTGTCTAAGCTAAAGTCAACCAACACAAATTTTCCGTCTGACTCGCGCCGGATAACTCTGTCTGGTTGAATTCTGCGGTGAATAAAGCCCTTGGAATGGATGAACGCCAAAATTTCTAATATGGATGATAGCAAAGTAATTACTTCATCTTCTTGCCAAGCTTCACCCACAATCAATTCTTGACTCAAAGGTGAACCCACAATAAATTCTTCAATTAAGTATAAACTTTGATTTTCCTCAAAATACGCCAATAATTCAGGAATTTTGTCGTGTTTACCCAATTCCTCAATTATTTCTGCGTTTCTTTGAAATATAACTTTGACTAATTCTGGAGTTTGCGAACTTGTGCCGGGAAGCCGCATTTCTCTAACCGTGCATTGCGGATACCCTGGACGGTGAGTATCTGCTGCTAAATAAGTTTTTCCCACCTCACTTGAGTCTGTGACTTTAATGATGCGGTAACGTCTGTCTAGAAGTTGACCAATCATACTCTGCCCTCTACCCTGTCAATGTTCCATTATCGCATGAAATCAGGATAGCTCACTGTGGTGTCAAACTTTTAGCTATTGATTCCGGTGTGCCAAGCAGCCGAAAAAATAGCCCGTAGTAGGACTACAGGTGCTGGCAATTTAAAGGCTATCGCCGAAACTTTGAGCCTTGTCTGAATTTGAGCAGTCCTGGACGCAGTGTTAAAAGCCGGGATGCAGTATTTCCGTAAAAAACCAATTTCTGCGTCGAGGACTATAGCATTAAGATGAGTCCCAGTCTGCAGCCCGTATCGGTTGACTGTAAATGCAAACCCTGAACTTATAGTATAATTTAGTAACCGAGCAACAGATGACTTAAAATGAACGTACAACTGGTTGACTCCCTAATTCAAGTTATCTTATCTCTCTCTGCAGACGAGCAATTAGCGATTACGGACAAATTACTAGAAAACATCCCGTCTCCTTCGACTCAGGAACTTATGCAGCTTTCTCAAAACAGTGGCTGTTTTGACTTTTTGCAGGACGAACATGATATTTATACGATAGAAGATGGAGAACCTATTGCGTGATACTAAAAAAAGGAGATATTGTATTAGTACAATTTCCATTTACTGATTTGAGTCAGATGAAATTGCGTCCTACTTGAGTGCTGTGTGCTATCTCACTGATGAACTTACTGTTTGCTTTATTTCCTCTCAAAATGTGGCAAGATTAAACAATGAAGAGTTTGCCCTGAATGTGGAAGATAGAGAATTTCCAGCAACTGGATTGCGACTATCATCTAAAGTTAGAGTAACTCGAATAGCTACCCTCCAACGCAGATTAATTATCAGACGATTGGGTGAATTAGAAAATCTCTATATACAGCAATTAAATGCCTATATAATCTAGGCATTGCAGATAGGGCGATCGAGATAATTATTGAACTATAGAGCAATTAAAAATGGCTGAATCACTAACAAAAGGAGGAACGATCGCAGCGATCGCCACCGCCATAGTTCCCCAACAAGGCAGCGTCGCCATTGTGCGACTTTCCGGTGCTGCAGCCTTAAAAATTGCCGAAACTCTGTTTCGCGCCCCAGGAAAACAAATTTGGGAGTCTCACCGCATTCTTTACGGCCACATCCGCCACCCCAAAACTCAAGAATTGGTTGATGAAGTTTTGCTGTTAATTATGAAAGCGCCGCGTTCTTTCACCCGCGAAGATGTGGTGGAATTTCACTGTCACGGCGGGATTATGGCCGTCCAGCAAGTCTTGCAGTTGTGTTTGGAAAGCGGGGCGAAATTGGCGCAGCCGGGAGAGTTTTCGCTGCGGGCTTTTTTGAACGGGAGGCTCGATTTAACTCAGGCTGAAAGTATTTCAGATTTGGTGGGAGCAAAATCTCCCGCTGCTGCACAAAGTGCTTTAGCTGGTTTGCAGGGAAAGTTAGCCAAGCCAATTCGCAAATTAAGAACAACTTGTTTGGATTTGCTGGCAGAAATTGAGGCGAGAATTGATTTTGAGGAAGATTTGCCGCCTTTAGATGAAGCTAAAACTTATTTGGAAATAAAGCTTGTTTTGGCGGAATTGTCAACAATTTTGACGACGGCAGATCGCGGTGAATTGTTGAGAACCGGTTTGAAAGTGGCGATTGTGGGGCGGCCGAATGTGGGAAAGTCGAGTTTGTTGAATGCTTGGAGTAAGTGCGATCGGGCGATCGTTACAGATTTGCCGGGTACGACGCGAGATGTGGTAGAATCGCAGCTAGTTGTGGGCGGCATTCCGGTGCAGGTGCTCGATACGGCGGGAATTCGAGAAACCGAAGACAAGGTAGAAAAAATTGGCGTTGAGCGATCGCGCGCTGCAGCAAAACAAGCCGATTTAGTATTATTGACAATTGACGCAGAATCTGGTTGGACAGAGGGCGATTCCGAAATTTACGAACAAGTAAAGCACCGCCAGCTAATTATAATCATCAACAAAATCGACCTAGTAAAAACCATCCCCGAACTACCTTTTTCCTCGGAAATCCACCCCGCCGTCACCGCATCCGCCGCCCTAGATCGAGGCATAGAAGACTTAGAAACAGCCATCTTAGATGCCGTCAGCCACGGAAATTTGCAAGCAGCAAACTCCGATTTAGCAATCAATCAGCGGCAAGCAGCGGCGTTAACCAAAGCTAAAATTTCTCTGGAACAGTGCACAGATACTATGAGCAATAAATTGCCTTTAGATTTCTGGACAATAGATTTGCGCGGTGCAATTCAAGCCTTGGGGGAAGTTACGGGCGAAGAAGTGACAGAATCAGTGCTAGACAGAATATTTAGCAAGTTTTGCATTGGGAAATAAGGATGGTAAAAGAGTAAATTGAATAGGTAAGCTGTATCGCATTTAAGTTGTATTTTTAGGGCGCACCAGACACCCCACAGTAATTTAACTCTTTGTGGACATAGTGCAAGATGTTAATTTCATCAAAGTTGACTGTAAAATTTAGATGCGCCTGGACTCAGTAAAGTCATACTACTGACAAATAACAACTAACAACTGACAACTGACTAAAATTCACGATCGCGGTCTTCCCAGAGTAGTAATATAAAGCACAGCCTCGCTTGTAGGAATACCGAGAACGTCATTGACGCGATCGTCAAAAAAGCCCGCGATACCGCTAACACCCAAACGCAGTTGAACGGCTGCTAAATTCAACCGCTGGCCCAAATGACCCGCATCCATGTGCAAATAGCGGTAAACTCGATCGCCATATTTTGCTACAGCCCTGTTCAAATCAGCCGTGTGAAACAACAGCGCCCCCGCATCTCGGCCCAAATCTTGCCCCAAACACAAAAAATGCAACTCCCTGCGGAAATTTTTAAACCGAATTTGCCGCAACTCTTGAGCTTTCGGAGCATAATAATAACAGCCTTCCTCCAATCCATGCACTCCCGAAACAGCAATAAAAGTCTCGATCAAACTCAGATCGAAATAATCGGGATAACCGTCTAATCCTTGGTCGATATAGTGCTGTGGCTGGTAAGTAAAATCGAGCAAGGCTAACAGTTCGCCCAAGCTCAAAGAAGCACCAGTATAAGCGCGGGTAGAACGCCTTTTGAGGATAGTTGTTTCTAAAGTTTCCAGATTGACTCCCCAAGGAATCGAAGGACTGACAGTCGAAATTTTAGTACAAAATGGAAAGTTGTATTTATCCTCTAAATCACCTTCTTTTTCATCAAATTTCCAGCCATCCGTTCCGGTGGGGTCTGAGTCTAACTGTGTCGCTTTGTGGAGGTATCCCAACAGTTGACCTTCGGAAATTTTAGGATAATCTGTTGTGGTGTTTCCGGGCAAAGCTGTTTTGAATTTGGGCAAATTTTGGTCGATATCCAGCAAGTCGGCTAACGCAACTACACAAATCGCTCCTTCTTGCTCCGAGTCGATGTACAGTAATTCATTGATAGCTGCATCGGCGAATCCTCCAATCAAGTGAGGTCGGTAATCGTTGATGGCGCAAGCTAACTCGATATTGCTCAATAAATGACCGGTATCGAGGAAAATTCTGCGGTAAGCCCGGTCTTCGTAACGCCAAGAAGAACGGAAGAAAACAGTAGTAATCGCGATCGCCAGTTGGGTATTTTCGAGCGCCGGCGATCCGAAACAAGCAGCTTGCAACCCCGACCAAACTTCACTGTTCCAAAAATGAACGAGTGAATGAGTTCTGCACTGATAGTTGTAGAGTCCGGCGGGCAAATGTGGCGTGCCGCGGGAGATTAAATAAACCTCTGCAGGGTACAGCCCGCCCGCCGACGGTGCGGATCGCAAATACAGATAGCTCTCATCTAGCGTCTGCACCTTCGCAGTCAACCCGTAGCTGCACAGCAACAAGCTCGACAAGCGGTGCCACCAACCGGCATCAGCCGCGGCCTCGCGATCGTCCGAGGGGTCTTTTATATAAGGCTTTAGGTCAAAATACGCACCAATTTTATATTCTTTGAACGGCACCGGTTGCTCTGTCCAATCTAGCTGTCTGCTTTTGGCAGCAAGGGTTTCAGGGTCATATTTCGTCCGCTCGTGGTAGTGCTCAGCCATAGAAAGAGGAAGTTCTGGCATATTTCAGTAGAAGATGGGCTTTGGTTTGTCGATCGATCTTGAGATTACTGACTGGTTACTGACCGAGCCAGCCAGAAATTTACAAATATAAAAAAAATCTTAGAAAAAATGCGCTCGTTGTTACACAAGCTTAACATAAGAGAATGCTTAGGTATAAATACGCAAACAGTAATAGCCCTTTATTATCGTTATGGACTGGCTACAATAGCTGTCCTCATAAAGAGATGAATATGCAAAAGCTAAGCGCTGAGCAATTGTTAGCTCAGTATTCTGAAGGCAAGCGAAATTTTGACGCAGTTGACCTAAGTGAACATAATTTATTTCAAGCAGATTTAGCAGAAATCAACCTTTCTGGTAGCGTTTTGAGGCGAACTTATTTGCCCTACGGAAATCTGACTCAAGCCAATCTTTTTCAAACACAGTTGCAGGATGCCGAATTGGGCGACATTCAGCTTTATCAAGCAAACTTGTCAGAAGCTAATTTGTCAGGAGCAAATTTATCTAGAGCAAATTTACGCCACGCAAATTTGCAAGGTGCTAATTTGCAGAAAGCTAATTTACAAGGTGCGGATTTGTACAATGCCGATTTGAGCAATGCCGATTTGAGCAATGCGGATTTGAGCAGAGCTAATTTGGAGAAAGCAAAGTTAACTAAAGCTCAATTAGCTGGCTGCAACTTATTTCGATCGCGCTTGGCAGATTTGTCGGAAGCTGAGTGCGATCGCACTACCATCAGCCCCGAAGGATATTGATGATTTCCAGCGCTGCGGGCGATCGGCTTCATTAGTCGTGAAGCGTAGCTATCCCGAGCGGGAATCGCCCTTTTTAAAATTTATTAACATTTCTCGACACGGCGGAAAATGTGAGTTACAGTCGTAGAGAACTTATCGCTTTGCAACATTGACAATAAATAACACATTTTTTCAGTGGAAAATAAGAGATAATTTATGAATTTTCCCGACAAAACAGCCAGAGAACTTCGGCACAAAAAACAAAATTTGCGGAGGCGCGAACAAGAAATTTGGCTCCGCGAACTAGAAGCCGAAATCGACCGCTCAGTGCCAGAACATCTAACACGCAAGTACGAAGAATCCGATAGCCAAGTTAACGGCACACTCAAACAGTGGCGCAGAAAAATCCTAGCCGTAGCTCAATTTACAGGCATTGTCATTGCTGTTGTCGTTGCAGTTCGCATCGCATCTTGGCTGGCAACTACGCTGATAGTTGGATTCATTGCTTTGAGCGCTTACAAAATGTTTATTGAAGAAGATATAAATTGAAAGTTCCCAGCCGTAAAATATTAGGAAATACCCATGAACCTTAAAGTAGAAACCAGCAGTTTTCTCAACGATTTAGAGCGAGTAGCCGCCGTCCGCCGAGAAATTGCAGGTCGCCTCAGCAACATCGCAACAGCCATCAACCAATCAGAATTAGCAGCAGCGGAAGCATCAGGAAAACTAGGTTTAGAAACAGACAACGCGGACATTGATATCGCCAGTAAAAACTTGCGCCAAGGAGTCTTTCGGCTGCTAGTGCTAGGCGACATGAAACGCGGTAAAAGCACTTTTCTCAATGCGTTAATCGGCGAAAATTTACTACCGAGTGACGTAAATCCCTGTACAGCTTTGCTGACGATTTTGCGCTACGGTTCAGAAAAAAAAGTTACCGTTTATTTCAATGACGGCAAAAGCCCAAAACAGCTAGATTTTAAAAGTTTTAAACAGAACTACACAATTGACCCCGCTGAAGCTAAACGCCTAGAAGAAGAAAAGAAACCAGCATTTCCCGATATCGATTGCGCCGTAGTAGAATATCCCTTACCTTTGCTAGAAAAAGGCATAGAAATAGTAGACAGTCCCGGACTGAACGATACAGAAGCCCGCAATGAATTATCTCTGGGTTACATCAACAACTGCCACGCTATTTTGTTTGTGCTCAGGGCAACTCAGCCTTGCACAATGGGTGAAAGACGTTATTTAGAAAATTACATCAAAAATCGCGGATTGAGCATTTTCTTTCTGATTAATGCTTGGGATCAGGTGCGGGAAAGTTTGATTGACCCAGACGATCCTGAAGAATTGGCAGAAGCCGAAGGGAAACTGCGGCGGGTTTTTCAAGCTAATTTGGCTGAATATTGTTTGACAGAAGGACACGATATTTACGACGAGCGAGTGTTTGCAATTACCTCAATTAAGGCGCTCAGGTTGCGGATGAAAAACCCGGATGCGGATTTAGCAGGAACTGGTTTTCCCGAGTTTATGGCGGCACTGAATACGTTTTTGACGCAGGAAAGGGCGATTTCGGAATTGCGTCCGGCGAGGACTTTGGCGCGTCAAATTTCTGCTCGCGTCCGCGAAGCTGTTGGACGCCGTTTACCATTACTCGATCGCGATGTCAATGAGTTGAAAGAAAAGATTAATTCAGTTGAGCCGGAGTTTAAAAAGCTGACTCAGATTCGCGATGAATTTCAACAAGAAATTATCGCAGTTAGAGATAGTAAATCGCGGGCGATCGCAGATTCTTTTCGCGCCTACGTTCTTAACTTAGAAAATACCTTTGAAACAGATTTCTTACGATATCAACCAGAGCTGAGATTTCTGGATTTCTTCAGCCAAGGCAAGCGAGAAGCCTTTGAAGCATCCCTCAAACGAGCATTCGAGCAGTACATCAACGACAAACTCGCAGCTTGGACTCTCACGGCTGAACAAGAGATGAATTCAGCATTTTCGCAACTCTCGCAAAGTGCGGCAAATTACGGAGCATCTTACACGAAAGTGACTGAAAAAATTACAGAAAAACTGACCGGGCAAAAAATACCAGCAGCAGTCAGCAACTCGAAGGAAGATAATTCGCCATCTTGGGCAAAATGGGCAATGGGATTGTTTTCATTAACGACCGGGAACCTGGCAGGCGTAGCTATGGCAGGAGCGGGTTTTGACTGGAAAAATATCTTGCTTAATTTAATTACTGTGTTGAGCGTCAGTACGATTTTTGCTAGTTTTACGGGGATTGTTTTGGGGCCGCTGTACTTGGCTTTATTGGGGATGGGTGTTGGGGTTTTGCAAGCAGACGGAGCTCATAAACAGTTGGTGAAAGCCGCGAAAAAAGAGTTAGTGAAATATCTGCCGCAGGTGGCTCAAGAGCAGTGGCAGCCGATTCATGATGCTGTGAAAGAGTGTTTTGATGTTTACGGGCGAGAAGTGGGCGATCGCATGAATGCGGATATTAATTCTCGGAAATCGGAGTTAGATAATTTGCTCGAACAAAAGGAATCTCGCGAGATTAATTGTCAGGCTGAATCCCAGCGGTTGAAAAAATTGGAGGCTGATGTTTCTGCCGAGTCGCAGAGTATTGAATCACTATATCAAGCTTTCCTAGCATCTGCTAACTGAGATAAAACAACAATATGCAACAACCCGAAATTTATCAACACCTGACTGACAATCTCAAATCAGCACTCGGTATTCTCGAACTTGAGAAAAACTCCCAACTTTACCGAGATACCACCTCAATCTGTGACTATCTCGCCAAACCAACTTTTCAAGTTGCTGTCTTTGGCCCGTTTAATTACGGCAAGTCAACTTTGCTGAATGCTTTGCTGGGAAATCGGGCTTTGCCGATCGACCTTGTGCCCACTACAGGTGCTGCCATTTATGTCAACTATGGCGAGGAATTGCACGCAAAAATTACCCTGAAAGACGGCACGGAAATTAGCGAACCAGGGACTGATGTTTTGAAACGCTACGCCATCCTTGACGACGCGAGACAAATGCGGGATGATGTGGCGGCGGTGAATGTTTACTGTCCCCATCCATTTCTGCAAACCGGTGTGGAATTGCTGGATTTGCCGGGAACCAATGATCGGGAAGAACAGGATAATTTGGTTCGGGATAAATTGCTAACGGCTGATTTGGTTGTGCAGGTTTTAGATGCTCGCAAATTGATGACTTTAGGGGAACGGGAGAACTTGAGAGATTGGTTGAGCGATCGCAACATCAACACAGTCGTCTTTGTTGCCAATTTTCTCAATCTACTCGAACCAGACGACCAAAAACAAGTTTACAATCGCTTGTTGTTTGTTGCCGAAAGTTTTCGCTCGAACTTGCCGAACAATATCAGCAATATCTACCGCGTCGATGCTTTGCCGGCTTTGAGGGCGAGGCTGAAAGGAGATGTGGCGGCCGCCCAAACTACAGGAATTGCCACGTTTGAATCGGCTTTGCAAAGTATTGTGGCAGCTCAACAGGAACAACTAGCAGTTAAGTTGCCCAGAATTGAAGCTATAGCTAATAAAATTTGCCAATCTCTCCGAGCCAAAGCTGAAACTGTCGCTGCAGAAATAGTCGCAGCTCAAAAAAAGCACAAAGACAAAATTGAAATTAAACAAAAAGCCGAAAAACTGATATCAAAAGGCTTTCAAGCCAGCGTTTCCGATTTCGAGATTTGGCTTTACCAGCCCACACTTTTGCAGCGGTATCAATCGGAAATGGCGGTGTCGCTCCAGGAAGGAAGTTTTGATGCGTGGAAGCTAAAATTTCAGCGAGAGGTCTTACATCAGCAGCAAAGCATCGCAGAATGGGTAAATAAAGCTTGCGAATTCTTTGATAAAGAACAGCCGATCGCGCTTTTGATTTCGTTTCCTCCATCCCCGCAAGTCTCTTTACCGGAGCCGCCGCCACCTCCACCTCAAAAGTCGAACGAGGGCGAAGTGGCTCCAGTGGCGATCGCCACAGGCTTAGGTTGGCTATTGGGCGGGCCTGTGGGAGCCGCAGTAGTCGGCGGTGCTAGCTATATTTTGAATAAAAGAACTGGGTATGAAAAGCCGCCTGAATCGTCAGAAGCTTATCTCAATCAAGTAACGGAAATTTGCAGCGAGGCTGCTAAAAACTATCTCGCTCGCTTCAGCACCGATACTTTTTCCATGCTGCAACACTACAAGGAAATCGCCGGAAAAGTTATCTGTTTTCAAGACAGCAAAGAGCCACTACAGACAAATATTCAGCAATATCAGATACAGTTAATCAATAATTTGTTAGAAAATATCGAATCCTGCCTTCAAATGACTAAATCTGTAATTAACGGCAAATGATCCGAACCGACATTGCGGCCAGTACGAATCTTCAAAACACCAATTTCTTTGCTGACTAAAAAGTGATCGATCGGAATATAAGCCAGTGGCATAAAAGTCGGCCAAGTCGGTAAAATGCCAAAGCTCGATCGCGCATTTCGCAAATTTCCGGTTTTTACCATATTTTTGTAGAAAGGCGACCACATTGTGGTATTTAAATCCCCAACCACAATCAGCGGATTTTTGATTTGGGCTGCATACTCGCCGATGCCTGCTAGCTGTTTATTGCGATCGATAAAACTCTCCTGTTTGATCGGCACAGTCGGATGAGCAAGAATCAGAGAAATGATTTTACCTTGAAATCTCACCTCTGTAAACAAGCTCTTTCTTCGCTTTGAAAAAGCTTTAATAGAAGCATTTTCTAAAGGCAGCTTGCTGTATATTGCACTGCCAAATCTCTCAGATTCTTGCAGGTTGGAAGAGTAAGGAAAAATCTCGCTTAAAACTGCTAACTCTTTTGCCCAAACTGTGCTGACTTCGACAAAAACCGCGATATCAGGTTGTTCTGCTTTAACCAGCGATATCACCTCAGAATAGCGTCGGTTACTCGTTAAAACATTTGAATGCAAAATCCGCAAGTTGTGTGCGCTAGTTGCTCCTGCAAATGCTGGCGCTGGAAAGTACCAAGGAACAATTTCAGCCAAATTAACGATCGTGCAAAATGCGCTCACCAACAACCATCTTTTTGGGGAGCGCACCAGAGCGAAAAATATCAAAGTAGAGAAACCAACCAGCAGATATTGTACTTTAAAATGAGAACTCAATTCAAAAAAAATGTTAGTTATTCTCAAATAACCGACTATTGAAAATAGGGCATTTACACTTGCTGCGATAATAAACCATTTTAAAATTACGTGCTTCAAGCTAATGTTTTTGTTGTTGCTGCTGTACATCACCGCCCATTTGAGCTTGATTTTAAGGTCGTTAGTAATCGGCAATTTATCAATTTCTGTTACCAGTTGTTCTTCCTGTTCCAACTCTCGCCGCTTTTGATAAAATCTCACCCCCAAGCCATCTACCACAAAATAACTCACAGAATTGGCAACAAATCCTGCAAATACCAACACACCTAAACCGATCAGCATACCAAAGGAACCGCCGACTTTGACCAAACCCGACCAAACGGCTGCATCACCTGTTTTTCCTGTAGCTAATATGGCGATAAAGAGCATTAAAGTCGGCAATCCGATAGTGATTGTATTTCTGATTAATCTGTCCATTATACAATTTTATATTTTAGATTTTAGAGGGGGATGAATGATGCAATTTCTATAGTCATCACTACGGACTGGTTGACTTAATAACGGCTTGAAAAAATAAAGAGACTCCTTAATTCTCATATATTTCTAATGGTAAGTTGTCGGGGTCTCGGAAAAATGTAAACCTTTTTTCGGTAATTTCGTCAAGGCGAATTTCTTCTACTTCTACTTGTTGGGATTTTAAGTAAGCAACTGATGCTTCTATGTTCTCAACTGCAAAAGCTAAATGTCTCAAGCCACAGGCTTCAGGATTGTTAATTCTTTCAGGAGGATGGGAAAATGAGAAAAGCTCGATGGTGTCGCCATTTCCGACTCGCAAATCTAGTTTGTAAGAATTTCTCTCGGTTCGGAAAGTTTCTTTGATAATGGAACATCCCAATACTTCTACATAAAATTTCTTCGACGCTTCGTAATCCGAGCAAATAATCGCCACATGATGTATTGCCTTTATTTTCATCTGAAAAAAGTTAGTTAGTTGGGTTTTTCTGAGATGTTGCACCATTCTCAATAAGCTTTTATGAACAGGCTCTCCGGCCTGTTCCACAAAGAGTAAATTTTCTTGTGGAACAGGCCGGAGAGCCTGTTAAGCGAGAATAGTGCAAGATGCGAGGTTTTTTCAAATGCACAGCACGCTATTAACCAATTATATTTGACGATCGCAGACTCGGCGACAAACCCTGCGACATTCAGGGCGATCGACCTTTATTTTCCCCCGTCCAAATCTTAATTGAAAAATTTCTGCAAAAAAAAGCACCCTACTTGATAAGATGAGAGTTTTGCAGTCAATCACCCAATTTGCATCTCAGGAGACAAGCATTATGGCCCGTATGTATTACGACACCGACGCTAACCTAGACCTGTTAGCCAACAAAACAATTGCTATCATTGGCTACGGTTCCCAAGGACACGCCCACGCCCTCAACCTCAAAGACAGCGGTATGAATGTCGTTGTCGGCTTGTATCCCGGTAGCAAATCTGCAGCCAAAGCAACCGACGCGGGTTTAACAGTTCACCCGGTAGACAAAGCAGCCGCCGCCGCTGACTTCATCATGATTTTATTACCCGATGAAGTTCAAAAAACTATTTACAAAGAACAAATCGAACCGAATCTTTCCGAAGGAAATGTTTTAGCATTTGCTCACGGTTTTAACATTCACTTCGGCCAAGTTGTGCCCCCAGCCAACGTAGACGTAGTAATGGTAGCCCCCAAAGGCCCCGGACATTTGGTGCGCCGGACTTACGAACAAGGCGAAGGTGTTCCGAGTTTGTTTGCAGTATATCAAGATGCTTCCGGTCAAGCGCGCGATCGGGCAATGGCCTATGCTAAAGGTATTGGCGGCACCAGAGCCGGCATCCTGGAAACCACTTTCCGCGAAGAAACAGAAACCGATCTTTTTGGCGAACAAGTAGTTTTGTGCGGCGGTTTGAGCGCCTTAATTAAAGCTGGATTTGAAACTTTAGTTGACGCCGGATATCAACCGGAATTAGCTTATTTTGAATGTTTGCACGAAGTTAAACTTATCGTTGACTTAGTAGTAGAAGGAGGCCTAGCCAAAATGCGCGACAGCATCTCCAATACTGCAGAATACGGCGATTTAACTCGCGGCCCCCGCATCGTCACCGATCAAACCCGCGCCGAAATGCGTAAAATTCTCAGCGAAATTCAATCCGGTCAATTTGCTCGCGAATTCGTTCTCGAAAACCAAGCCGGCAAACCAGGTTTTACTTCCATGCGCCGTCAAGAAGCAGAACATCCCATTGAAGAAGTTGGCAAAGATTTGCGAGCTATGTTTAGCTGGTTGAAAAAGCAAGCCTAATCGATTATAAAGTTTAGATTCTTCGGCTTTGCTCCGAATAAGTTTGAGATTTTAGATTGTTCGTTCAATCTAAAATCTGAACTGCTAACTAACCCTAAAGTGCGGAGTAAAATTGCTCGTTGCTCGTTACCAGGCTCTGCCTGGTAATGCAGGTGCGGAGACTCTGCCTCTCTCTACCTTGTCGTTTCTGGAGAGAGAGGAGTGACAGATGTTTAAGTTAGTGATTTTTAGTTTTTTACAAAAAAGTGGCTAGATATTGTTAAAGAAACCTGGTTTGTCGCTGGTAGCTCAAAACTATCTACTGGGAGTAGGACTTTTTTGCAATTTCTCCATCTGCTGTTCTCTTTTCTCGTTGAAATCTCTCGGCCTCAGCCAATTCGGCCACAACCCGACGAAGAAATTTCTACTGGCGACGCTGGTATCTCTTATCGGTTTGGGCAGAAAAGTTAAACTGTCACCGTAAAGGGTAAACAGCACTATAAACAAAAGCAACAGCGGAATAACATTTTTTTTAGGCATGGCAGTTTGGGAGTGGAGTTTGTGAAAGCGCTTTGTTATATTTTGCCCTGGTACGGACAAAATATATCAGCAACGGCTCAAGAAAAATAGACCTCAGCAGTTTCGGAGACGGCAATACCGTTTCCCCTACCCCAAAATAATCAATTTTCGTCGGTTAAAGGTGTAACGATTCCGGGATTAATTGTAGGGAAATAGCGCGTGCAGTTTCCTGATGGTTCGACACTTCGGCGAGGTTTAGGTGCAATGTTTAACAGTTAACATCATTCCGAGACAATCGAACACGATATAACAAGTTATTAGCAAAAATCGAAGTTGTGGAAAATAGTTTGTGGGTGCATTTTTGTTAATTAGCTGACAAAAAACATAAAAACAATCAAGTGACACGCGAGAGTGTGGAAGAGAAATCCCAGATATTAAATTGTATTCAGACACAGGTATATCTCAATAAATCTCAAAATATAGTGAGCATAAATGGTGTAATCTTAGTGAAGAATAGAAATTTACGTTAATTAATTTGCGACTGATAATTCAACCCTATGTCTTTTACAATCACCTCAAGCATTGGCTTTTAATTTTTAATATTTCTAGCTTAAAAGTCGGATTTCTAGAACTATTAAATATGATGAATGAATGTTGTGGATATACAACATTAAACTCTGGATAAAGTTGGTCTGCCGTTGTTTTATTTTATCCAGAGTGATGAAAGAGCGCTAGTTTCGGAGCGGGACGACTTTTCCTGGTTTCCGGCATCTGAGCGTAAATCCATCCCTCCTGTGTTTCAAAAATCCGTCTTTGTGCTGAAGCTACAGCCCTTTGGCGATCTAGAATATGTAAGTTAGTGCTTACATTAATTAAGATGAGTAGAACGAATCGAAGTGCAGCGGAAACGCGCGATCGCCTGTTGAAAGCCGCGATTGAAGTTTTCTCTACAGAAGGCTACGTTGGAGCGACAACTCGTGAAATTGCTCGTGTTGCAGATGTGAGTGAAGTCACTTTGTTTCGCCGCTTTCAGAGCAAAGAGCAAGTGTTGAGTGCGGTTGCCCATCACATTACAGCATTGCGGACGGAGGCGTTGGCGCATCAAGACGAATGGACTTATGACCTACGCCGCGATCTCCTGCATTATGCAAAGCTCCACGACGATATGTTGGAGGAGTACGAAGCTCTATTTCGGATGTTTATTGGTGAAGCTCACCGGCATCCGACAGAAGCACTGGAGGTGCTTCAGCAATCATTTTTACCGCTGCGTGAAAAACTAATTTCCTATCTACAAACCTGTGTTCAACGCGGCAGTGTTTGTCCGAATGTTGACCTGTCACTGGCAGTGGATCAATTGACTGGAATGCTGCTGTCGGGTATGATTCGCCGCCATGTTTTTCAAGTAAACCGGGGCTACAGCCGTAAACGATACATCGAAGGGTGTGTGGATTTATTGGTGCGGGGAGTTAGCACAGCAGCGTCTTCTTTAAGTCGTACTTCGTCTCCAGAATGAAGGTTCCTGACAATTTTCGTATGAATTTGGCATTTGTGGATTGAAGCACCCTAACCCCTTGCGGTGGTGGGAAGCACCTGCCGTTCGCGATCGCAGAAGTAGAGACGAAAGATGGAACGCCCTCAAATACAGAGTCAATCAATTGAGCCAGATTCTATGGATATTCGGGCTTTTACCGAGTTGGAAGAGTCTGAGCCTCAAGACCAACAAAACGCTCAACAAAAGCGAGCAAAACCATTAAAAAAATTGAAACAATCTACCTATGATGCAGCCGGGTACGTGCAGGGACCGCTCAAGTGGGCGATCGCCCTGACGGCTTCTCTGGGAGCGATTCTAGAAGTCATTGATACCAGCATTGTGAACGTTGCTTTAACAGATATGCAGGCGACATTAGGCGCAACCGTGACCGAAATTGCTTGGGTAGTAACGGGTTACGCGATCGCCAACGTTGTGATGATTCCGCTCTCAGCCTGGTTGGGGGACTTATTCGGCAAGAAAACCTACTTTGTCTTTTCCATGATCGGGTTCACAGCAGCCTCGATGTTATGCGGTTTATCCATCAACCTGCCGATGTTAGTGGTAGCTCGGATTCTTCAAGGCTTCTGCGGAGGCGGACTGTTGGCAAAAGCGCAAGCGATTCTGTTTGAAACTTTTCCCCCTGCGGAACAGGGATTAGCGCAGTCGGTGTTTGGGGTTGGGGTGATTGCAGGTCCGGCTATTGGTCCCACGCTAGGCGGCTATCTGACCGATACGTTAGGCTGGCGCTGGATTTTCTTTATCAATTTGCCAGTCGGCATTGTGGCTGTCATCATGGCGATCGTCTTTCTCCGACCAGACTCGAAGCAACACGGACGGAGCCAGCAGAAAGTAGACTGGACAGGAATTGTACTGCTGTGTATTGCGGTAGGTAGTTTGCAAGGATTTTTGGAAGAAGGGGAAAAAGAAAACTGGTTTGAATCCGGTTTCATTACGCTCCTGGCGTTTGTGGCGGTTGTGGGGCTGTTTCTGTTCATCTGGCGAGAACTCAGCACCAAAGCACCAGCAGTTGACTTGCGGGTTCTGCGGCATAAATCCCTGGCAGCCGGTAGCCTTTACTCTGGTATTTTGGGCATGGGGTTGTACGGAGCCTTGTTTGCTGTACCGCTGTTTGCTCAAGGCGTGCTGCACTTTTCGGCAACGCAAACCGGATTTCTACTCGCTCCTGGAGCTTTAGCGTCCGCCATCATAATGGTTTTATTGGGCAAAATTTCGACTAAGGTGGATGCCCGCATTTTAATTGCGCTGGGAGCCTGTGGAACGGCAGCCGTGATGTTTGAGCTGGCAAAAATCACGCCCCAAACCGGAACTGATAATTTGTTTTGGCCCCTAATCTGGCGCGGTGCAACTACGGTTTTGATGTTCCTGCCCCTAAGTTTGGCAACATTGGGTTCCATCCCCAAAGAAGATGTATCGGCTGGCTCCGGCTTCTATAACTTGACTCGTCAGCTCGGCGGTAGTATTGGCATTGCCATTCTGACCTCATTGCTGGCTCAACGAGAGGCTTTTCATCGAGCCATTTTGTTGGCAAAGTTAACGCCTTACGATCCAGAAACAACGGAGCGGCTCAGTGCACTCATTGGTTTGTTTCAGAGTCGCGGTTCTGATGCCGCAACCGCCGAACAACAAGCCCTCGCCGCGCTCTCCCAATTAGTCAATACGCAGGCAGCCGTTCTATCCTACGCAGACATTTTTCGCTTTGTCGGCATTGTCTTTCTCTGTTCGCTGCCATTGCTGCTGTTTCTCGGCAAGGGAGGCGCTGGAGCCAAAGTACCTGCTGCTCACTAATTGCTTGATTTTAAGCAAAGTGCTGTATCAATTCCACTTGTACCGTCAGGTAATTGTTGATTGTTGACTGTTGACTGTTGACTACTGACTGCTAACTACTGACTACTGACTACTGACTAAGGAGCGAAAACTTAATAACTTAAACACCTCCTACAGTCCTCTCTCCCGTAAGTTGCCTTCCTCAAAGGAGGCAGAGCCTCCGGATCTGCATTACCAGGCAGAGCCTGGTAACGAGCAATCGCTTGAGTTATTAAATTTTCATTCCTAATGACTAATGACTACCCTTCAAATTCGCTCAGGGCAAGATGACTACTGACTACTGACTACTGACTACTGACTACTGACTACTGACTACTGACTACTTATTCTCTTGAATGAAAGTTTGCACGACTGCATTAGTTTCTGGGGGAATTTCTGTTATTAGGCGCACCGGAATTGCGTTTGTTGAGGCAAATTGCGCGTATTCTGGGGTTAAAAAGATAGCATATTTGTCGGCTTCTGCTGTTAGTTGAGCGGCCATTGCCAAACTGATAACTTTAATATAATTGCGTATGCTCGCGGCTTGGTCGCCGACAAGTTCATCGCCGGTAATTACTGTGCTCGGCCTCCCAACTTGGTCTAAGGTTGTACTCGGATCTTTGACGCTTAAGTGGGTTCCTCCTACAAATCCGACTAGCCATTTGGGTGAGGGAATTTTTGGGAAGCCGGCAATTTGTTCGACTAAGGCGGGTGTTGTTTTGTCTGCTGAAGATGCTACTATTAATGTGGGAATCTTAATTTTACTTAAGCCTGTTTCTCCAAATAGTAATGATGTTGTGGGATTCATGACGATCGCCCTTTTAATCCTCGCATCCCGCAATTGATACCGTTCTTCGGGCAATCCCGCCGCCGCGCACTGAATCCCTTCGCCCAAGCTAAACCCAATCAAATCGCCCTGACAGCGCTGTTTGAGCCCGCTCAATTGCAGTTCGGCACCCGCTACGGACAAGGCTGTGGCGCCGCCGAAGGAATAGCCAACTATCATCGATCGGTCGATCGCGATTTTCCCCCGTAAGTTATCATCAGTTTGGTTCAATTTTGCTAGTTCGTCGAGCACAAAACTGATGTCTTTGGGACGCTCTAAAAACTCTTGAGGAGCTAATAACCGAGACTTACCCGCAATCGCAGCATTGGTGTTCGTTTCGTTGCTTCCCGGATGTTCCAAAGCAGCCACCACATAGCCGTAAGACGCTAAATGCTCGGCCAAATAGCGCAAATCCGTGCGGACAGAACCCAAACCGTGAGAAAAGACGATCGTTGGTTTGTCAGCCGTCGCAGCTTTCGACCAGTAGACATCAACTGGAATGCGCCGATTGCGGGCGCTGTCGTTCAAATCTAGCTTCAATACCTGCACCGAATTGGGGCCCGGTAGGCTAGGGTCGAAAGGCAGGTTAAGCGCCGGTTTAACGGCTGCTAACTGAGGTGCGATCGCCGCCATAAACCGCTGAGTTTGCCAAAAACCCGCGTTCAAATTTCCCAAAACCGAGAAAGCTCGATCGAGATCCACGACTACCCGCGAGCTCGGATAAGATTCTATAAAACTCAGTACCGATAAGCCTTCCGGCGCGTTCGCACCCAACACCAAAGCCGCTCGCAGCGCTTCGACACCAGCACCGTCGCGCCTCGGTATGACTGTCGTCAAATCAGTCAGGATCGCACTCCCGATGCGCGTATTTAGCAAGTTGCTCAAACCGACTACATTGAGGGGAATTTTCGCTGTTAGCGCGCCAAAAATTTGACCGCGCTGTGAGTCAGACAGCAAATCGGCGTATGTTTGCAGTTTTTTGGGTACTTTTCCGGTTTTTGCGAGTTCGCGCAAATCCGCAACCGATATTGACGATTCTAAAATACCTTTGCGGAGAACAACGGTTTCTGCAGCTTTTGCAGAGGATGTGAAGCTGCTGAAAGTGCCGATCGCGATCGCGCTACAAACACTCACCATTGACGAAAACCATCTGAAATGGGGTCTAATGCTCATTTTTATTTGATTCAACTAGAAACAATATCACTATATTCTCAGAAGTCTCTCAGATACCGAAAAATTGCCTCAGATGTCGAGAAATTGTGCTGAAGTGCGATCTAATTTTTGTATAATTTTTTGTATTAGTGCGATCGGCTTTGCTCGAAGGGCTTCCATCACCGAAAGCCAGCGAGGACGATCGCACAGCGTTAAGGCCAAACACAGATGATCCCATTACACTAGACCTTTTGTACTCAATCGCACACAAGATCGAAAGCATCTGCGTCCATCAGTATTTATCAGCTTCAAATCTGCAGTTAACCTGCTCGATTGAATATTTATGCAGCTCAAGTATACTTTGCTTGTCGCTGCTAATTCCATACACTTGATATCGGCCAGCAAGCGAGAGTAAATCCGCTGTAAAAATAGACTCTCTTGCATTTTAACCGCAGATGAATGCAGGTCTATCAGACGATCTGCAGTTAAAATATTACTTAAGATTTAGGGAAATAAACAACAAGCATCGAAAGATCTTGATGAGCGCGGGCGATCGATTCCGGTTCTTTAAGAGTTCCCGGTTGTTCCCACAAATTCTGCGACTGATAAATTGTTGGTAAAATCAGCAAATCATGTTCTAACAACTGCTGCGAAACCTGCTTGACAAAATTTCCCCGCACCCGATTTATCGGTATCTCAGAAAGAATTTCTATCTTAGTGGCACTTTTGTTAGCTTGTTCGCGTTTTGTCGCCACCAACAATACTTGTAAACTCGCCTTAAGTTCCTGGGCCAAACTCTTAGCAATATCCACGGTTTCCGCAAATCCAAACCGAGTCAAATCGCTGTCAGTTATCGCTAAAATAACTCTGGCTGTATTTTGGATAGGATGGGGAAATCGAGCAATCAGTACCGGTACGGGCGATCGCCTCACTATATTATCAATGATGCTGCCAAAAAAATTGTCGCGAGTCGTGGAAAATCCCTTCCAACCGCAAACAATTAAACTAGCCTCGCGTTCGGTTGCGCTCCGCAGAATTCCGCGATCGATCGCATCATCTATCCTCGCGATCGGTTCCACCGCACAATCAGCGGCGTTAGCGACAGTTTCCGCAGCCCTCAAAAGTTGAGTTTGCTGCATTTTCTGTGCCGGCGAAATTGGTTCCCCGCGATCGGACAAAATATGCAGAGGTAGCAAAATTCCCTGGGATGTTTTAGCTAAAATCAAAGCCAAACGCAGCAAATTATCTTCCGTATTCGGGTTAGCAACAGGTACTAAAACTCGATCTCCCCATGAATGCTTTCCCGAAGTAGCAGCCGGTAAACTTGACTCCGGCTCCTGCATTTGTTGACCCCACCGAGATACAATCCAAGGAGAAGCGACACAAGTTACTAAAATCATGAAAATGATCCCGTTCACCACTACGCGATCGACCAATTCAATGTTAAAAGCAACCGTAATTGCAGCCAAAGTAGAAGCAGCTTGAGCAGCAGAAAGACCAAACATTACCATAATGTTGGGAAACTTAAAACCAAAGATTTTCCCCGGTATCCAAGCTGCCAAAAACTTGCTCACCAATTCTGCTAAAATTATCACCCCCGCCACCAACAAAGACTGCGGCTGCTTCACCAAAATTAGCGGATCGATCAACATCCCCACAGAAATCAGAAAAAACGGCACAAACAGCGTATTCCCAATAAACTCAATCCGATTCATCAGCGGACTCATTTTGGGGATGATTTGAGTAATGGCAATTCCCGATAAAAACGCACCAATAATTGGCTCAATCTGAATCATTTCGGCTGCGTAAGAAACCAAAAACAGCGTAGCCAGTACAAACATAAATTCGGCGTTTTCGTCGTGACCAAATTTCTTAAAAAACCAGCGGCCGATTTTGGGGACTCCCCACAAAGTAGCAAAAGTGTAAATAGCAAGAGATGGAATTAGAAACAGCCAAAAATCGAGAGTCAGATTTCCTTTGTGAGCTTTAACAACAATTGCCAGCACCAACAGTCCCAAGACATTTGTAATTAAAGTCCCGCCCAAAGTCGCAGTAATAGTCTGAGTTCGCATCAATCCCAATTTTGTCAAAATTGGTAGGGCTAAAAGCGTGTGGGTAGCTAAACAAGAAGCGACTAAAATTGAAGCAAGCAAGCTATACCCCAACAGCAGCATTGCTCCAGTCCCCAATATCATCGGTAGGGCAAAAGTAGCCAGGCCAAATATGATAGCTTTGTCAGCATTTAGTTTGAGGTCATCGAGGCTAGTTTCCAGTCCCGCTAGGAACATCAAAAACAGCAATCCTACAGTACCTAACAAAACAATAGTAGCGTCTCGTTGCAGCAAATTGAGACCGTTGGGGCCGACAATTACGCCAGCAATAATCAAACCGACTATTCCCGGCAATCGCAAGCGCTCAAATACTAGAGGGGCGATTAGCATGATTGCTAAAAGAACCAGAAAAACGGGAACTGGAGCGGTAATTGGCCCGGAAGCTAGCATAAATTTTTATCCTACATATTCGCACAGAATTGCTACTAATTTTTCCCTAAAAACTCTAAATATTTATCAATCTAAAGAGGGATTTTGGAAAAATTGCAGTTGTTATTGTTGATAACTACAATTGACCGGAATTGACTCGGTTTTTTAGCAAAATATCGGTTTGTAGTGAGGACTTTAGTCTTTATCTAAATCCAAGGACTTTAGTCCTCACTACAAACCTATTGAAAATTCAAAACTGGGAAAGGCTTTGCTGCTTCCATCTGCGCCGCCAAAGCAATTAAAGTTGCTTCCGCTGCCGGCCGCCCGATAATTTGAATGCCCACGGGTAAACCGTTATCATCTAAAATTGCCGGAAGTGCGATCGCAGGCAAACCGCTAGCATTAAATGGCGGACAAGGAGCAACCCAATTAATAATCCGCTGCAAAGTTTCCTCACAACTCAAATCAGCCCACTCGCCGATGCCAATTGGCGAGTGCATATAAGTCGGTAAAACTAAGACATCAAAATTTTCAAAGAATCCCACAATCCGCCGTGAAATAACCTGCATTTGATTCACCGCCCGCAGATATTCTCCCGCAGAAACAGTTCTTTCCAACAACCAGCGATTCATCGGTTCCAAAACTTTGCTGGGAATGCCGCTTGCACCCGCCCCAGATTGCCAAATTACTGTAAAGGGTTCGATTAAACCCGTAAAATCAGGGCATCCCGGTTCGACATCGTGACCCAAATCTGCCAATAATTTTACGGTATCGAGCACCGCTTGCTGACACACAGGCGCTGCCTCACCGACGGGAGCAATATTGGTAGAAAAAGCAATTCGCAGCTTGCCCAATTTTTCACTGGCAGACTCTAGAAACGTGGGATTTGGGTCTGGTAGCCAGTACGGATCGCCGGTTGTGTACCCTGACATTACATCCAAAAGTGCGGCCGCGTCAGCCACGGTACGCGCTAGAGGGCCGTTGGCAGAAATGCCGCTTAGGTAGTCTCCGACTGGTGCCCAGGAAACTCGCCCGCGCGATGGTTTGATGCCGACTAAACCGCAGGCGGAAGCTGGGCCTCGGATCGAACCGCCGCCGTCTGAACCTTGGGCGATCGCGCACAAACCGGCCGCTACAGCCGCTGCTGAGCCGCCGCTGGAACCTCCGGGCGTGTAGCCTAAATTCCAGGGATTGCGCGCGGGCCGGAAACCTGGGGGCTCGGTGTAAGGCAATGAGCCTATTTGAGAGGTTGCTGTTTTGCCCAGAATGTTAAATCCGGCTGCTTTGATCCGCCAGACTACTGACTCGTTGTAGGGAGATATGTTACCGTGCAATGCCTGAACTCCGTAAGTACAGGGAATGTCGGCAACTGGTGTCAAGTCTTTGATGGCGATCGGCACTCCGAAAAACGGTGGCAATTCCTCTGACTTGTTTAAGCCTGCTAGGTGTTCGGTTTGCGCTGTCGCTAGTTCGATCGCCCGATCGGCCGTTACTGTAAAATAACTACCAAGCTGATGGTTTAATCGATCGATCCGTTCCAAGTACAGATTGACAATTTCTAGAGGCGATACTTCCCGATCGCGGATCGATTTCGCTAATTCCAGGGCTGGAGTAAAAGCCCGATCGACAGAATTCATCGGTTTAAGTCCTTAACGGCTTTATTGAGTATCATTTTATACTTGCTTACTAAGTAAAAATGTGGGCTGTAAAACAATATTTCCCATGTCGAAAATCCATATTCGATAGTAGCTCGATTTGACTCGCATCCTGCAAGGGGCAGAATATTTCCTTACAGGTGCAACGCCGTGTGCTCTTCTTTTGGGATAGACTGATCGGAAGAGTCCAGCTTTTGTGAAAGAGACGCTCTTCGGGCGATCGGCATTGTGCCACTTCCACAAATCCTCTGTTCGAGTCAGCCTTCTCAGCAAACCAAGGTAGCGCATATGACACAACAGCACCCGCCAGCACCTCGCCCGCCCGTACCCGGAGCACCCCCACCTCCAGGGCTGCCCCGCCCTCCCCTCCCAGGCATTCCCAGAGCAGCAGGAATGCCCCCCCCACCACCAGCGCCCGCAGCCGCACCAGCGCCCGCACCAGCGCCAGCGCCCGCACCAGCGCCTCAATCTTCAGCCACACCTAAAAACCCCAACTCTAGCAACGGCGGAGTTCCGAGTTTGAAAGAGCTAGTAATCCGAGCCAAAGAAGAAGGAGTATCCGACCTTCACCTCGGAGTAAACGAATTCCCTCGCTTCCGTACCAGGGGCGAAATTGCCGACATCGGCTATCCACAGACAGATTTAGATACGTTTTTTGGCTGGCTGCGCGAGTGCATGAGCGATGAAGAAATAGAAATTTTCCAAAAAACCCTAGACTTTGACGGCGCTTTCGACTTCGGCTTTGTCCGCATCCGGATCAGTTGCATGGACTCCTTGGCAGGCCCGGCGATGGTGCTGCGGCTAATTCCTGCCAAAATCATGACAATGGAGGAATTGAAGCTGCCAGATGTCTTTAAGAAAATATGCGGCTACCACAAAGGACTGATTTTGGTGACGGGCCCGACAGGTTCGGGCAAGTCTACCACCTTGGCCGCCATGATCGACTACATCAACAAGAATAAAGCCTACAACATCATTACGATCGAAGACCCGGTAGAATTTGTACACGAAAGCAAAAAATCCTTGATCAAGCACCGCGAAGTCGGCAGGCACACCCTCAAGTTTATGAATGCTCTCAAAGGCGCACTGCGACAAGACCCGGATATGCTGCTAGTCGGAGAAATTCGGGACAGAGAGACGGTGGAAATCGCCCTCAAAGCCTCTCAAACCGGTCACTTAGTTGCAGGAACCCTGCACACCAACAGTGCGATTAAAACCCTGAACCGGATTCTGGATATGTTCGCGGCGGAAGAACAAGAGGCCATACGGGTGTCAATTTCCGAATCCCTAGTGGCGATTATTGCTCAACTGCTGTGCAAAACCACAGATGGCAAGCGGGCAGCTTTTCACGACGTTCTGATCAATACCGACGTGGTTAAGGAATACATTCTGAAGGGGCAGAATGAGGAAATTAATCAAATCATGATCAAAGATACTTATGAAGGCATGACGACGATGAATAAGTCGCTCTACGGTCTTTATCAAGAAGGCCGGATTACTGAAGAGCTTTGTGTAGAAAACTCGCCGGCCCCGAACGAAATGGCTCAGATGCTCCGAGGTCGAGTCTAAAATTCGAGTGTTAACTTTTAACTTTTAACAGTTAACTGTTAAAAGTTAACTTTTATGTGTGTACTTCAATGAAAGTCGATCGCCCGAGTTTGCCGGAATTTTTCAAAGGCATTGCGCTGTTTACACCGGGGGGAGACTTAATCTATTGCATAGACCCCCGCAAGCAAAATCAGTGGCACTTGCAGTTGTGCGTAGCTTTACAGGAAATACTCGGTTTGTCGGAACCGCCACATTTTTTGATACCTTGCTACACGGCCACCGTTGACTGTTGGGGTGATCGGATCGATCGAGAGTTGCGGGTTGTCGCCGAGGCATACCCGCCGGTGCTGCGCCATCAAACGCTGCTGAATGCCATTTTTGGCACTGGGGACTTGGTTTGGGAGGCCCGCAGCGACGAAATGTGCGAACCGATGCCGATCGCCACTTATTACAAACAATTCCCCGAACTCTGGGAAAATCACGACTTAGTTGTACAGTATCCCCTCTCGGTTGGGCGATCGGACTTTGGCAGTTTCCCGATCGTACCTCCCTCGCGCTTTGGACAATCTCTGCAGGTAGCGCTTCCCCAACCCGCAGCCATCACTCCACCGCCACCAACTCTAGGATACGTTTTGCGGCTGTTTGTTTCCGGCATCAACCAGAGTACCGAACGCACCCTCGAAACATTACATCAATTGTTAGAACAATCCCTCAATCTTCCCTACACTTTAAAAGTAATTGATGTTTTAAAACATCCCGAACAAGCTGAGGCGGATCAGATTTCAGCAACACCTACTTTGATTAAAATTTGGCCAAAACCGGTGCGACGAATAGTCGGGGAATTGAACGATGCCGAAAAAATAGTGCGGTTGCTGAGCAATTCAGAATTTTAGATTTTAGCGATTATTGAATACTGGCGATCGCACTCGGTTTTGCAGGAGTATTCGCTGTGAAAAATCCAAGTGCTATCGCTGCCATTTTCGTCGGATTGACTCTCCGCACAGATGCTCCCAAAGTTGATCGGCTCAATCAGGAAGACAAACATCCGGCACGCACAAACCCCCTAAATCTAAAGTTGTGACTTCCAGCGTATCCAACTCAACTCGCCGAATGACGTGATTGTTTGTATCAGCAACAAACAAATGAGACCCGATCGCGCTCAAGCCTGAAGGTTCAGAAAACCGAGCCTTGAGACCAGTACCGTCAGCCAAACCTGCAGTACCATCTCCAATCATCGTTATGCAAGTACCGCTGCGGTGGTCTATCCGCTTAATTTTGTGATTGTAAGTATCAGCAACCCACAGATAATTTTGACTGTATTCCACACCCAAACAGTGCTGCAATCTCACATCTTCACCGCGGCCATCTTTATCCCCAAAACCAAACAGTTCACCGCTACCGCAGACAGTACGCACCTTCGGGTCTTCATCTACACCGAGGGCGCGAATCG
The DNA here is from genome assembly GCF_036700765.1 of Microcoleus sp. S1D4. Taxonomy (NCBI): domain Bacteria; kingdom Bacillati; phylum Cyanobacteriota; class Cyanophyceae; order Oscillatoriales; family Microcoleaceae; genus Microcoleus; species Microcoleus sp. S1D4. Next base: position 191,578 of record NZ_JAUBPP010000012.1, read on the forward strand.
AACTAATTTCGCTGTCAGCAACAAACAACTCCGATCGATCCGTAGCCAAGCCGCTGGGCTGAGAAAAAGCAGATTCTGCCAGATTTCCGTCAACACAAGATTCCCGGCCCGTACCTGCATAAGTGGCGATCGTGCCAGTGTCTAACTGCATTTCCCAAATTTGGTGGGAACCCGCCATTGCAATAAAAAGTCTATTTCCAACCCTTTCTAAATCCCAAGGCGAATTCAATTGCGTTTCTAAACCCTTGCCGCTGCGGGGTGCAATTTCGTGACTTTGTTCGCCAGTACCAGCAACAGTTTCCACCCGCTCAGTTGTAAAATCAATCTTTCTGAGAGCGTGATTTTCCGTATCAGCAACATAAAGAATTTGACTTTCTGCATCAAAAGCCATACCTTGAGGGGCAGAAAACTCAGCTTCTTCAAACTTGCCATCAGTTAAACCCGCTTTCCCCGTACCGATGACGTGCAGCACTTCACCTTCAGTAGAGCTAACAACAATTCGATTGTGTCCAGAATCTGCAACAAACAAGCAAGAACCAACCAAGCTTTGTTGAACTGAGTTCGCAGGCCCCGGCAATACAGTTTCATCTACAGATTGATTGTCCTCAGTCATTTCGCCCAAAAGCGCTTCATTTTGGTCAAGCTGTTTTGCTTCCATTGAAGTAATGGCAAATGCCAGCACTTTACCGGGAAAAGCCAGCGGTGTTGATACAGGTTTGCGCTGTTTTTCTAACCTAAAACTGAGTTGTTTAAAGTTGAGCACCTTTTTATCTTTGTATTCAGCAATTAACTTGCCAACTAACTCATCAAGTGCTTCTCTATTGCCTTCGCCGGAAACAAAGCCGACGACATAACTTTCAGGATCGATCACCATTAAAGTCGGCCAAGCGCGAACCGCGTAGCTTTGCCAAACTTTCATGCCACTGTCTACGATTACGGGATGTTCAATATCGTAGCGGAGGATAGCTTGGCGGATATTTTCTACTTCTTTTTCGTTTTCAAATTTAGCCGAGTGCACGCCGATAACTGTGAGGGAATCTTTATATTTTTGTTCGAGGTATTTTAAGTCTGGGAGGACGTGCAAGCAGTTGATGCAGCAGTACGTCCAGAAGTCGAGGAGGACGACACGCCCTTTTAAGGATGCAATGGATAAAGGTTTCTCGGTGTTAAGCCACGGGTACTTTACGGGGAATTCTGGTGCTCTGACGCGAGGCATGGCATCTCCTGGTAGGGTCTGAATAATTTTTTACCTTCTTTAATTTAGCGGGAAGTTTCGCGGCATGGGGAAAAAGGGAGGTTAAGGAAACCGCCGAGGGTGCAGAAGGCGCTGAGAAGGAGAAGGGAGGAAAGATGCCCAACCGTCGTTATTGCGTATAAATACTTAAGGAATCCATCGTTTAGACAAATCCAGGAATCTTAGCCAAGATACTTGACATCTTGGGCTAGCAGGTTTAATCTATTTCTATGAACCTTAGCCAAGATTTTTAGGAAGTGGTCAATGTCAAAGATCATCTACGATCTCATCCAGCGCTTTGAGGTAGAAAATGGAGTCCCTCGCCTGATTTCAACCAAAATTGAGGTCATTGAAGGCGGAGAGGATTTGATATCGCTAGCTACCCGTTTGCTGAAGCAACTTGGTTTCTACGAAAAGTTTGAGGAGAAACGAACATCTCAATATGTAGGATACAGACTTAAGAATCCTGGGAAAGGAGATAAACGTTATCAACTTATTTTAGGTCAGCGGAAAGAGGGTTTATGTATTTCTATTCCTGAAGAAGTTTTAGAACCATATCTCTTGCAACTGAAGTCTCACACATATATCGAAGAGGAACTAACCCTAGGTTACATTATAAAAGGAATTTTTTGGGTATTACCAAGCAAGAAAAGTTTATTTTTAGAGTCACTTCACCCTAACTATTGGTCTCTTTTCGAGGAAGGTGAAATAGTAGGCGATTTTTATTTGAATAAGTTAAGAGATGAAGATGGATATGGATATGGAACTGTGTTACCCAGCAGAATTTTAGATGAATTTAACCCCAATACTTTGAGCGACCCCGAGAGCTATCTGGTTCTCAGTCAAGATAAACTTTTTCCTTACACATTCCAAGTATGTATTAGTTATAGTGCTATTTTAGAAGAGTTTTTGGGTTATTTCGTAAAAATTATATTAGATTATGAAGCGGCTGTAGTTAGCAGCAAAACACAGCGAAATTAGTCGGACTTTGGAAACTAACTTTTAGGATTTTGATGAAGCAGATAAGGAACCTGGGGTTTCTCATAGAACTACAAATCATTAACTTGATACTGGAGCAAAACTAATGTCTGTAAAAGCCAAAAGACTTGTCAACTCTTACGAAGAAAGAATGCTTGAATTTCTTCATACCTGTGTAGACAACAACTATAAAATTCATACACAGGTTAGCTTGTCCCAAATTTGCGAACAAGTCAGCAACCTTGACTGGGAACTCAAAAAGTTTTTATTTAGCCCCAGTGCTGTCGATGCTCTAATCACAGACTTAAACTACAATCCTTGCCTAGTAGTAGAGTTTCAGTCTCAGTACCACGATAGCCCAGAAGCGAAAAAGCGCGATCGTAAAAAAGCTACTTTACTTGAGTTTGCCAAAGTTCCCTTAATTTACTCGCGGGTAAAAAACTGTGGTTTGTTATATCTCTCGTCTCAAGATGAGGAAGTAGTTTACAATTTATACACAGGACAAAACAGGAAAAATGCCCAAGCACTAATCACGCAATATTGCAGGGAATCAGTCGCGCCTCAAGTCCCGGATATAGCTTGGTAACTAGGAATAGTTAGGTTATTTATGTCCGAAAATACCAAGCTAATTAATATATGGCTTCTGGGCGGGTTCACCAACAATACACTCTTCTTGCTTCTCCCAAATTTTATCCTTGGTTTTCCCTGCAATTATTTTCCAAAATAACCAATACACCGTTAATTTTTTTGTGTTCGATCGCACTTGCGATCGAGTTAACCCACAGATTGATATTCTGCGGTTCTCCTTGCAATGGCAATAGAACCCGATTGCGGTAATATTGCTCTCTATCTCGATCGCCTTTGGGTGACAAAGCCGCATTTAACCATTGACTAAAATTCTCATTCTCGATTTTAATCAAATCACCCAAAAATACACCCTCTACGACTTCTCCCTCGCCACCTAGCAATTGTTTAGCCCGATCGTTAGCGGTAAATAATGTTACCTTTTTTATCTGTGGAGATGACACCATTAGGGAGCGATCGCACTATATCTTTATGTCTGTTTTCTTCTTGTTTGACCTTGGAAAACAAGATAGCGTTTTGCAGGGCTACTCCTGCTTGGATGTTAAACGCTTTCATAAATTCCAGGTCGTTGCGATTGAAGCTCGCTTTCCACTGGTCGGGGGCCTGTGGCCAATCTGCCGGGTTGTAGGGGGGGAATTCTCCTTTTCGTTTTTTATTAATTAAGTGGGTGACGCCAATCAATTTGTGGGCTGAGTTAAATACTGGCATACAAAGCATACTGCAAGTGCGGTAGCCAGTTTTTGGGTCTATTTTTTTTGCATTTTCGGCGCGGGGGTCGTCGTATACGTCAAAGGGAATCAACAGCGGTTCGCCGGATTAGGCGACGATGCCTGCAAAACCGGCGGTTCTGGGTATGCGAAGTTCTTTAAGGTCGCCACTGATCGGGATTTTCGTCCACAGTTCGTCTTTATCTTCGTCGAGCACCCACAAGATACTGCGATCGGCGTTCATGAGTTCTTGGGCCTGATCCATCACCCTTTTTAGGGTATCTTCTAAGTCTAGACTGCTCTGACAAAGATCGTTGATGGCGTTCATCAGCGCTGTGGCGGCCCGTTGTCTTTGACTGGCGGCATAGAAAGATTTGGACGACTCTACAACTAAGCGAATGGACGAGGCAAATTCTCTAAAAACTTGTTCGTCTGCTTGAGTAAACCCTACATTGTCAATCTGTTCGCCTAAAGTATCATAATCTTTGTGGTTTGGCTTGAGTTTATTAATCAGTTGGACTACTGCCATTAACTCGCCTGTTCCTTCATCGAGCAGAGGCATCGCCAGCATTGTATAACAGCGATATCCTGTTCTTTCGTCAAATTTTTTGACATTGACAGAACGTGGGTCATCATAGAAATCATAGGGAATATTTACCAGTTTTTTCTCCGTGGCTACTTCTCCCACAATGCCCCGATTAGCGGGAAATCTGATCTCTAAATTTTTGCCGTTTTCGTCTTTAGCGACAATAGCCCACAGTTCATTTGGCTCTTGATCGAATATAAAAATTGTCGTTCTATCTGCCTTCAACCATTCCCCTGTTTTTAGAGTAAGTAGGTAGGCGGGAAAAAAACTATCTATGTAACAAAACATTAAGTTACCTAATTGGAGTTAAACTTAAGACGTT